>CACXHB010000053.1 GCA_902767315.1 uncultured Eubacteriales bacterium
GCTGGTTACGGCGCTGAATCCCTACATCGGATACGACAACGCCGCCAAGACCGCCAAGAAGGCCTATAAGGAGAAAATTTCCCTGAAGGAAGCCTGCGTGGCGCTGGGCTTTTTGACGGCGGAGAACAAGGTCCACGCCCAGACTTCCACGGACGATCTGGTATTTGCTCACGGCGCGCTGAAGGCGCTGGCCTGCAACATGATGAAGATCGCCAATGACGTACGCTGGCTGGCCAGCGGCCCCAGGGACGGTCTGGGCGAGATTCACATTCCCGAAAACGAGCCCGGTTCCTCCATCATGCCCGGCAAGGTGAACCCCACCCAGTGCGAATCCGTGACCATGGTGGCCGTACAGGTGATGGCCAACGACGTGGCGGTGGGCATGGCGGCTTCTCAGGGCAATTTCGAACTGAACGTGTTCATGCCGGTACTGATTTACAACTTCCTGCAGTCCGTGCGGCTGTTGGCGGATTCCCTGCGTTCCTTCAACAAGAACTGCGTCAGCGGCATTACCGCCAACCGGGAAAAGATGCACGACAATCTCTATAATTCCCTGATGCTGGTTACGGCGCTGAATCCCTACATCGGATACGACAACGCCGCCAAGACCGCCAAGAAGGCCTATAAGGAGAACATTTCCCTGAAGGAAGCCTGCGTGGCGCTGGGCTTTTTGACGGCGGAGAAGTTCGACGAGGTTTTCAAGCCCGAAGAGATGTGCTGAAAAAGGAGAAGGACAAAATGATTTACAGCTACTATCCGGGCTGCACCCTGAAGGACAGGGCCAAGCAGCTGGATATCTGCGCCCGCAAGTCCGCCGAGGCGCTGGGCATCACCCTGCAGGAGCTGCCCAACTGGCAGTGCTGCGGCGCGGTGTATCCCCAGGTCACCGACGAAATCGCCTCCCGGCTGAGCGCGGTGCGGGCGCTGCAGAGCGCGGAAGGCGGCAAGCTGGTGACCATGTGTTCCGCCTGCCACCACGTGCTCAAGCGCACGGCCTACGACTGGAACGCCGACGAGAACTTCCGCACCAAGGCCGCCAATTATCTGGCCGAGGACGGTGGATACGACGGCGCCACGGAAGTGGTTCACTTCCTGGAGGTGCTGCGGGACGAGGTGGGATTTGACGAACTGAAGAAAAAGGTGGTCAACCCCCTGACCGGCCGGAAGATCGGCGCGTTCTACGGATGCATGGTGCTGCGGCCGGGCAAGGTTCTGGCCTTTGACGACCCGGAGAACCCCACCATCATTGAGGACTTCATCAAGGCCATCGGGGCCACGCCGGTGAAGTACCCCTATCGCAACGAGTGCTGCGGCGCCTACGTGGCGCTGGAGGACAAGGGATCCGCGGAGCATCAGGTGGACCGGGCGCTGAACAGCGCCATGGACGCGGGATGCGACGAACTGATCACCGCCTGTCCTCTGTGCATGTACAACCTGGTGGAAAACGCCACCGCCCACAAGCTGCCGGTGAAGTATTTTACCGAGCTGCTGGCCGAGGCGCTGGGCGTGAAGGAGGGCTGACAAGCTCATGGAAAACAACGCGAAGTTCCTGACCGAGACCGCCCTGCGCATCAGCGGCGTCAACCCCAGAAAGTGCATGAAGTGCGGCAAGTGCTCCGGCACGTGCCCCAATTACGACGCCATGGAATATCATCCCCATCAGTTTGTGGCCATGGTGGAGAAGGGGCAGATTGAGAAGCTGATGCAGAGCAAGTCCATCTACCTGTGCCTTTCCTGCATGGCATGCGTGGAGCGCTGTCCCCGGGGCGTGGAGCCCGGCAAGCTGGTGGAGGCCGTGCGGCTGATGCAGATTCGCCAGCAGGACAAAAACCACAAGGGTGCCCGGGACATTCCCGAATTCGCGGATGAAAGCGTGCCCCAGCAGCTGCTGATGGCCGCCATGCGCAAATACAGAAAGTAAGGAGAAAGACCACAAATGCAGAAAATCGGCGTATTCGTCTGCTGGTGCGGATCCAACATCGCCGCAACGGTGGACGTGGAGGCAGTGGCCGAGGCCGTAAAGAACGAGCCCGGCGTGGTGTTCTCCGCAAATTATCAGTATATGTGTTCCGCCGCGGGCCAGAAGCTCATTCAGGACGCCATCCACGAACATCACCTTACGGGCATCGTGGTGTGCTCCTGCTCTCCCCGCATGCACGAGGCCACCTTCCGCAAGACCGCGGAAAGCGCCGGCCTGAACCCCTATATGGTGGAAATCGCCAACATCCGCGAGCAGTGCTCCTGGATTCACAAGGATAAGGAAGAGGCCACCGCCAAGGCCATCGTGCTGGCCAAGGCCGCCATTTCCAAGCTGCGCAACGACACCCCCCTGCAGGCCGGCACCAGCGCGGTAACCAAGCGCTGTCTGGTTATCGGCGGCGGCATCGCGGGCATTCAGACCGCGCTGGACGTGGCCGACGCAGGTTACGAGGTGGACATTGTGGAACAGCGGCCCACCATCGGCGGGCGCATGGCCCAGCTGGACAAGACCTTCCCCACCCTGGACTGCGCGGCGTGCATACTCACCCCCAAGATGGTGGAAGCTTCTCAGAACGAGAAGATCAACATCATCTCCTACGCCAAGGTGGAAAAGGTTTCCGGATTCGTGGGCTCCTTCAAGGCCACCATCCGCAAAAAGGCCCGTTTCGTGGACGAGACCAAGTGCACGGGCTGCTCTTTGTGCACCACCAAGTGCCCCTCCCGCAAGGGCAAGAACGAATTCAACATGAACCTGGACAACCGGGGCGCCATTTATATCCCCTTTGCCCAGGCCATTCCCAACGTGGCGGTGATCGACCCCGAGCAGTGCATTAAGCTCAAGACCGGCAAGTGCGGCCTGTGCGAAAAGGTGTGCTCCGCGGGCGCCATCAATTACAAGCAGGAAGACGAGCTCATCGAGCGGGAATACGGCGCCATCGTGGTGGCCACCGGCTTCAAGCCCATTGATCCTTCCCCGCTGAACGAGTTCGGATATGCCGACAACGCCGACGTGGTGACTTCCCTGGAGTTCGAGCGGCTGATGAACGCCGCCGGCCCCACCAAGGGCACCCTGCTGCGGCCCAGCGACGGCAAGCACCCCAAGACCATCGTGTTCATTCAGTGCGTGGGTTCCCGCTGCGAAGAAAACACCAAGCGGGGCAAGCCCTATTGCAGCAAGATCTGCTGCATGTACACCGCCAAGCACGCCATGCTGGTGCGCGAAAAGTATCCGGATACGGACGTGCACGTGTTCTACATTGACGTGCGTACCCCGGGCAAGAACTTCGACGAGTTCTATCGCCGGGCGGCCGAGCAGTACGGCGTGGACTATATCAAGGGCATGGTGGGCAAGGTCGCCAAAGAAGGCGACAAGCTCATGGTGCAGGGCAGCGACCTGATCAACAACGAACAGGTGCACATCGCCGCGGACATGGTGGTGCTGGCCACGGCCATCGAGCCCGACCCCACCGCCCGTTCCATCGGCACCATGCTCACCGCATCCATGGACACCAACGATTTCTTCACCGAGGCCCATCCCAAGCTGCGGCCGGTGGAATCCCCCACGGCGGGCATCTTCCTTTCCGGCGTGGCCCAGGGCCCCAAGGACATTCCCGAAACCGTGGCCCAGGCCGGCGCGGCGGCCAGCAAGGTCATCGGCCTGTTGGCCAAGGATCATCTGGTCACCAACCCCTGCGTGGCCCAGTCCAACGAACTGATGTGCAACGGCTGCTCCCAGTGTGAGAAGGTCTGCCCCTACGGCGCCATCACTTATGTGGAGAAGGAAGTCCGCGGCCCCGGCGTGCGCGAGGTACGCAGAGTGGCCCAGGTCAATCCCGCCGTGTGCCAGGGCTGCGGCGCCTGCACCGTTACCTGCCCCTCCGGCGCGATGGACCTGAAGGGCTTCTCCAACAAGCAGATTCTTGCGGAGGTGGACGCGATATGCAGATGGTAAACGAAACTGGCTGGAAGCCCAAAATTGTGGCCTTCTGCTGCAACTGGTGCTCCTATGCGGGCGCGGATCTGGCGGGTTCCGGAAGACTTTCCTACCCGGCGGACATCAAGATTATCCGCGTGCCCTGCTCCTGCCGGGTGAACCCCCTGTTCATCCTGCGGGCCTTCGAACGGGGCGCGGACGGCGTGATTCTGTGCGGCTGCCACCCCGGCGACTGCCATTATACCAGCGGCAACTATTATGCCCGCCGCAGAATGACCATGCTCTTCTCCATGCTGGACTATCTGGGCATCGAGCGGGGCCGCACCAGGGTGGAATGGGTTTCCGCCGCGGAAGGCGCGAAGTTCTCCGCCACCATGAACGACTTTGCCAAGACCATTACCGAGCTTGGCGAAAACAGAAAGCTGGGTGATCTCAGATGCAAGAAATAGCCAAGAGAATCCGGGATCGCGCCGTGCAGCTGATGAACGAGGGCACCGTGGCCCGCGTGGTCGGCTGGGAAAAGGGCGAGGGCGAATGCGACTGGACCCCCGCGCTGTTTGAAAGCGTCCAGGAGATGGACGGTTTCGTGTACGGCGATTACGCCGGGGCGAACCTGAGCAAATACTGCGTGAAGATGAACAAGGCCGAGGGCAAGACCCTGGTGGTGCTGAAGCCCTGCGACACGCTGTCCTTCCGGCAGCTGATTCACGAGCACCGGCTGAACCGGGACAACTTCTATCTCATCGGCGCGGGCTGCAAGGGCATGAAGGACGAAAGCGGACTGCTGCTCAAGTGCAAGACCTGCAAGGGCAAGGACTTCGAAATCTTTGACGAGATCATCGACGACGAGGAATCCAAACAGCCCACCGCCATCATGGACCGGATGGAGGGCGTGACGGCCCTGGAGAACGAGACCGCCCAGGAGCGCTTCGATTTCTGGCGCAACGAGCTGTCCCGCTGTATCCGCTGCAACGCCTGCCGCAACGTGTGCCCCGCGTGCACCTGCGAAAAGTGCGTGTTTGACAACCCCGCCTCCAGCGTGGCCAGCAAGGCCCCGGTGACGGATTTTGAGGAGAACGTATTCCACATTATCCGCGCCTTCCACGTGGCCGGCCGCTGTACGGACTGCGGCGAATGCAGCCGGGTTTGCCCCCAGCACATTCCGCTGCACCTTTTGAACCGCAAGTTCATTAAGGACATGAACGAGCTGTACGGCGAATATCAGGCCGGCGTGGGCGAGGAAGAGCGCACGCCCATGACCACCTACACCAAGACCGACGCCGAGCCCAGCATCGTGCGCGAAAGGGGGAACGCCTGATGACTTACCAGTTTCCCAAGGCGAACGCGGAAGCCATTGTGAAGGGCATTTCCCGGGCGGTGTACGCTCCGGTGGAGAAGGACGGCCTGACTTCCTTCGAGCGGTATGAAGCGGGCATGAACCTGGCCCTGGATACGATTCCCACCGACAAGTCCATGAAGGACGTGTTCTTTCCCCAGTGGGAGAACCTGATGCACTTCCGGGTGGAGGGCAAGACCATTGAGCTCACCGAGGAAGAGCGCTGCCATCAGGACTTTGTGATCTTCGGCGCCCGGGCCTGCGACATTCAGGCCGTGAAGGTGCTGGACAAGGTGTTCCTGGCCGATCCGGTGGATTCCTATTACGCCTCCCGCAGGGAGCACTGCACGCTGGTGGCCCTGGCCTGCGACAAGCCCGAGGATTCCTGCTTCTGCAAGAACTTCGGCGCGGACCCCGCCAGCCCCGACGCGGACGTGACCCTGTATCCCGTGGGCGACGATTATTACGTCCAGACCAACACCGAAAAGGGCGAGGCCCTGGTGAAGGAATGGAACCTGGACAAGGCCGAGGAAGGCCCCGTGGAATGGCTGAAGGGCGAAATCGGCAAAAAGTATGAGGAGCTGCCCTTTGCCCACCTGAATCTCAAGGGCTTCGACGGCGAGCACCTGAAGGAAAAGTTTGATTCCCCCAAGTGGAAGAAGCTTTCCATGGCCTGCCTGGGCTGCGGCAGCTGCACCTTCGCCTGCCCCACCTGTCAGTGCTACGACATCCGGGATTACGACACCGGCAACGGCGTTCAGCGGTATCGCTGCTGGGACAGCTGCATGTATTCCGACTTCACGCTGATGGCCGCGGGCACCCCCCGTCCCCACCAGCTGGAGCGTTACCGCCAGCGGTTTATGCACAAGCTGGTTTACTTCCCCGCCAACAACGACGGCATGTATTCCTGCGTGGGCTGCGGCCGGTGCATCAAGAAGTGCCCCATGCACCTGCACATTGTGAAGGTGATTAAGGCCCTGGGAGAGGAGGAGAGCAAATGATGAAGGAGCCTCTGGTGCCCATGATCGGCATCGTGACCGACGTGCGGGTGGATACCCCGGACGTAAAGACCTTCCGCGTGAACGCGCCCGGCGGCGGCAAGTGCTTTGAGCACATGCCCGGCCAGTGCGCCATGCTTTCCATCCCCGGCGTGGGCGAGGCGATGTTCTCCATCACCTCTTCCCCCACCAACGAGGAATATCAGGAATTTTCCATCAAAAAGTGCGGCTGTCTTACCAGCTGGCTGCACCAGATGGAGCCCGGCCAGATGGTGACCATCCGCGGGCCGTACGGCAATCCCTTCCCGGTGGAAACCGAATTGAAGGGACAGGATCTGATCTTCATTGCCGGCGGTATCGGCCTGGCGCCCCTGCGCAGCGTGATTAACTACGTGCGCGCCCACCGGGAGAATTACGGCAAGGTGGACATCGTATACGGTTCCCGGTCCAAGGACGATCTGGTGGATTATCCCGAAATCGAGAACGAATGGTGCAAGGAAGCGGGCATCAACGTGCATCTCACCATCGACCGGCCTCAGGAGGGCTGGGACGGACACGTGGGATTCGTGCCCAATTACGTCACCGAGCTGGGATTCGACCCCCAGGGCAAGGTGCTGGTATGCGGCCCGCCCATCATGATCAAGTTCGTGCTGCAGGCCCTGGACGGACTGGGCTTTGACCGCACCCAGGTGTTTACCACCATGGAGCTGCGCATGAAGTGCGGCATCGGCAAGTGCGGCCGTTGCAACATCGGCAACAAGTACGTCTGCAAGGACGGCCCCGTCTTCCGCTTTGACAAGCTGGGCGAGCTGCCGGACGAATATTAAACCGAACCGACCAAAACGGAGGATCGCGATATGGTAACTGTCTATCTGATGGGCAAAAAGTACGAAGTGCCCGAGGGACTCACGATCATGGGCGCGCTGGAGTACGCCGGTTATCAGCTGGTGCGGGGCTGCGGCTGCCGCAACGGTTTCTGCGGCGCATGCGCCACTGTTTACCGCATCAAGGGCGAGCGGGAGCTGCACGCGGCTCTGGCCTGCCAGACCACCGTGGCCGAGAACATGTATGTGGCCACCCTGCCCTTCTTCCCCCTGGAGAAGCAGGTATACGACATTGAAAAGGTGAAGCCCGACGCGCAGATCATGATGCAGCTGTATCCCGAGATTTATTCCTGCATCGGCTGCAACGCCTGCACCAAGAGCTGTTCCCAGGGCCTGAACGTGATGCAGTACATCGCCGCGGCCCAGCGGGGCGATTTCCACACCTGCGCCGAGCTGAGCTTTGACTGCGTGATGTGCGGCATCTGTTCCTCCCGCTGCCCCGCCGGCATTTCCCATCCCCAGGTGGCCGAGCTGGCCCGCCGGCTGAACGGCAAGTATCTGATGCCCGAAGCCAAGCACCTGACCAAGCGGGTGAAGGAAATCGAAGACGGCCTGTGCCAGGACGCCATGGAAGCCATCATGGCCAAGCCCCTGAGCGAACTGAAGGAACTCTACAACCACAGGGACATCGAGAAATAAAGGAGGCTGAGAACTATGGATTTCACTCCCGATATGCTCGCCTCCATGGCGAAGGTGGAAGCATCTCGCGATTATAACATCGCCCTGGAGCCCCGCCGCATGGACGCGGATGAAAAAGACGCCCTGCTGGCGGCCTATCATCCCGATTACCGTCAGGACGCTTTCGACACCATCAAGGTGGGCCCCAACGCCGGGGAAAAGTGCCCCAAGGAACTGCTGGCCCTTCTGGAGGCCAACAGCCGCCTGACGGAACTGAAGGTGGATCTGGACAAGATTGATTACGACGTGGACGTGCTGGTCATCGGCGGCGGCGGCGCGGGTTCTTCCGCGGCCATCGAAGCCCATGAGGCGGGCGCCAACGTGATGATCGTGACCAAGCTGCGCATCGGCGACGCCAACACCATGATGGCCGAAGGCGGCATCCAGGCGGCGGACAAGGAGAACGATTCTCCCGCCCAGCATTACCTGGACGTGATGGGCGGCGGACATTACGCCAACCGGCCCGAGCTGGTGGCCAAGCTGGTAACCGAGGGCCCGGCCGCCATCAAGTGGCTGAACGAACTGGGCGTCGAATTCGACAAGGAAGCCGACGGCACCATGATGACCACCCACGGCGGCGGCACCTCCCGCAAGCGTATGCACGCGGCCAAGGACTATTCCGGCGCGGAGATCATGCGCACCCTGCGGGACGAAGTGCTGAACCGTCAGATTCCCGTGGTGGACTTTACCGCCGCCATCGAGATCATCAAAGACGAGAACGGCCGCGCGGCGGGCGCTGTGCTGCTGAACATGGAAACCGGCAAGGTGCTGGTGGCCCGGGCCAAGGCGGTCATCATCGCCACCGGCGGCGCGGGACGCATGCACTATCAGGGATTCCCCACCTCCAACCACTACGGCGCTACCGCCGACGGCCTGATTCTGGGCTATCGCGCCGGCGCGAAGCTTTTGTATCAGGATACGCTGCAGTATCAGCCCACCGGCGTTGCCTTCCCCAACCAGATCTACGGCGCGCTGGTGACCGAAAAGGTGCGCTCCCTGGGCGCGAAGGTCATCAACAAGGACGGCGTGGCCTTTGTGCATCCCCTGGAGACCCGTGACGTGGAAGCCGCGGCCATCATCCGCGAATGCTCTCCCGACCGGAACAACGGCGTGGACGCCCCCAACGGCAAGGCCGTGTGGCTGGATACGCCCATGATCGACAAGATTCACGGCGAAGGCACCCTGGAAGCCCGCCTGCCCGCCATGCTGCGGATGTATCTGAAGTATGACATCGACATGCGGAAGGTGCCGATCCTGATCTATCCCACCCTGCACTATCAGAACGGCGGACTGGAAATCGACGCCAACGACGAGACCTGTGTGCCTGGCCTGTTTGTGGCGGGCGAAGCCACCGGCGGCGTGCACGGCCGGAACCGTCTGATGGGCAACAGCCTTCTGGACGTGATCGTATTTGGCCGCAACGCGGGCAAGGCCACTGCAAAGGCAATTCAGGGCGTAAAGCTGGGAAAGCTGACCCTGAAGCATGTGGACGAATACGCGGCGCAGCTGAAGGAAGCGGGCATCAAGAGCGATATCGTCTCTCCCAAGCTTCTGCCCAATTACGCTCGCGGTCGGAAGAGCATCTAAGACGGATCCTGAAGCGAAATGGCGCGGCTCAAAACACCGCGCCTATCGCTTTATAGAATGTGGAGGCGTTCCCAATGGTTCTAGGCACCTATTTTGGAATTACGGGTATCACTTTTCTTCTATTCTGCGTGTTCGTTATCGCCTGTTTGGGTTATGCCCTGGGCCGGGTGACCATTAAGGGCGTGAGCCTGGGCACGGCGGGCGTGTTTGTGGTGGCGCTGCTGTTCGGCTGCTTCTTCTACAAGCCCCTCAGCGCACAGCTGCTAACCACGGCCAACAGCACGAATTACGCAAGCAACGCACTGAAGATCATCGAGAACATGGGCCTGGTGCTTTTCGTTACCGCCGTGGGATTCATTGCGGGCCCCAACTTCTTCGGCGGCCTGAAAAAGAACTTCAAGTCTTACATTCTGCTGGGTGTGATCATCATCCTGTCCAGTTCCCTGGTGTGCGTACTGTGCGTGAAGGTATTCGGATGCAATTCCTCCATGGCGGTGGGCATTCTTTCCGGCGCTCTGACCAGCACCCCGGCCTTCTCCGCGGCCAAGGAAACCGTGAACGCCGTGGCGGAAACCGCGGCGCAGGCGGCGGAGCTGGAGAGCATGGTGACCGTGGGCCACGGCATCGCCTATCTGTTCGGCGTGGTGGGCGTGGTGCTGTTTGTGCAGCTGGTGCCCAAGTTTGCCAAGGCCAACATGGCGGAAGAGCGGGCCAAGCTGCGCATCGTCAACGACGGCAGCCGCCTGAGCCGCAACGCGGGCAAGCGGATTTCTCTGGACGGCTTCGGCTTCGGCGCGTTTGCGCTGGCGGTGATCCTGGGCATGTGCCTGGGCTCCATCAAGATTCCCATGCTGAATTCCACCTTCTCCCTGGGCACCACCGGCGGCACGCTGATTATGGCCCTGGTGCTGGCCCACTTTGGACACATTGGGCCCCTGGACCTGAACGTGCCCAAGGCCACCCTGGAAGTGTTCCGCGAGCTGGGCCTGATGCTGTTCCTCATTGGCGCGGGCATTCCCGGCGGCGCGAAGTTTGTGGAACTGTTCCGGCTGGAGTACTTCCTGTACGGCGTTGTGATGACCCTGGTGCCCATGTTTGTGGGCTACTTCTTCGCCAAGAAGGTGCTGAAGATTTCCATGCTGAACAACCTGGGCTCCATCACCGGCGGCATGACCTCCACCCCCGCGCTGGGCACGCTGATCAACGTGGCGGGCACCGACGATGTGGCCTCCGCTTACGCGGCCACCTACCCCATCGCCCTGGTGTGCGTGGTGCTGGTTTCCCAGTTCATCATTCTGCTGTTCCCGTAAAAAAGGGGACAGGGAAAAAACCGTCCGAGGACAGCCCGGGCGGTTTTTCCATATCTGAAAGAAAAGGAGAAAAAAGTATGCTGAATCAGCTGATGCTGGCCATGTGCGAATTCGACCGGGGCGTGCCCCACCGGATTCAGCATTTCACCAAGGTACACGCCTACTGCCGGCTCATCGGGCAGGAGGAGGGGCTGAGCCCCCGTCAGATGGAGATTTTGGAGGCGGCGGCCTACACCCACGACATTGGCATCAAGCCCGCCCTGGAGAAATTCGGCAGCGCAGCCGGCCCCCTGCAGGAGCAGGAAGGCCCCGCCTGCGCCCGGAAGATGTTGGAGGAGCTGGGCTTTGACGGCGATCTCATCGAGCGGGTATGCTGGCTCATCGCCCATCACCACACCTATCAGCCGGTGGAGGGAATCGATCACAGGATTCTCATCGAGGCGGATTTTCTGGTGAATCTGTTTGAAGGCAACGCCTCCCGGGAGGCCATTGAGACGGCCTATCGACAGATGTTTGAAACCGGGACCGGCAAGCGCTTGATGCGCGAAATGTTCGATTTATGAAATATTACGACCTGAGCCGCCCGTTGGGGCCGGAGAGCATGGTCTGGCCCGGAGCGGAGACGCCGGTACTGGCCCCCGCCGCCACGCTGGAGGCGGACGGATTCCGGGAAACGGAGCTGAAATTTCTTTCTCACACGGGCACGCACATGGACGCGCCGGCACACATGCTCAAGGACGGTGCGACGCTGGAAGATATTCCCGTGGAGCAATTTTTCGGCCGGGCCCGGGTGATGGACTGTCGGAATTTCGGGCCGGGAAGCCGCATCGAAGCGTCGGATTTACCGCCGTTGGAGGACATTGATTTTCTTCTGCTGGCCACGGGCTGGGAGGAAAAGTGGGGCAGCCCGGCGTACTTCGGCCCGTTTCCCGTGCTTTCCCGGGCTGCGTCGGAGAAACTTGCCGGCAGCGGCCTGAAGGGCGTGGGGGTGGACGCCATGAGCGTGGACCCCATGGATTCCCGGGAATATCCCGTGCACAAAGTATTATTGGGCGCAGGCATGGTGATTCTGGAGAATCTGGCGGGGCTGGGCCCGCTGCTGGGCAGAGAGGTGGAACTGATCGCCCTGCCCATGAAGTACACGGGAGCCGACGGGGCTCCTGTCCGAGTGGTCGCCGGGGCATAAAAACAGCCGCACTCCAATAGAAACGGAAGCGGCAAGGGGGGTGCGGGGGGAGCGCAGCTCCCCCCGCATTGGGGCGGGTTTCCCGTGGGGCGCAGCCCCACGGGAAACCCGCCCCGTTCCCTGCGAAGCAGGGATTACATTTTTTCGTACAGCTTGGCCAGCAATTCCACGGCTCCATCGATGCCCAGAGAGGAGCTATTCAGGCACAGGTCGTAATTTTCCGGTGCGCCCCATTCCAGGCCGGTGTTGAAATTATAATAGGCCTTGCGGCGTTTATCGTTTTTCTTCACCAGGGCGATGGTGGTCTTTTCGTCCAGGGCCTCCTCGTGCATGCGGCGCTTCACCCGGTCCTCAAAGGGGGCGGAGATGAACACGCTGAGCACCTTCGCGTCGGTCTGGTGCAGAATGGCGTCGGAGCAGCGGCCCACGATGATGCAGTCATGCTCCTTTGCGGCGTCCAGGATGATGTCCCGTTGGAGGGCGTAGGTCACATCCGAGGGCGGCGGAGAGGCCAGGGTTGCGCCGGTGACGTCGGTCATGCCCATATAGAACCACTGGCTGGTTTTGCGTTCGTCGCCTTTTTCCAGGGTTTCGGGGCTGAGCCCGCTGCGTTCGGAAGCCAGGGCGATGATGTTTTTATCATAGAAGGGAATTCCAAGCTTTTCGGAAAGCGCCTTGCCGATCAGAAATCCGCCGGAGCCGAACTGGCGGCCGATACAGATGACTTTATGACTCATATTCAAGCCTCCCTATAGCGATATTGGTCTCCATCTGAATTTTAGCACAAGGGCAGCGGCAATGCAAGGGATTGCGTCTGGATGGTCGCAATTTTATCAAAATGCGGTTGCATTTATGTCTCTATTTGGTATAATGAGAAGAGGCAGAAACGAGGAGGAGATTTCCTTTGGCAAAGCGTAAATACGACGTGGCCGCCTACATCTGGCCGGCCTATACCGGCGACGAGCCCCGCACCCGGATTTTCTGGCCGGAGGGCATGGGGGAATGGCAGACGGTGAAGGCCGCGGGCCCCAAGTTTGCGGGGCACACCTGGCCGCGCAGGCCCCTGTGGGGATATGTGAACGAAGCGGATCCCTACGTAATGGAGATGGAAATTGCCGCCGCGGTGGACCACGGCGTGAACGTTTTTATATACGACTGGTACTGGTACGATCGCAGGCCGTTTTTGGAGAACTGTCTGAACGACGGTTTTTTGAAGGCCAAGAACAACGGGCAGATGAAATTCTACCTGATGTGGGCCAATCACGACGCGGTGCAATTGTGGGACAAGCGCAACAGCCGGGATTTGAACACGGTAGTCTGGCAGGGGGCTCAGGACGCGGCCGAATTCCGCCGGGCCATGACCCATGTGATTCGGGATTACTTCACGCAGCCCAATTATTACACCATTGACGGCAAGCCGGTTTTCATGATCTACGACGTGCCCAATCTGGTGCGGGGTCTGGGGGGCATTGACGCGGCCCGCCGGGAGATCGACTGGTTCCGGGAGGAATGCGTGCGGCAGGGGCTGAAGGGGCTGCATTTGCAGTTTACCATGTGGAGCGAGGGAGCCACCAACGTCTCCGGCGTGGACGGGGAAAAGTCCGTTTCCGCCAGGGAATTTGGCAAATTGGGCTTTGATTCCTGCACCCATTATCAATATGTGCACTTTACCAACATCGACCGGCCGTATCTCGAGATTCTGCCGGACGTGGCGGCGGAATGGGCACGGCTGGAGAAGGAATTCCCCTTCCCCTATTATCCCCATGTTTCCGTGGGCTGGGACAACAACCCCCGGTTTCTGGATTTCCGGCCCGGGGTCATGACGGAGTGCACCCCCGAGAACATTGAAAAAGCCCTGCGGATGGCAAAGGAATATCTGGACGCGCGGCCGCAGCTTGCGCCGCTGGTAACGGTGAACAGCTGGAACGAGTGGACGGAGACCAGTTATCTGGAGCCGGACGATCTATATGGTTACGGATACCTTAATGCCATCAAGAAGGTATTCGGATAAATGAAAACAGACTCCGGTAAGAATATACCAAAAGTCTGGCATAATTTCGCCCAGGTGGGCAGAAATACGACGCAAAGACGATAGAAAAATGATTTTGCAATCGTAACGGAAAACATCAAATTTCGGAGGAGAAGGCCTTGGCAAAGCTCTATTTCCGATATGGCGCCATGGGCTCCAGCAAGACGGCCAACGCCATTATGGTGCAATACAATTATCAGGAACGGGGCCAGCGGGCCCTGCTGATGAAGCCCCGGCTGGACAACCGGGACGGGGCGGACCGGGTAGGCTCCCGGTCGGGGCTTTCCGCCCGGTGCCGGTTTGTGGAAGACATGGACGGCATGGATCTGAGCCAGTACAACTGCATCATCGTGGACGAGGCGCAGTTTCTCACCAAGGCCCAGGTGGAAAAGCTGGTATCCGTGGTGGACGATCAGAACATTCCGGTGATCTGCTACGGTCTTCGGGCGGATTTTCAGGGGAATCTTTTCGAGGGCAGTCAATGGCTGCTGGCTTGGGCGGACACCATTGAAGAGGTGAAGACCGTCTGCTGGTGCGGCCGGAAGGCCACCTGCAACACCCGGGTGGTGGGCGGACGGGTCACCAAGGAAGGGCAGCAGATTCTTCTGGGGGGCTCGGAGAGTTACGTGGCCCTCTGCCGCCGGCACTGGCGGCGGGGAGAGCTGGCGCCGCTGGAGATTCGCAAAATCAGCGCCGGCAAGTGGGAATTCCGGGATCTTCTATTGGAAGCGGACCCGGAGGAAGCGGCGGTGAACCGGTATCTGGACGACAGCGACCTATACGTACTGTTTGCCAGCGGAAGTCCGGTGAGTGAAATCTGTCTATGGCAGCGGCCGGACGGTCATCTGGAAATCAAGAATCTGGCCACCCGGGCGGATCAGCGGGGCAAGGGATACGCCCGCAAGCTCATTGACGAGGCGGTTCGCCGATACAGCGCCGATTTCCGGCGGCTGTATGTGGGCACGGCTTTGGACAACATCGCCTTTTACGAAAGCTGCGGCTTTCGCAGGGATTATGTGGAGAAGGATTTTTTCCTGACCCACTATGCGCAGCCCATTTATGTGGATGGGCAGGTATTGCGGGACATGCAATATCTGGTCATGGATCTTGACATATAAGGCAACAAAACGAAGGAGTGACAACAATGCAGGTACGTATTTATAAGGACGCCGCCACCGTAGCCAAGGCTGCCGCCGCCGTGTTCGCGGACGAAATCACCAAAAAGGACGGCTGCGTCATCGGTTTGGCCACCGGTTCCACCCCCGTGCCCACCTATCAGGAGCTGATTCGCCTGAACAAGGAAGGCGTTGTGGACTTTTCCAAGGTCATCAGCTACAATCTGGACGAATATGTGGGCCTGGCCCCGGATCATCCCTGCAGCTATCGCCGGTTCATGAACGAGCAGCTGTTTGACCACATCAACATCGACAAGGCCAACACCCATGTGCCCGACGGCCTGAAGTGCAACACCGCGGAATACGAGGAAATGATTCATCAGGCGGGGGGCGTGGATCTGCAGCTGCTGGGCATCGGCACCGACGGACACATCGGTTTCAACGAGCCCGCGGACGAATTCGTCTACCCCACCAACGTGGTGAAGCTCACCGAAGGCACCCGCAAGGACAACGCCCGGTTCTTCAACAGCCTGGACGAAGTGCCCACCTCCGCCATCTCCATGGGCATTGGCACCATCATGTCCGCCCGTCGGATTCTGATGATTATCACCGGCAAGAACAAGGCCGACACCGTGGTGGCCGCCCTGAAGGGCCCCGTGGTGCCCCAGATGCCCGCTTCCATTCTGCGGATGCATCAGAACGTGCTGGTGCTGCTGGACGAGGACGCCGCCTCCAAGCTGTAATTGGAGCGCCAATGCAGGAAAACCGCCGGGAAAGAACCACGGCGGTTTTCTTTACGTCAAAATGGGACTTGACCGTTTCAGCAAATTGGGATACACTGAAGAAACAAAATTGTTTTTGACTGGAGCGACTGGAAATGTCGGTAACCATTAAGGACATTGCCCGGGAACTGGGGGTTTCCCCCGCCACGGTTTCTCTGGCCCTGAACGGCAGCAGCATGATCGGCCAGGAGACCACCCGGCGGGTGAAGGAAGCGGCGGAGCGCATGGGTTACGTGCGCAATCCCTACGCCCGTTCTCTGGTAAAGGGGCGCACCGGGGTGCTGGGGCTGGTGGTGGCGGAATTACGAACGCCCTTTTATGCCACCCTGGTACAGGACATCAGCCGGGCGGCCCAGGAGAAGGGATACGAGGTCAGCGTGGCCGTAAGCGACGACCAGGGGGCCACGGAATGGGCCAACATGCGCAGGCTGGTGCAGCACCGGGTGGAGGGGATTATGCTTTCCCCGGTGAACACCATGCCCCGGGATCCGGCGTATATGCGCTGGTTACAGGAAATGGACGTGCCCATGGTTTTTGCCGGGAGCCGGTATGTGGAAGTGGACGCGCCCTTTGTGACGCTGGACATTTACGGGGGCATGCTGGATCTGACCCGGCGACTGACGGCCCAGGGAAATCGAAAATTTGTGCTGCTTTCCGGGGCGGAGGGCGTGGACACCATGGATCAGCGGGTGGCCGGGTTCCGGGCGGGTCTGGCGGAAGCGGGGCTGGCCGGGCAGGTATGGTACACCGGGGACACGGGCTATGAAAGCGCCTATCGCCGGGTATTGGAAGCGCCCCGGGAGGAGCTGCCCCAGGTATTTATGTGCATCAACGACCTGATGGCTCTGGCGGCCATGAACGCCCTGGCCCGGCGGGGGCTGCGGGTGCCGGAGGATGTGGGCGTGGCCGGATTTGACGATGGGGTTTTCGCCCAGGTTTCCCCGGTATCTCTGACCACGGTGCATCTGGATCTTTCGGCCCTGACCGGGGCCATACTGGAGGCCATGTTACGCCGGCTGAACGGAGAAAGGGCATATCCCGCGACGATTCCCAGCCAGGCGATTTTGCGGCGATCCACCGAAAAAACAGAATCGAAAAACTGAAGGCGTGGGATACCGCCCAGGGGGGTGCGGGGGGAGCGGAGCTCCCCCCGCATTGCCCCCGGCGCCTCCCTTTTCCGCAGGAAAAGGGAGGCGTCGGGGGCGCATCCGTCACTTCAGCACCACGTTATCCGGGCCCAGCAGGGTTTCCAGGGCGGGGCGATTAAAATCCGGGCTGACCCAGTAATCGATGGGCGCGGCCAGGGTCTTTTTTGTTTCCGGGAAATACAGCACCACCCGGATGCCTCCGGGGGATTGGGAAAGCAGGCGCAGGGCGGAATCCATCTGATCTTCCCGCAGCTTGAGATACAGCCGGCGCACCTCCGGGCCGGGGGCGGGGTTCAGGGGCTTGGCGGAATCCAGCAGGAGCTTGATATCGTCCTCTTCCCGGACGGAGAGCTTCCCGGTGAGGATGACCGGCGCGTCCTGATTCAAAAGGCTGCTCACCCGGTCGTACACCTTGGGGAACACCAGCACCTCCGTCACGCCATAGAGATCCTCCAATTGCAGAAAGGCCATCATGTTTCCGGACTTGGTGGCCTTCATCTTTTTTTCGGCGATGAGGCCGCCCATGGACACGGATTTCTGGTCGTAGCTGAGGCCGCCGTCGGGGGCTTCCTCCTTCAATTCGGACAGGAAGCGGGAATTGATTTCCATATTGGAGAGGGTCTGGCGATACTGATCCAGGGGATGGCCGGAGATATACACGCCGGTGACCTCTTTTTCCATCTGCAAAAGGGTTTGCAGGGGGAATTCAGGCAGTGCGGGCAGGGGCGGGGGCGGCGGGGCGGCCTCCTCATCGAAGCCGAAGAGGGAGATCTGCCCGGCCACGGCGGTTTTGGCCTTTTTGGCCGCGCCGTCCATGGCTTTTTCGAAGACGTTGAGCTTCTGGGCGCGGTTGCCGGGCAGGGAGTCCATGGCGCCGGCGCGGATGAGGCTTTCCACGGCCTTTTTATTCACCATGGCGGCGGAGAGCCGGTCGATGAAATCGTAGATATCCTGATAATTTCCGCCCCGGGTACGTTCCGCCACCAGGGCGGCGATGGCGGGATGGCCCACGTTTTTCACCCCCGCCAGACCGAAGCGGATGCCCTTTTCGCCGGAGGAAGTGGGGTTGACGGAGAACTTCGCCTGGGAAAAATTCACGTCCGGGGGCAGCACGGGGATGCCCTTTTTCCGGAGATACTGGATATAGAAAGCCACCTTTTCCGAATTTCCGGAGACGGAGTTCATGGTGGCGGCCATGAATTCCGCGGGATAATGGCGCTTGAGCCAGCCGGTTTGCAGAGCCACCACGGCATAACCCGCGGCGTGGGGCTTATTGAAGGCATAGCTGGCGAAGGCGGTCATTTCTTCGAAGAGCTGGTTGGCGATTTCCTCGGAAACGCCGTTGCGCACGGCTCCGGGCACGGAGATCGTACCGTCCGGCTCCACCTTGCCATGGATGAAGATTTCCTTCTCTTTGGACATCACGTCGTGCTTTTTCTTGGCCATGGCCCGGCGCACCAGGTCGCTGCGGCCCATGGAATAGCCGGCCATATCCCGCACCATCTGCATGACCTGTTCCTGATACACCAGGCAGCCGTAGGTCACCTTGAGGATGGGCTCCAGCATGGGGTGGGCATATTTCACGGAGGAGGGATTCTGTTTTCCGGCGATGAACCGGGGAATGGAATCCATGGGGCCCGGGCGATAGAGGGAGATGGCGGCGATGATGTCCTCAAAATTGGCGGGCTTCATGTTGGTCAGGAAGCTGCGCATGCCCGCGCCTTCCAATTGGAACACGCCGTCGGTTTCCCCGGCGGAGATCATCTGGAAGACCTCCGGGTCGTCCAGGGGGATGTCCTCCGGGGTCATTTTGGGGCCGCCTCCCTGGGCGATCATTTCCAGGCTATCGCCGATGACCGTCAGGGTGCGCAGGCCCAGGAAGTCCATTTTCAGAAGGCCCAGGGCCTCCAGGGTGCCCATGGGAAACTGGGTGGTAATAACCTCGTCGTTGGTTTGCAGGGGCACGTATTCGTCCACGGGGCGGCTGGTGATGAGCACGCCGGCGGCGTGGGTGGAGGCGTGGCGGGGCATGCCCTCCAGGGTGCGGGCGATGTCGATGAGCCGCTTCACCTGGTCGTCCCCTTCATAGAGCCGGCGCAGTTCCTGGGAGACGGACAGGGCCTTCTCCAGGGTCATGCCGATTTCCATGGGCACCAGTTTGGCCACCGCGTCGGTTTGCTGATAAGACATATCCATCACCCGGCCCACATCCCGCACGGCGGCCTTGGCGGCCATGGTGCCGAAGGTGATGATCTGGGCCACGTGATCCGCGCCATAGCGCCGGGCCACGTATTCGATGACCTCGCCCCGGCGTTCGAAATCGAAATCAATATCGATATCGGGCATGGAGATGCGCTCCGGGTTCAGAAAGCGTTCGAAGAGCAGGTCGTATTTCAGGGGATCGATGCCGGTGATGCCCAGCAGGTAGCACACGATGGAGCCTGCGCCGCTGCCGCGACCGGGGCCCACCAGAATGCCATGCTGTTTGGCGTAATTCACATAATCCCAGACGATGAGGAAATAATCGTCGAAGCCCATTTTCCGGATAACGTCCAGTTCGTATTCCAGGCGGGACTGCACGTCCTGCCGGGCGGGGTCGTACCGATTGGGCAGGCGTTCCCGGCAGAGCTTTTCCAGATAGGCGGGGGCGCTTTTTTCCCCTTCGGGCAGGGGATATTTAGGCAGATGCCGGGTGGAGAAATCGAATTCCACATGGCAGCGCTTGGCGATTTCATCGGTGCGGGCGATGGCGTCGGCGAAGGCGGGGAATTTTTCCAGCATTTCCGCCTCGCTTTTGACGTACATTTCGTCCGTATGCATGCGCATGCGGTTTTCATCGGAGAGGGTTTTGCCCGTCTGGATACACATGAGGATTTCCTGGGCAAAGGCGTCCTGGCGGGTGAGATAATGGCAGTCGTTGGTGACCACCAGGGGAATGTCCATTTCCCGGGCCAGGCGTACCAGAGATGGGAGCACCTGTTTTTCATCCGGCAGGGAATGGTCCTGCAATTCGATGAAGAAGTTATTCCGGCCGAAAAGGTCCAGATACCGCTGGGCGGCGGCGCGGGCGTCTTTTTCCCGGCCGTCCAGCAGCGCCCGGGGAATTTCCCCGGAGAGGCAGGCGGACAGGGCGATGAGGCCCCGGCTGTACTTTTGCAGAAGCTTCAGATCCACCCGGGGGCGGTAATAGAAGCCCCGGGTGAAGCCGTCGCTTACCAGTTTGATGAGGTTCTGATAGCCCTCCTGGGTTTCGCACAGCAGCACCAGGTGGTTATATTCCCGGGCGGCGGAGGTTTTATCGTCCATATCCGGGCAGACGTACACCTCGCAGCCGATGACCGGGTGAACGCCCGCGTCCTTCATGGCCCGGTAAAAATCCACCACGCCGTACATGGCCCCGTGATCGGTAATGGCGCAGCTTTCCATGCCCAGTTCCTTGATGCGTCCGGCCAGCTGTTTGATGCGGCAGGCCCCGTCCAGCAGGGAATATTCGGTATGCAGATGCAGATGTGCAAACATGGCGTGCGCTCCTTATGTAAGTGCCCCGGAAAGGCGCGCTTCCCGGGGAAAAATTCAGCGAAGGGTGGTGATATTCCGAACGATGCCCACGATGTCGTCCTTGAAATCCTCAAAGGCGCCGCCGCCGCGGACCCGGTCGGAAATTTCAAAGATTTTGTTGACGTCCTCTTCCGTGGCGGTGACGGCCACCACCTGGATATTGGGGTCGGCCTGCTTCACCAGGCCGGAGATCATTTCCCGGATGCGGTCGGTCATTTCCCCCTGATAGGCGGCATCGAATTTTACGCCCACAAGAGCGGTATTGCCGGAGATGGTGACCCGGGATTCCGAAACCTCGGAGAGCTGGTTGATGGACTGCTCCACCTTCTGGGCCTCGGTCTGCCAGTTGAAGGCCTGGCCGCTGGTTTTATCCACGCTGCCGGGGATGCCGGTGGGCTCCGCGGTCACGGCGGACTGGGCGGCGGGAGCGGCGGTGGTTTCCGCCTGGTCGCCGGCGTTCATGCAGCCGGCAAGGGACAGGGTCAGGCTCAGGGCCAGAAGCAGCGTTGCAAATTTGCGTACGAACATGAATCTCATTCCTCCTTGCGCCTTTATTGTGCGCAATTGGAGGCAATCTATCCATGAAAATCCGGCAGAATTTTTATTGATAGAAACAGCAGCCGCCGATGAATTCCCGGAGAATGGAGTTCACGGGGATTTCGGCTTCCACATCGCCGGTATGGAAATAATTCAGGAACTTTACCAGCCGGCGGGCCCGGGTATAGCAGGGGCTATCCGGGGTGACGGCCCGGAGCACGGGATAGACGTATTTTTTCATGACGGGCAGTTCGTACACCAGGGAGGTATTGAACATCACGTCCGCCTGTTCCTGGAAGGGGAAGATATACTTCTCCTCCCCCCGGCGCACGCTGTCCCAGCCGCGCATGGTTTCCTCCGGAGCGGTGCCCCGGAACAGGTAATCCCGCACGATGCGCCGGAGCAGCCGGGCGTCGGTGGTGCGGATGCGGTTATGGTCGTCCAGGTTCAGGGTGGTCAGCGCCGAGACGTAGATTTTGAACTTCATATCCCGGGGCACGGCGGAGGTGAGCCGGTCGTTGAGGCCGTGAATGCCCTCGATGATGATGGGCTGGCCCTCTTCCACGGAAAGGGCGTGGGTTTCCGCCTTTCGTTTGCCGGAGACGAAATCGAATTCCGGGGCCTGGATGGTTTCTCCCCGCAAAAGCTGCAGAAGCTGTTCGTTCAGCAGGTCCAGATCCAGAATATCGATGCGCTCCAGATCCCGGGTGCCGTCGGGCTCCAGGGGAATCTGGTCCCGATTGATGTAATAATCGTCCAGGGAGATTTTCACCGGGCGCAGGCCCAGCACCTTCAGGGCGATGCGCAGCCGATGGGAGAAGGTGGTTTTTCCGGAGGAGGAGGGGCCGGCGATGAGCACCACCCGGGCTCCGGAGGCCGCGAACTGATCGGCAATTTGGGAAACGGAGCGTTCCTGCAGGGCCTCGTTGACCCGGATGAATTCCCGGATGCTGCCGTTATCCATCATTTCGTTGAGATCAGCCACGTTTTCGCAGCCGAGGATGCGGTTCCAGCGGGCGGATTCGGCGAAGGTATGCACCAGTTTGGGCAGGTCCCGGAATTTCGCCGGGCGGGAGGGATCCTGCCGGTCGGGCATCATCAGCACCATGCCGGGATAATACAGGATCAGATCGTGCACGGAAACAAAGCCCGCCGAGGGGGCCATTTCCCCATAGAAATATTCCCGCATGCCGTCCAGTTCGTAGAAGGTGAAATGTTCATAGGGGCGGTATTGCAGCAGGCGAACCTTATCATTCTGGCCCAGAGAACGGAAATATTCCGCGGCTTCGGCCTTTGTGGAGGCAAAGCGTGTGATGGGCGCGTCCTGCGCCACCAGGGACTGCATGGCCTCCCGGATGGAACGCACCTGAGAGGAGGTCAGGGTCTGGTTGGGCACATAGGCGTAGAGGCCGTCCCCCAGGGAATGCTCGATGCGCACCCGGGTTTCCGGGCCCAGAGCCCGGCGGGCCGCCGCCAGCAGCAGAAATTGCAGGGTGCGTTCATAGATGCGCCGGCCTTCCTCGTCCTGCAGGGTGAGTACCCGCACCTCCGCGCCGCCTTCGGCCTGAGCGTTCAAAGAAAGGGTCGCGCCCCGGTGGCTGACGCCGAGAGCGCCTTTTTCCAGGCCCAGTTCCTTCAGCAGGGAAAGATAGGTCACGCCGCCGGGACAGGAAACCTCCCGGCCGTTGATGGTCAGTTTCATGGGATTCACCTCGTTTTCGCCCGGGGCGGGACTCAGAACATGCGAATGGAGGGCATGGCGTTGAGGGTCAGCTCCGCGGGCTCATGTCTTAGAAGATCATAATAGGCCGCCGCGCCGATCATGACGGCGTTATCGGTGCACAGGCCCTTGGGGGGGATGAACACCTTCAGCCCCGCGGCCGCGCCCCGGCGGGCGATTTCCCGGCGCAGGAGGCTGTTGGCCGCCACGCCGCCGGCGATGGCCAGTTTATCCGCCCCGGTATCCACGGCGGCGGCCACGGCCTTTTCCGTCAGCGCGTCCACCACGGCCCGGCGGAAGGAGGCCGCGAAATCCGCGGCGTTGATCTCCCCGCCCTGCTGGCGGATATGATGGGCCTGATTGATGACGGCGGTTTTCAGCCCGGAGAAGGAGAAATCGTACTTCCCGGGGGTTTTCACGTGGGGAAAATGGTAGGCCTGGTCGTCGCCCTCCTCCGCCAATTTATCCAGCAGGGGGCCGCCGGGATAGGGAATTTCCAGCACCCGGGCCACCTTATCGAAGGCTTCGCCGGCGGCGTCGTCCCGGGTGGCGCCCAGGGTTTCGTATTCCCCATAGCGCTTTACCAGCACGATATGGCTATGGCCGCCGCTGGCCACCAGAGAGACGAAGGGGGGCTCCAGATCCGGGCTGGCGATATAATTGGCGCTGACGTGGCCTTCGATATGGTTCACAGCGATGAGGGGCAGATCCCGGGCATAGGCGAAGGCCTTGGCCCAGCTGACCCCGGTCAGCAGCGCACCCACCAGCCCCGGGCCGCAGGTGACGGCCACGGCGTCGATCTCGTCTATGGTCATGTTTGCCTGGGCAAGGGCCTGATCCAGCAGGGGATCCAGGGCTTCCACGTGCATGCGGGAGGCGATTTCCGGCACCACGCCGCCATACAGGGCGTGCACGTCGATTTGTGAGGCGATGGCGTTGGAGCGCATGACGCGCCCGTTTTCCACCACGGCCATGGCGGTTTCATCGCAGGAGGATTCCACCGCCAGAATGCGCACGGTGTCCTTCTGCCGCAGGGCCGCGGCCTTTTCCCGCATGCGGGACTGATAATCCAAGGAAATTCACCTTCCTTTGCTTTGCAAAAACAGATCGCCCGAAAAGCACCACAGGGCCAGGGGCGCGGCCAGGGCCGCCAGCGCGGAACGCAGGCCCAGCACCCGGGCCAGGGCCCCGAAGAATTCCTCCGGCAGCATGCGAATCATCAGGTCGGTTTCCGGGTTCAAAAGCCACAGGTCGTTATTGAAGAGGATATGATGGAGGAGGCTGAAGGCATACCCGAAATCCCGCGCGGCCCAGAGGGCCAGGGCCCCGGCGGCCAGCGCCAGCACAAGGGCGCTGCCCAGGGCGGAAACGCGCAGAAAACGCCGGCGGCGGGGAGCAAAACAGAACCCCAGCCCCAGAAGCGCCAGTCCAGAGATTCCCAAAAGGGCCATGACATGGCGGCCCAGGGAAAACAGGGCGTACACATCCTGCATATGGGCCTTTTCCCGGGCGTTGAATTCCGAGACGGAATCCAGGGCGTGAGCGTCGCCGGAGAGGTACGCGCCCAAAGCGTTATCCAGTTTTTCCATGGCGGCCCGATCTATGCCGGGGTCGATTTCCAGCTGCACCTGAGTTTTATAATAGAGCTTCCCGCTGACGGCGGAGGCCATGAAGGCGGAAAGGGCCAGGCACAGGGAAAAAAGCACGGCCCCCAGGATTCCCATGAGGGTGGTGAGAACGGAATGATTTCGCAAGAAAGTTCCTCCCGTGTTTTTTCGGCCCGCCGGCAAAGCCGGCGGGCCGGGAGCCGATTATTGCATTTGCTGCAGATAGGCGGTGATGAAGCCGTCGATTTTGCCGTCCATCACGCCGTCCACGTCGCCCACCTCATAGCCGGTGCGCAGATCCTTCACCAGTTTATAGGGCTGGAACACGTAGGAGCGAATCTGACTGCCCCATTCGATCTTCTTCATTTCGCCCTTGATTTCGCCCATCTGTTCCTGGCGCTGCTGTTCCTTCAATTCGGCCAGGCGGGCGCGGAGCCAGCGGAAGCACATTTCCTTATTCTGCACCTGACTGCGCTCATTCTGGCACTGCACCACGATGCCCGTGGGCAGATGGGTGATGCGCACGGCGGAATCGGTACGGTTAACGTGCTGGCCGCCTGCGCCGGAGGCCCGGTAGGTATCGATGCGCAGATCCTCGGGGCGAATCTCGATTTCACCGTCGTCTTCGATGACGGGGGAAACGTCCATGGAGGCGAAGGAGGTATGCCGCCGGGCGTTGGCGTCGAAGGGGGAGATGCGCACCAGCCGGTGCACGCCGCGTTCGCACTTGAGATAGCCATAGGCGTAATCGCCGGTGACTTCGAAGGACACGGACTTAATGCCCGCCTCGTCGCCTTCCAGCAGATCCAGCACCTTGACCGCAAAGCCCATGCGTTCGGCATAGCGGGTGTACATGCGATAGAGCATCTGAGTCCAATCCTGGGCCTCGGTTCCGCCCGCGCCGGCGTGCAGGGACAGAATGCAGTTGCAGGCGTCCCATTCCCCGGTGAGCAGGGTGGTGAGCCGCAAGGACTCCAGATCGTCCCCCAGCTTCGACAGCTCTTCCCTGATTTCCCCGGCCATGGATTCGTCGTCCTCGTCTTCGGCCAGTTCCATCATCACCTCCACGTCGTCGATGCGGCTCAGGAGGCTTTTATAATGATTGAGCTTGACTTCCACCCGGTGGGCCTGAGAGGAGACGTGCGTCGCGCGCTCCAT
The DNA here is from genome assembly GCA_902767315.1 of uncultured Eubacteriales bacterium. Taxonomy (GTDB): domain Bacteria; phylum Bacillota; class Clostridia; order Christensenellales; family Aristaeellaceae; genus RUG11247. The sequence continues at coordinate 25,547 of CACXHB010000053.1, forward strand.
GTCGTCCCAGAAGCCGTTGGAGGCCATATCTTCCTGGTATTCCACCAGCTGTTCCTTCAAATGTTCAATGTCCAGCGCCTTGGCGATTTCGGAAAGCTTGGTCCGGGCCGCGGTCAGCTGCTGCGCGAAAATTTCGGATTCAATCATATTTTCCACATCCTTATCTTGATTCCATTCGATTTTGCCGCCAGCCAGCCGCTAACGGGGCATACCGCCGGCGCCGGGCCTTCAGGCCTCGCCGGAGATATTTTTGCCGCAGCAATTCTTATATTTTTTGCCGCTGCCGCAGGGGCAGGGATCGTTGCGGCCCACTTTCTTTTCCGCGTGCACGGGCATTTTGGGGGCGGGAGCGCCGCCGCCGGAGATATGCCGGGGGCCTTCGCCGTGGGATTCCTGGGTGGGCTGGGCCACCTGCTTGCGTTCGGTGGCCTGGCGGTTGAGCACGGTGAAGTACAGCCGGCGGGTGGTGTCTTCCTGAATCAGGCGGATCATTTCGTCGAACATCTCGAAGCCTTCCAGCTTATATTCCACGATGGGATCCCGCTGAGCGTAGGCCCGCAGGCCGATGCCCTCCCGCAGCTGATCCATGGCGTCGATATGGTCCATCCAGCGGGTATCTACCGCCCGCAGCAGGGCCACCCGTTCGAATTCCCGAATATCCAGGCCGCCGTCTTTCCACATTTTTTCCCGGGCGGCATAGATTTTATCGGCCCGTTCGTTCAGCGCGGCGCAGAGCTCTTCCCGGGTAACGCCGGCGCCGCATGCTTCCAATGCCTTACGCACGCCGCCCATATCGATGCAGAGCTTTTCCAGATATTCGCTGAGGCCGTCGATATCCCAATGATCGGTGGCGGCTTCGTCGGGGGCGCAGCGCTTCACGGCCTCTTCGATGAGGGTGCGGCGCATGGTGAGCACCTGTTCGTGCATGTCCTCCCCCTCCAGCACCTGGCGGCGCTGGCCGTAGATGATTTCGCGCTGCTGGTTCATCACGTCGTCGTACTGCAGCACGCTTTTACGGATGCCATAGTTACGGGCTTCCACCCGCTTCTGGGCGTTTTCGATCTGCCGGGAGACCACCTTATACTCCAGCCGGACTTCCTGATTGGGGTCCATTTTTTCCAGCAGGGGCCGGAAGCGATCGGAACCGAACAGGCGCATCAGGTCGTCTTCAAAGGAGATGAAGAACTGAGAGGAGCCCGGGTCGCCCTGGCGGCCGGCGCGGCCCCGCAGCTGGTTATCGATACGCCGGGATTCGTGGCGCTCGGTGCCGATGATATGCAGACCGCCCAGGCGGATGACCTCGTCGTGGCCGGCGCGGGTTTCCTGGGAGAATTTCTCCATGAGGGAATGGAAGACCTTACGGGCCTCCAGCACCTCCTCGGGCACGTTTTCCGCGTGACCGATGGCGTCTTCGATGAGCTGTTCCTCATAGCCCTGCAGCTTCATCTGCCGGCGGGCCATGAATTCCGCGTTACCGCCCAGGAGGATGTCCGTGCCGCGGCCGGCCATGTTGGTGGCGATGGTGACGGCGCCCTTTTTACCGGCCTGGGCGATGATTTCGGCTTCCTTTTCGTGGAACTTGGCGTTGAGCACCTGATGGGGAACGCCCCGGCGGTCCAGCATGCGGCCCAGCATTTCGGAGACTTCCACGGATACGGTGCCCACCAGCACGGGCTGGCCCTTGGCATGGCGGGCCACCACTTCCTCCACCACCGCGTCGTATTTGGCCTTTTTATTAATATAGACCGAATCGTTCATGTCCACGCGGATCATGGGGCGGTTGGTGGGGATGGTGACCACGTCCAGGTTATAGATGCCCTGGAATTCTTCCTCTTCGGTTTTGGCAGTACCCGTCATGCCGGAGAGCTTATGGTACATGCGGAAATAATTCTGGAAGGTGATGGTGGCCAGGGTTTTGCTTTCCCGTTCCACCTTCACGTGTTCCTTGGCCTCGATGGCCTGATGCAGACCGTCGGAATACCGGCGGCCCACCATGAGGCGGCCGGTGAATTCGTCCACGATGACCACCTGGCCGTCCTTGACCACGTAGTCCACATCCCGGCGCATCATGAAATTGGCCCGAAGGGCGGCCAGCACGTGGTGATGGATTTCGGTATTGGCGGGATCGGTGATGTTTTCGATGCCGAAGAAGCGTTCGGCCTTGCGCACGCCCTCTTCGGTGAGGGTGCAATGCTTTTCCTTTTCGTCCTTTTCGAAATCGCCGGGGCCGTCTTCTTCCGTCTTTTCCCGGAAATTCTGCACCAGCTGATTGGCCCGGGCGTACAGGTCGGTGGACTTATCGCCCTGGCCGGAGATGATCAGGGGGGTGCGGGCTTCGTCGATGAGGATGGAGTCCACCTCGTCCACGATGGCGAAATTCAGCTCCCGCTGCACCATGCGCTCTTTGTAGGTGACCATATTATCCCGGAGATAATCGAAGCCGAATTCGTTATTGGTGCCGTAGGTCACGTCGGCGGCATAGGCGTCCTGCTTCTGGGCGGGCTCCATGCCGTGAACCACCAGACCCACCGACAGGCCCAGGAAGCGATAGACCTTGCCCATCCATTCGCTATGGAACCGGGCCAGGTAATCGTTGACGGTGACGATATGCACGCCTTTGCCGGTGAGGGCGTTGAGGAAGGCGGGGAGGGCGGCGGTCAGGGTTTTGCCCTCGCCGGTGCGCATTTCGGCGATACGGCCCTGATGGAGCACGATGCCGCCGATGAGCTGCACGTCGAAGGGGCGCTGGCCCAGCGCACGCACGGCGGCCTCCCGGCACAGGGCGAAGGCCTCAGGCAGGATGCTGTCCAGACTTTCGCCGCCCTGAACGCGCATTTGATATTCGCGGGTTTTCTCCCGCATGCCCTCGTCGGTGAGGGCCTTCATTTCCCCTTCCAGGGAATTTATCTTGTCAACGATGGGGCGCAGCTTCCTGATCTCGCCCTCGTTGGTGGAGCCGAAGAGCTTTTTAAATACGTTGAACATGGCCTTGTCCTTTCGGAAATTAGATTTCTATTTATTATAGCATAGCTTACAGATTTCATCAATCGAAAATGCGTTAGAAAAACGGAACGTGGCGGGAGAGCAAGCTCCCCCGCCGTGAAAATTACGGTATCTGATTGAAATCGCCCAGTCCCTTCAGGGCCCGGTGCAGATCGAACTTCAGCCGCTCGGAGCGCTTCATCAGGCTGCGGAAGCGCAGGTAGGCCCGGGTACCCAGGGCGACAGTTTCCCGGTCGGCCCCCTGGCGGGCATAGCGCAGGAGGGTGATTTCCCGGGAGAAGGCCACGAAGTCCGGGTTGGGCAGGCCGCTGCGGCTGAGGCGGTCGGCGAAGGCCTCGGGGGTTTCGCCGCTCATGGGGGTATGGCCCATTTGCAGAAGCAGGGTCAGCAGGCTGCGATAGAGAATCATGCAGCCGCGCTCCGGATTTTTCTGCCGGGCGACGAGCCGGATGGGGTCGGTTTTTTCCAGGCGTTTGCGGACGAGCCACACCAGCAGCGCCGCAATGAGGGCCACCAGCAGCACGATCAGCACAATCCACAGCCAGCGGCCCACGGAGCGCCGGGTTTCCGGCTGGGTCTGGGGCTGAGGATCCGGTTGGGAAGTGGGCTGGGAGGTGGGCTGATCCTGAGGCGCGGGGCTGGGGGTGGGATCGGACTGGGGATCCGTCTCCGGTTGGGGAGAGGGTGTGGGTTCGGACACGTCGCCGGTATCCGGGGCGGGGGTGGGTTCCGGGGTGTTTTCCGCTTCCGGGGCGGCGGGGTCCGCCAGAGAGGCGTTGCCCCGGCCGGGGGTGGGATCGTAAGCCACCCAGCCCACGTTTTTCAGATAGACCTCCACCCAGGCATGGGCGGATTCGCCGGTGACCACGGTTTCGCCGCCGGCTTCGGGATAGACCCGATAGCCCTCGATATACCGGGCGGGCACGCCGCTGGCCCGGCAGAGCACGGCCATGGCGCTGGCGAAATAGGAGCAATAGCCCTCTTTGGATTCCAGAAGGAAATAGGACACGAAATCCCGGTCCTGGGGGGGATAGCCCACGTCCAGGCGGTAAGTACAGTTGGCCTGCAGGCCCTCCAAAATGGCCTGAGCCTTTTCCGCGTCGGTTTCGGCATTCTGGGTGAAGCCCTGGGCGATCTGATAGACCCCCTGCTCCACGCCCTCGGGCAGGGCGGTATATTCGGAGAGGATTTTGTCGTAGGTATCGTCCGAACCGGAGACGTTCCGGGACAGGGCGGACAGGGCCGCGGGGCTGACCGCTTCCAGGCCGGCGACGGAATAGGCGTCGCCTTCTTCCACATTGCGGGCCAGGAAGAGCTCTCCGGCGGTGTTATAATACACGGCGTTTTCCAGGGGCATATCCAGGCTGGTGAGCCGGGTGAGGGAAAACAGGGTGGAGGAAGCGCCGTCGAAGAGGGTGATCTCCGCGCTGACCGGGGAAAAGGCCGGGTTATCGGCGTATTTTTCCACCAGACTGGTCAGAAACGCGGCGCTGCGCCGGCCGCGGCGGGTGAAATCGTAATACAGATTCCGACTGCGCAGGGAGGAATCTTCCCAGGAATAGCCGGTATACACCCCGCGAACGGTGCCCCGCAGCAGCAGGGGGGAATCGGTCTTTACCCGCATCACCGGCGCGTCGTCGGGATTGGCGGGGCCGCCCAGCAGGTGGGTGGGTTCGTCGTTATGGAGGCCGTAATAATCATAGCCCTTTTCCGTGAGGGAGAAGGCCACCCGCTGGCGGGTATAGCTGAAATAATCCTCATAGATTTCCCGCAGCTTTTCCGCGGCGTTTTCCAGGGGGGCGAAGGTGGCGCCGGGGGCGGGCAGCAGCGCCAGAGCGATGAGCACCGACAGGGCCGCCGGGATAAGCGCCCGGATATGGCCGCCGGTGGTGCGCTGTTCCGCCGTGTGGGCGATGGCGGCGCAGGCCCCCAGAAGGCAGGGGATGACCATCCAGATCCCCACCTGAGCCGAGGTGGCGGCGCAGAGGACGCAGGCGCCCAGACACACGGCCACGGCGAAAATCGTAGCGAAGGGGCTCTTTTCCGAAACCAGCACGTACACCAGCAGGGTGAACAGGGCCGAGACGGCTCCGGCCAGCAGCGGGGCGCTGGGAGCCAGGGCCTGGGCCGCGTCCTGCCCCTGCCGCAGGGCGGAGATCCCCTCCCCCAGCCGGGCGAAGCTGCCCCCGGAGAGGTTGAGCGCCACATACAGCCCCACCCCCGCCGCCGCCAGCAGGCTGGAGAAAAGGGCGCACCGGGGAGACCAGGCGCAGCCGGCGCACACCAGGGCCGCCAGCAGGGAAAGAAGATAGGCGGGCAGCATGCCTCCGGAGCCCAGGCCCAGGGCCGAGGCCCCCGCGGCCACCGCCGGGGCGGCCAGCAGCACGGCGATGAGCACCGTGCCCGCCAGAGAGATCAGCTTTTGCTTTTTATTCATGGGCGAAGTTACCTTTCCAAGGGGAGATTACGCGGCGGGGCCCCAGGGATCCACCCGGTCCACCCGCACGTTTTCCATGCGCAGGCGCTCCACCATTTCCAGGGAGGGATCCAGGCTGGAATCGCTGATCCAGATGACCCGGGTATTGACCCCGGATTGCTGCATACGGGCGGCCAGATCCGCAATGCGGGAGGTGAGATGGGGCGTGACCACCACCGCGCCGCCGGTGCGGGACATACGCCGCTGCATCAGGGTCAGCACCTGTTCGTATTCATAGGGGCTGTCGAATTTCACCCGCATCAGCGCGTCCACGAAGGAATGCAGATCCTGAGGAAACTGGCCGGTGATTTCGGCGGGGGATTGAGAGGTGAGGGGCATGCGCACGGGATAGCCCGCCTCCAGCTGGGCCTTTGCGGCCCCCAGGCAGGCTTCGCACACCGCGTCCTCAATGGAGAGGGCCTGATCCGTCGTGGCGGAAACGGAGGTGAGATCGGGAATGACCAGGGTATCCGGCCGGGCGCTTTCTTCATACACCCGCACCATGATTTCCCGCTTACGCATGGTCAGTTTCCAATGGACCTTTTTCAGGGGGTCGCCCTCCTGCCATTTGCGCACGTCCGAGGGGGACGCGGTGTCCTCGTCGGACCGGGAGAGGAATTCCGGGCCGATGTCGCCGGCCTTCAGGGCCATGGGCGTATCCTGAGGCACCCGGGGGGTGACCTCCACCCGCAAAAGCCGCATGCCGCTTTTCCGGGAGAGGGTCACCAGGCCGAACAGATCGCTGGCGAAGACGCGGGTGACGCCGGCTTCGAAGGAGCCCCGGTGGGGGCAGACGATTCGGTGGCGGTAGACCTTTCCCGCAAAGGGCGGGGCGGAGACGCTGATTTCCTGAAAGGGCTGAAAGGCCGAGGGCACCGAAAGCCGCAGCCGCACCGCCGAAACCGGCAGCAGGGACTTATGGCGCACGGTGAAGATGGTCATCAAGGTTTCGCCCCGCTCCACCCGGGGCTTTACGCCCTTCATTTCCACCCGCACGGTGAAAAGGGCCCAGGCCGCGGAGATCAGGGAAAGGATCAGCAGCGCGAAAAGAGCCAGGGCCACCAGGTAATAGGCCTGGGCGCCGGTGGACAGGCCGCAGGCCAGCATGGCCAGGGCGAAAATGAGATAGGCCGCCAGATGCATGCTCATTTGGTTTTCACCGGCACGGGCACGGAGGAGAGCACCGTGGAGAGCACCTTCTGGGGGGTCATATTGCGCATGCGGGCCTCGGGGGAGAGCACCAGGCGGTGGGCCAGCACCGGTTCGGCCATGCGCTGCACGTCCTCGGGCAATACGTAATCCCGGCCGTCCATCAGCGCCCGGGCCTGACTGGCCTTCAAAAGGGCGATGGCCGCGCGGGTGGAGACCCCCAGTTCCAGCGCGCCGGTTTTCCGGGAGGCGGCGGCGATGGCGGCGATATATACCCGCACTTCCTTGGCGGCGTACACGCCCTCCACCTGCTGCTGGAGCTTGAGAATATCCTGAGAGGAGCAGATGGGCTCCAGCTTTTCCAGGGGACGGGCGCCGGAGGTATAGCGCTCCAGAATGTCGGCTTCCTCATCGGCGGTGGGATAGCCGATGGACACCCGCATGAAGAAGCGGTCCAGCTGGGCCTCCGGCAGGGGATAGGTGCCCACGAAATCCACCGGGTTCTGGGTGGCCAGCACCATGAAGGGCTGGGGCATGGCGTAGGTCACGCCGTCCACGGTGACCTGGCCTTCTTCCATGACCTCCAGAAGGGAGCTCTGGGTCTTGGGAGAGGTACGGTTGATTTCGTCGCAGAGCACCATCTGGCTCATGACCAGGCCCTTGCGATATTCCAGTTCGCCGGTTTTCATGTTCACGATGGAGAAGCCGGTGATGTCGCTGGGGGTGATATCCGGGGTGAACTGAATGCGCTTGAAGGAACAGTCGATGGACTTGGCCAGGGCGGAGGCCAGGGTGGTTTTGCCCACGCCGGGCACGTCTTCAATAAGCACATGGCCCTTACAGAGCATGGCGATCATAATCAGTTCCACCGCGGCGGATTTGCCCACGATGACGTTGCCCACGTTTTGGGTCAGAAGCTGCGCGAAGCGCTGGGTTACCTGCATATGCATATTCTCCTTATCGGCATGTTTTTTCTTTTAGACCGGAAAGGCGGCAAAAGCGTTCCCGGAGGTGATTTCAGTATAATAGAAGGAGGTTTCGGTTGCAAGCAATGTGTCCCCCTGACGGGAAATGTGCTATAATGTTTCATATCGTGGTCAAATTTCAAGCTGCGAAGGAGGCAGAGGATGGAAGGCAGGGAAATTTCTTCCTGGAAAATCGACCCGGTGGAATCCATCGATTCCACCAACCTGGAGGCCCGCCGCCGGGCCCGGAGAGGCGAGAAGCGCAAAACGCTAATCCTGGCCGGGGAACAGACCGCCGGCCGGGGGCGGATGGAGCGCCGGTGGGTCAGCCCCGCGGGGGCGGGACTATGGATGACGCAGCTGTTTTTCCCGGAAAAGGTGCCGGCGGAGCGGGCGGGGGGCGCGGTGTTCCTTTCCGCGGTGGCGTTATGCCGGACGCTGCGGGAGATTACCGGGGCCCAGGTGGGCGTCAAGTGGCCCAACGATCTGGTACTTTCGGGCAAGAAGATCTGCGGCATGCTGGCGGAATGCGGCTTCCAGGGGGACCGGTGCGCCTGGATCGGTCTGGGAACGGGGCTGAACCTGCGAAAGGGCGCGCTGCCGCCGGAATTGATTTACGCATCCTCCCTGGAAGAAATCACCGGGCGGGCCCCGGAACCGGAGGAAATTCTGGAAAAATATCTGCCGGAATTCGACCGGCTGGAGAAGATATGGGAAGAAGCGGGGCTTGCGCCGGTGCTGGAGGAATACCGGCCCCTGTGCGTGAGTCTGGGAAAGGACGTGCGGGTCAACGGGGTGGCCGCCCGGGCGCTGGAGGTGGAAAAAAATGGGGCGCTGCGGGTGCGATACGCCGAAACGGGGGAGGTCCGCGCCGTGCTGGCGGGGGACGTTTCCGTGCGGGGAATGACGGATTACATTTGAAAAATTGCAGAAAATCCCCGGGAGAAAGGGACGGTTTCGGCGTTCGGCCGGGGCCGTCCGTCATTTTTCCGGGGTTTGGGGGCGGAAAATTCTCCATTCCGGTTTCTGAAAATTTTCACTTTCATTTGCTCCCGGTTTGGTAAAATGGGTTCAAAAGCAGATATATGCATAATTTCATTCAATTTTTGCGAATTGATTGACAAAATGCAGGATTTACTTTATAATGGCCCTACAAAAAACGCGGGGCTTCAGGCGAAAGCAAAAATGAAGACCCCGGATGCAGAATTTACACGAACGGGAGAGAAGAAACATGCGCGTAGAGACGGACATGGTAGGCAGCGCGACCATCGACGAAGGGGTTTATTACGGGCTTCAAACTCTGCGGGCCTCGGAGAATTTCCACATTACGGGGCGGCGCCTGACGGCGGAATTCATCGATTCCCTGGCGGAAATCAAGAAGGCCGCGGCGCTGGTGAACGGCGAGGACGGGCGGCTGGCTCCGGAAAAGATGCGCGCCATTGTGCAGGCCTGCGACGAGATTCTCTCCGGAAAATTTCGGGATCAGTTCATTACCGACGCCATTCAGGGGGGCGCGGGCACTTCCGCCAACATGAACGTCAACGAAGTGGTGGCCAACCGGGCCATTGAGATTCTGGGGGGCGAAAAGGGCGATTACACCCTGGTGCATCCCAACGACCACGTGAACATGTCCCAGTCCACCAACGACGTGATTCCCACGGCGGGGAAGATGACGGTGCTGAAGCTGATGCGGGGGCTGGAAAAGCAGCTGACGCGGCTGGTGGACGCGCTGGAGGAAAAGGCCCGGGAATTTGACCCCATTCTGAAAATGGGCCGCACCCAGATGCAGGACGCGGTGCCCATTCGGCTGGGGCAGGAATTCGGGGCGTACCGGTCCATGGTGCTGCGGGATCTTTCCCGGATGCAGCACGTGCCGGACGAAATCAAATACGTGAACATGGGCGGCACCGCCATCGGCACCAGCATTAACGCCGACGATCATTACGTGAAGAACATCGTGCCCGCCCTGACCCGGGTGAGCGGACTGAAGCTGGAAAAGGCCGCCAATCTCATCGACGCCACCCAGAACGTGGACTGCTTTGTGGCGGTTTCCGCGGTGCTGCGCACCTGCGCGGTGAATCTTTCCAAAATGGCCAACGATCTGCGGATTCTCTCCTCCGGGCCGAGAACGGGCTTCCACGAAATCAACCTGCCGCCCCGGCAGAACGGTTCCTCCATTATGCCCGGCAAGGTGAATCCCGTGATTCCCGAGGTGGTTTCTCAGGTGGCCTTCGGCGTGGTGGGCAACGACGTGACCATTTCCATGGCCGCCGAGGCGGGGCAGCTGGAGCTGAACGCCTTCGAGCCGGTGATTTTCTACAAGCTGTTTGAATCCATCACCACCCTGACCGGCGCGGTGCAGACCCTGGTGGACAACTGCATCACCGGCATTACCGCCAACGAGGCCCATTGCGAGGAACTGGTGGAGCATTCCGTGGGCATCATCACCGCCCTGTGCCCCTACATCGGCTACAGCATGGCGGCGGACATTGCCAAGGCCGCCATTCGCAAGAATATTTCCGTGCGGCAGGAGCTGGTGGAGCGCAACGTGCTGTCTCAGGAGCAGATCGACCGGTACATGGATCCCTATTCCATGACCTGAGGAAAAGGCAAAAAGATATCCTTTTTAGACTAATAGATGGGGGCAAGAACATCTGCCTCTGTCACCTCAGCACCCAGAGATTGATACAGTATCTGGGTGCTGGTTTTTGCACAATTCTAGATACGATGACGCTAAGTGCCGCCGGATTCTGGCACAAATTTATGTGTTTTGCTCGGAGAACGCAATGACATTGCTGTTTGTTACAAAAAATAATTGAATACATTCATTATAATGTAAGTTGGACGTTGCACAATTTTTCGAAATATGATATAATTTAAATGTAATGCGAAGCGTACATAAAAGAAGAGCCACCAGAACTTACAGGTAAATAGCGACTATAGTTCAATTTGATATGCGCAGCGAATGTAAAGTCACGAAAGGAGCAGATACATATGGAATTGCTGTACCATTATACAAATATTGACGGTCTTCGGGGGATATTGGGTCCACACGATGATAATGATGATGTCAAGCTTTGGTTTACGAATGCGGGATATTTAAACGACGTATCTGAAGGAGATGAACTGGATAGGATATATAAAAAAGTATGTATAGAGATGAAAGACTGTGGCGAAATCTGCGAGGAAGAGTATAAAGAAATTTCTGATGTTAGATTTAATAAGAGAGGCATTATATACACATCGAGAGACGATAAAACGGGTAAAAACATGAAATGTTTTAATTATGGAAAAACAACGGCGTATATTTGCTGCTTTTGTCGAAATGGTGATTCTCTGAATATGTGGAGATACTACACGAAAAATAATACGGGATGTGCTATATGCTTTATTGATGATAGATTAAAGATACACAAAGAGAGAGAACAATTTATGCCTAAAGATACAGCGGTTGGAAAATTTGAGGTATGCCACGTAACATATGATGATGCTGAAAAAGAGAAGATTATTCGCTCTGAAATACAGAAAATATTGCGCGACCTTGATGAAGCACAAATTCCCAGGGTAGGCAACCTGAAAAAAGCAGTTACTCGTAAACTTAGCCAATACGAGTTCAAATTCAAAGACGCATGCTTTTCTTCGGAAGAAGAAGTGCGAGCTATTTATTATGTGCCGAATAACAACAACGATCTGCCAGAAAAAAGAAAAAATAAGATCAAATATAGATCGGCGCAAGGACTAGTTGTCCCGTATATTGAGATAAGCTTTCCACGGGAGATAATGAGAGAGGTATGTATCGCGCCAAACGCTTCAGAAGAAGCAGTGGCATCAATTAAGAATTACTTAGAAACTGAAAACTATAATGTGCCGGCCAAACAGTCAAAACTACCGGTACGGTTCTAAGAACAGCAGACGATCCAAGTCACGTAAAAGACGTTTTTTATGGCAGGATGCTCCCTTGTAAAAGAAGAACCCCTTCGGCGGGAAGCCGAAGGGGGCGGGGAAAATCAGTTGCTGTTGACGGCCTCGCTGAGGGCGTTCAGGGCGTCGGAATAATCGGCGAAGGAGATATGCTGATAATCGGAGAACAGGCCCTTGGCCTGCAGGGCGTCCATAAGCAGCTCGGGATCCACGGTGACTTCGGTGATGGAGGCGGTAAACTGGTTCAGAAGGGGCACGTACATGGCCTGCACCAGCCGCTGTTCCTCTTTCAGGAAATAGAACACCACGATGGCGTCCAGATCCGTGTCCGTATTGAGGGAAGAGGTGATATACAGTTCGGGAACGGAGCAGTCGTCCATGAGGGCCACCACTTCGGGATCATCGCAGGTGGCCACTTCCAGCATCAGAAGCACCGCGAACAGCGCCTGGGTTTGGCCGTTGAGCATCCAGTCGCTGGTGGTCATATCCAGGCTGGAGATGAGGGTATCGTCAAAAAACTGGGTCTGGCTTTCCTCGCCCGCGGCGGCTTCTTCCTCGGAATCCAGAGCGCCGGCAGCGTCTTCATCGGCGGCGGTTTCCGCAAAACCGGCGCAGCAGGAAAGGGCGAGCACGAGAGCCAGCAGCAGGGCCAGCAGGTTTTTCAGTTTCATGGGAAAAGACTCCTTTTGCAAAATATAAGGGAAATCAGCCGGCGGCAGGGAGCCCGGACAGTCCGGGGCCTGGCCAAAATCGGCGAGGGAGATAAGGCAGGCGCGCCGCGGTCATTGAAGGTGTGGGAAACGGTCTCGTCTTCGCCGAGATACCGATTCGGCATCAAACAGCGCCCGGTTTTCGGCAGCGTTTATCCAGTCGCTGCCGGAAAGCTCCGCTTCGGGCAGGGGCAGGGCCGGATGGCGTTTCGGGTTCAGCCTTCCATGCTCCTTTGCGGGATCATTCGCCCTGGATTGCCTGATTGATCTGGTTCATGGCGGTGGCGTAATCGGTGAGGGAAATTTCCTCATAGGAGCCCAGGATACCTTCGGAGACCAGGCCCTCCATGACGGCGGCGGGCTCGCCTTCGGCGTCCAGCACCGCCACATGGCACTGATTCAGCGAGGCCACGTAGGTGGCCAGCACCATCTTCTGCAGATCCGGATAGAAATAATAAACGGAAAGGCCGTCGTCCCCCAGTTCGCTGGAGGCGGTGATATACAGGGTGGGCAGGGATTCGCCGGTGATGATTTCCAGGGTCGCGGCGTCGTTCCAGTTCAGCATTTCCAGCAGCATCAGCACCGCGCTCATGGCCCGGGTTTCCGGCGCGGCCATGTATTCCGGGACGGTGACTTCCATATTCTGGAAGAAAATGGAATCGAAAAGCTGAGTATCGCCCGATTCCGCGGCGTCCCCTTCGGCGCCTTCCATCGCTTCAGGGGTTTCGGCAGCTTCGGCAGGGGCGGCTTCTTCCGCAAAGGCCGCGCCGCAGGACAGAGTCAGGGCCAGCGCCAGCAGCAGGGCAAGCAGGTTTTTGAGCTTCATGTGAGTTCCTCCTTTGTAAATCCATACTTCTTATTATAACATTGCTTTGACACAGCGTCAACGCACATTTCTTATAAAGCGCAGGACGTTTCGGCCGGCCTTTTTCAGCAGACAGAAATCCGGAGGATTTGAACGACAGTCGATCTGGACACGCCTTAAAAATTTAGGAGGCAAACCTTAACGCCGGAGGCCTGAAAGCGTCATGATCCGGTGCTATAATAAGGCCGAATTTCCACAGGAAAAGAGGATGAAATCGCCCATGGCTTTACATAGATCCGCCCGATACGAAATCGACATGACCCACGGCCCGATTTTAAAAAAGCTGCTGCTGTTTACCGTGCCGCTGATTCTCTCCAGCATATTGCAGCTGTTGTTCAACGCGGCGGACGTGGTGGTGGTGGGCCGGTTTGCCCGGCAGGGGGATCTGTGTCTGGCGGCGGTGGGCTCCACCGGGTCCCTGACCAGCCTGATCGTGAACATGTTCGTGGGGCTTTCGGTGGGCACCAACGTGGTGGTCGCCCGGGCCTGGGGCAGCGGGGATCACAAGGCCATGGAGGAATCGGTGCACACGTCCATGCTGGTTTCCGTCGTCAGCGGCGTGATTCTGGCGGTGGTGGGGGTCATCGGGGCGCGGGTGTTTCTGGAATGGATGAACACCCCGGAGGAGGTCATTGACCTTTCCAGCCTGTATCTGCGGATTTACTTCGCGGGCATGCCGGCCAACATGATCTACAATTTCGGCAGCGCCATTCTCCGCAGCGTGGGGGACACAAGGCGGCCGCTGATTTACCTGATTATCGCGGGCGTGCTGAACGTGATACTGAACCTGTTTTTCGTGATCGTGCTGCACATGGACGTGGAGGGCGTGGCCCTGGCCACCATCATTTCCCAGGCGGTGAGCGCGACGCTGGTGGTGATCTGCCTGATGCGTTCGGAAGGCGGGCTGCGGCTGACGCTGAAGAAGCTGCGCATCGCCGGGGACACGCTGAAGGAGATCGCCCGGATCGGTCTGCCGGCGGGCTTTCAGGGGGTTTTGTTCTCCATTTCCAACGTGATGATTCAGTCCTCCATCAACGCCTTCGGCGCGACGGTGATGGCGGGCTCCTCCGCAGCGGGGAATCTGGAGGGATTTGTCTACGTGGGCATGAACGCCTTCCATCAGGCGGCGGTGTCCTTCTCCAGCCAGAACCTGGGCGCGGGGGAATACAAGCGCATCTGGCGCATTGCCGTGGTCTGTCAGGTATGCGTCACGGTGGTGGGGCTTTTGATGGGCGTGGGCGTGTGGTTCTTCGGAAGCGAGCTGCTGCGGATTTACACCACGTCTCAGGAGGTGGTCAACGCCGGGCTGGTGCGGCTTACCTACGTGTGCCTGCCCTACGCGCTGTGCGGCATGATGGACGTGATGACGGGATCACTGCGGGGCATCGGCTATTCGATGACGCCCATGCTGGTGAGCATATTGGGCATTTGCGTATTCCGGGTGGCGTGGATCGCCACGGTGTGCAAGCTGCCCGCCTGTTCGGACATCGACTTTGTCTATCTTTCCTATCCCATTTCCTGGATTATCACGCTGATCGCCCACACCATTTGCTTTGTATGGGCCATGCGGCGGGTGAAAGTGAAGCTCAACGCCCAATGACGGGCCCCGCGAAATCCCCGGTCGATGTAAGACGCATCGGCCGGGGATTTTTTGCGGGGTCAGTGGATTTCGGGGTCCAGGGATTCGAACAGGGGGCAGGAGAAAAACGCGCCCAGGGAGATTTCCAGGCCATCGCAGAGCTTTTTGATGACACTGATGGACAGCTCCTTTCGGCGGGGGTCCAGCATGCTGTACACCGTGGAGGGGGTGACCCCCGCACGGTTGGCCAGTTCGTTGGGGCGCATGCGGCGCTGGCGCATGAGTTCCTGAAATCGCGCGACTACGGCTTCCTTAACGGTCATTTTTTCTTCACCTCAAGAGAAAGGATAGAAAATTTTCCGCAGACGCGTATACGCACTTGCGTAATTCTGAAGGATGTGCTAGAATCTTAATATACAGAAAAGGGAAAAAGATTCGGGCATTTCGCAGAGAAATGTTCAGCGCTGCAGCATGCAAAAATACGAGGGATGGAGGAATTACAATGCTGAGGGAGAGGGAACTTTCTAATTTCAGACCGCAGGTGAGGATTCAGGACGGAGGCGCGGTTACGCTGGGGACGGTGCAGGAAGCCGTTAAGGCGTGCGCGGAGGAGCATGGAATCCCGATGGCTTTCGAAACGGATCAGATTAAATTCGGGGGAATGATCGGCGGCCATGTGGAGGATTGCCTGATCCTTTACCATCCGGAGCATCCGAAGGATTATTTTGTTTTTCCGGTGACGGTATCTTACCAGTCGAATTACGCGTACGTTTCGATTTTCTGCGCCGGGGAGAGCAGTCAGATGAAAAAACAGGACGCGGCGGCTTCCGCAAAGGCAGGGGCGGCGGCTGTGGGCAAGAGCGCGTGGAAAGGCATTTTGAACCACGACGACAGCATCGGCGGCATTTTTACGGGCGCGGCGGGATTGGCCGCAGGATCGGCGAAGCTGGCCAAAAGCCTGGTAAATGGAATTAAGGGACTGGGAAGCAATCCTGAAAAGCTGCAGATGGAAAAGAACTGGTACGACATGGTTGGCGACGTTATCGACGAAATTATGCGCTGAAAAAAGGAGAAAGCAATATGGATGATATTTGTCCGTTCTATGTATATGAAAGCACGGGTTTTTTCTCTTCGAGGGAAACCTGCAACGTTACCCAGGCGGATATTTCTTCTGATACATACAAAAGGTATTGCAAGGGAAATTACAGCAAATGTCCGAATTATACCGCGGCGGAAAAGGCGGAGTCATCGAGAAGCGGGTGTTATCTCACCACGGCCTGTGTGGAAGCGATGGGATTGCCGGACGATTGCAGGGAATTGACGGTTCTGAGGAATTTCCGGGATCATTGGTTGAAGGAGCAGGCGACAGGGCCCGCGGAGATTGCGGAATATTACGAAATCGCGCCGCGGATTGTCGAACGGATTCAGAGATCTGAAGAGCGCATGGAGTTATTGAAGGGGATTTACAACGAGATGATAACGCCCTGCGTGGACGACATTCAGGCCGGCAATTACGAAACGGCGCACGAAAGATACCGCAGAGAAACGATGAAATTGAAGGAGCGCTATCTGAACAAATGAATAAGGGAAACCCGCTTATGAATCATGCAACGAAGCCATAAGCGGGTTTCTTTCGTAATGAAAAGAAGAGATCGATTTTTGTCAGGGGAGGGGCTTTTCGAAGACGCCGCCGGTGAAGACGATGGGGTTACCGGCGGAATCCTGATAGAAGGAGACGCTTTCGGTGGCGGTTTGGGTAAAGCCCAGGGACGAAAGCAGGGCCACGGAGGGGCGATTATCCAGAGCAGTGCCGGCGGTGGCCCGGGCAAAGCCCTGGGTGGGCAGAAAGGCCAGCAGGGCGCAGAGGGATTCCCGGGCGTAGCCGCAGCCGTGGAAGGCGGAATGGAAGCAATAGCCGATTTCACAGGCGGCGTTTTCCCGCTGGTGGCAGGAGAAATAGCCGATGAGGCGGCCTTGCAGGCAGACGGCCCAGAAGCGGTGGGCGGGCTGGGGCTGGCGATTGGCCTGGGCCCAGCGGGCGATGGAGGCGGCGACGGCCCGGGGAGAGGTGGGGTGTGGGCCATCGTAGACGGCGAAGGGGGATTGGGCGAAATCCAGCCAGATTTCCCGGAGGGCGGGGGCGTCGGATTCCTGAACCGGCCGCAGGGTGAGCCGCGGGGTCTGCACAACAGCGGGGCCGACCATTACAGCTTCAGGTCGCCTTCGCGAATCCAGCCGATTTTGCGCAGGGGGGCGCAGAAGGCCAGGCTCAGCAGGGCGGGGAGCACCAGGCAGATGAGGATCAGCCCCAGCCAATCCAGGGCGGCGGGGGTCAGGGCGGCGGCGCCCTTGGCCAGGGCGGCCTCGCTGGGGGAGACCCAGCCGGACCACACGCCGATGGGGCCGCAGAGGCCGCAGGTGCCCATGCCGGAATTGATGGGCGCGCCGTTCATTTCCAGCCGGAAAAGGCAGGTGGCCAGGGGGCCGGTGACGGCGGAGGCCAGGGTGGGGGGAATCCACACCCGGGGGTTTTTCACGATATTGGGCATTTGCAGCATGGAGGTGCCCAGGCCCTGGCTGACCAGGCCGCCCCAGCGGTTTTCCCGGAAGCTCATGACGGCGAAGCCCACCATCTGTGCGCAGCAGCCCGCCACGGCGGCGCCGCCAGCCAGGCCGGTGAGCCCCAGCACGGAGCAGATGGCCGCCGAGGAGATGGGCAGGGTCAGGGCCACGCCCACCAGCACGGACACGGCC
>CACXHB010000054.1 GCA_902767315.1 uncultured Eubacteriales bacterium
GTGCCCACCGTACATGCCGCTGGGCACGATTGAAATTCGAGAGGGCTTTGGCCCTCTCGAGCTCTTCGAGGGTTTTTCGACAGTCTGCGGCTTCCATCCTCAGGGTGGAAGCCGGTTTCCGGCGCATTCCCGTTGGAACAGGAAGGGAGAGAACGGATTGGACAATCGGGACGAGATTATCAAGACGCAATTGGAGGTCATCGGCGACCTGATTCATCATAACATGAGCCGCATGGGGGAGGACTTCTGGGGAACGCCGGCCGCGCCCAAGGCGCCGGAACAGGCGGAAAAGCCCAGCCAGCCCAAACCCCAGTCGCCCAAGCCTCAGCAGATTCGGCAGCAGGAGCTTTCCGCCCGGGTGCAGCCTCAGGAGCAGCCTGTGGAGGACATGGAGGCGCTGAAAAAGGAATTAAACGAATACATCGGCCTGGGCAGCATCAAGCGGGAGGTCAACAACCTGATTAACATGGCCACCGTGCACAAAATGCGCCGGGAGCACGGCCTGCCCACGGTGGATATGTCCCTGCACATGGTCTTCACCGGCAATCCCGGCACGGGCAAGACCATGATCGCCCGGCTGATGGCGCGAATTTATCGGAGCCTGGGCATTCTCTCCAAGGGGCAGCTGGTGGAGACGGACCGTTCCGGACTGGTGGCGGGCTTTGTGGGGCAGACGGCCCAGAAAACCGCCGAGGTTATCGAAAAGGCCAAGGGCGGCGTGCTGTTTATCGACGAGGCTTATGCCCTGAACGGCAGCGGCCAGAACGATTTTGGCCAGGAGGCCATCGACACCCTGCTGAAGGCCATGGAGGACAACCGGGAGGATCTGGTGGTGATCGTGGCGGGATACGACCAGCTGATGGAGAATTTCATCCGGTCCAACCCCGGCCTGGAATCCCGCTTTAATCGGTATCTGCATTTCGACGATTATTCCGTGGACGAAATGTGCCAGATTCTGGAAATGCAGCTGAAAAAGCACCAGTATACCCTGGACGAGGAGGGCAAAAAGGCCGCCCGGGATTACATCGAGGCCAGCAACACCCACACCATCTCCTTCGGCAACGCCCGGGGCGTGCGGAATATTTTCGAACGGCTGCTGGTGCAGCAGGCCAACCGCCTGGCCGGGCAGCAGGGGGTGACGGTGGAGGATTTGATGACCATCACCGCTGCGGACGTGCAGAAGACCCGGGAAACCGACGACAAGCTGAACGACGCGCTGAAAAAGGAACAGGAGATCATCGACAGCACCCAGAAGCTCATTGACGAATTGCAGACCGGTCTGCCGGAATCCCCCGAAAAATAGGGATGGAGCGGGGCAGCGTGCGCTTTTTGTGCAAAATCGACCGGAAACTCTACGCCTGCGTATCCGAAAACATCGTCTCGGAGGACGTGGTTTTGAACCCGGAGCGTATTTTGCATATTCAGGAACATCATCCGGGCGATTATGAGCGATATGGAAAATATATGCGCAGCATGATCGAGGAACCAGACTATATCGTTGAAACGGATCGACCTAAAACGGCGTTTATTTTGAAGACTTTTGTTGAAAACGAATGTCAGTTTCGCCTGATTTTGCGCCTGCATACCGCCGATGATGATCCGAATTTTGAAAATTCGGTGATTACCTTCCAATATGTGCGGGCAAAAGAATATCGGAGGATTCTGCGGAGCAAAAAGTGCTTTACAAGCGCCTGGACTTGTGATATAGTAAAAACGTACTGAAGGGGGCGTTGAGGTGGTAAATTGTCCCGACCACGCGCCGCTGGTATGACAAGGGGAAACCCTGAGAGATGCAGGATTGTGGGACACCTGCCAACGCCCCAAGAAGTGCACAATTGAATTTCAGAAGCCGCTGGGCGCAAGCCGGGCGGTTTTTTTTTCATGCAAAAAAATCCTCCCGAAAGAATCGGGAGGACAAAATTTTTGGAAGAATTGAATTACAGCTGGCCGTTCTTTTCCTTGATGGCAGCCTGAGCGGCGGCCAGACGGGCGATGGGCACCCGGAAGGGAGAGCAGGAGACGTAATTCAGGCCGATCTTGTGGCAGAATTCCACGGAGGACGGATCGCCGCCGTGCTCGCCGCAGATGCCCAGCTTGATGTTGGGACGGACGGAGCGACCCTTTTCGGCGGCCAGCTTCACCAGCGCGCCCACGCCAACCTGGTCCAGCTTGGCGAAGGGATCGAACTCGTAGATCTTGGCGTCATAGTAGGCGTCCAGGAACTTGGCGGCGTCGTCACGGGAGAAGCCGAAGGTCATCTGGGTCAGGTCGTTGGTGCCGAAGGAGAAGAACTCGGCTTCCTGAGCGATGGCGTCGGCGGTGACGGCGGCACGGGGGATTTCGATCATGGTGCCGATGTGATACTCCAGCTCCACGCCGGCTTCCGCGATGAGCGCGTCAGCGGTCTTGACCACGATGTCCTTCACGAACTTGAGCTCCTTGGCTTCGCCAACCAGGGGGATCATGATCTCGGGCACGATCTTGAACTCGGGGAACTGACGGTTCACGTTGATGGCAGCGGCGATGACGGCCTGGGTCTGCATCTCGGCGATTTCAGGATAGGTGACGGCCAGGCGGCAGCCGCGGTGACCCATCATGGGGTTGAACTCGTGCAGCGCGCTGATGGTCTCCTTCACCTCGTCCACGGAGACGTTCATCTCCTCGGCCAGCTCGACGATTTCCTCTTCCTTGGTGGGCAGGAACTCATGGAGCGGCGGATCCAGGTAACGGATGGTCATGGGACGGCCGGCCAGCACCTTGTACATGGCTTCGAAGTCGCCCTGCTGATAGGGACGCAGCTTGGCCAGGGCGGCCTTGCGCTCTTCCGCGGTGTTGGACAGAATCATCTCGCGAACGGCCTTGATGCGGTCGCCGTCGAAGAACATGTGCTCGGTACGGCACAGGCCGATGCCTTCCGCGCCGAAACGAACGGCCTGAGCCGCGTCGCGGGGGTTGTCGGCGTTGGTGCGAACCTTCAGCTTGCGGGCGGCGTCAGCCCAGCTCATGTAGCGGCCGAAATCGCCGGAGATGGTGGCTTCCGCAGTGGGCAGCGCTTCGCCGTAGATCTTGCCGGTGGAGCCGTCCAGGGAGATCCAGTCGCCTTCGTGATAATCCCGGTCGCCCAGGGTGAAGTAATGCTCTTCGGCGTGCATCTTGATTTCGGAGCAGCCGGAGACGCAGCAGGTGCCCATGCCGCGGGCAACCACGGCCGCGTGAGAGGTCATGCCGCCGCGCACGGTCAGGATGCCCTGAGCGGCCACCATGCCTTCGATGTCTTCAGGAGAGGTTTCCAGGCGCACCAGCACCACGCGCTGTCCGCGCTCGGCCCAGGCCTTGGCGTCCTCGGCGGTAAAGACCACCTGTCCGCAGGCAGCGCCGGGAGAAGCGGCCAGGCCCTGGCCCACGGGAGTGGCGGCCTTCAGCGCCTTGGCTTCGAAATTGGGATGCAGCAGGGAATCCAGCTGCTTGGGATCCACGCGCAGCACGGCCTCTTCTTCGGAGATCATGCCCTCGTCCACCAGATCCACGGCGATCTTCAGAGCCGCGGCGGCGGTACGCTTGCCGTTACGGGTCTGCAGCATGAACAGCTTGCCGTTTTCGATGGTGAACTCCATGTCCTGCATGTCGCGATAATGGCGCTCCAGGTTGGTGGCGATGTTCTTGAACTGCTCGTAAACCGCGGGCATATCCTCGGCCAGACGGGCGATGGGGCTGGGGGTGCGCACGCCGGCAACCACGTCTTCGCCCTGGGCGTTGATGAGGTATTCGCCGAAGAGGTTCTTTTCGCCGGTGGCGGGGTCGCGGGTGAAGGCAACGCCGGTACCGGAATTTTCGTTCAGGTTACCAAAGACCATGGGCTGCACGTTTACGGCGGTGCCCCAGCTGTAGGGGATGTCGTTCATGCGGCGATAGACGTTGGCGCGGGGGTTGTCCCAGGAACGGAACACGGCCTTCACGGCTTCCATCAGCTGCTCCTTGGGGTCGGAGGGGAAGTCGGCGCCCTTCTCCTGGCGATAGAATTCCTTGAACAGCTTCACCAGGGTCTTCATGTCCTCAGTATCCAGCTCGATATCCTGAGTCACGCCCTTGGCGGCCTTTACTTCGTCGATGATGACTTCGAAACGCTTCTTTGAAAGCTCCATAACCACGTCGGAGAACATCTGGATGAAGCGGCGATAGGAATCGTATACGAAACGCTCGAACTTAGGATCAGGATTGCCGGCGATGAGGCCGGCGGCCACTTCGTCGTTCAGGCCCAGGTTCAGAATGGTGTCCATCATGCCGGGCATGGACGCGCGGGCGCCGGAACGGACGGAAACCAGCAGGGGATTCTGGCTGTCGCCAAACTTCTTGCCATTGATTTCTTCCGTCTTGGCCAGAGCGGCGTTGATCTGTTCCATGATATCCTCGCCGATCTTGCGGCCGTCATCATAATAACGGGTGCAAGCCTCGGTGGAAATGGTGAAGCCCTGGGGAACGGGCATGCCCAGCGCGGTCATTTCCGCGAGGTTGGCGCCCTTGCCGCCCAGAAGGTTTCTCATGTCAGCGTTGCCTTCGCTGAACAGATACACATACTTCTGCGTCATTGCAATCCTCCTAAACATTGGGTGTGATATTTACTTCCAGGTATACTATTATATACGATGCAATATGGTAATTGCAAGCGGCGGCGGAAAAAAATTCGTGTTTACAATATATTTACCTGCAAAGAAGCCGCTAATTTTGCGTCAAACCGCGCTTTTTCCGGCCGGGGCCGGTTTCCGGCACCAGAATCACAAACAAAAGGGACAGCGCAAACAGCGGCAGATAGATCAAAAGGGAATATTCCACGCCGAAGAGGGCGGTGGAAAGCTTCAGAAGGGGCGCACAGGCGAAGGTGCCCACGAAGCCCACGCCATAGGACATGGCTGCCGCCGCGGAGGCCAGGGAAGGGGTGCTGTCGGGCAGCTCGGTGGCGATGGTCTGAGAGGCGGGGGTGCGGAAATTGGTGAGCAGGGTGTAGGCGAAGAAGAAGCCGGAAATCAGCATCGCCCCGGGGCACACCAGGGAAAGGGCCAGACAGACCGTGGAAACGGCCATGCAGGGAACGATCACGCCCTTGCGCCGGCCCAGGAAGGTGGTGGCCGCGCCCCCCAGGAAGGTGCCCACCGCGCCAATGCCGGCGGTTACCCCCACCACGGCAGAGGCGGCGGTATCGGAATAGCCTCGAACCGTCTGCAGAAACTGGGGCAGATAGGTGTTGATGCCGTTGGAGGCGATATTGCCAAGGCCCATGAACAGGCACACCAGCCACACATCCCTGCGGGAAACGGCTTGGCGCATGCCGGAGAAGGCGTTGACCACCCGGCCGGAGCGGGCGTTTTCCCGGGCGATGTGGGCATTTAGAGCGTGATTGTCCCGGTAGAGGAGAATCCACAGCGCATCCGCCGCCGCCAGGACGCCCAGCGTCAGCAGCATGACCCTGCGCCAGGAGTCCCCGAAGGCGTGGTACAGGGGAACCGCGCAGGTATACACCAGGGTGGTGACGGCCACGATGCCCAGACTGTTGACGGTGACCGCGGCGGATTTTTCCCGGGGCGGGAACCAGGCGGCGATGACCGAATGGGTGCAGGAACCGCTGATTCCATGGCCCGCGCCGGTGACAGCCCGGGAAAGCAGAAACAGCGGAAAGCTTTTTGAAATATAAGAAAGGAAAAGCCCCGCCAGCATCAGCGTGACCCCCAGAATCTGGGTTTTGCGAATGTCGATTTTGCCGATGACCACCGGCCCCACAAAGAGGAAAAGCCCCATAAAGCAGATGTGCACCGTGGAGGCGTAGCCCGCGGTAGCGTTGTCCAGGCCGAAATCCCGGGCCAGAAACACCAACAGCGGCGCGGTGAGCAGATAGACGATGTGCGTCAGGGAACTGCACAGAAGATTCATGGCGCCGGAGACAAACCGATAAGAGGAATACAGGCTTTTATCTTCCATAAATGAGCCACCGCCGTTTCGTTGGTATGTTAAGAGTATAGTTTAAAATTTTCCTTAACGCAATAAAATGGGCAAAATTGGAACGGAGGCAGCAAAAACGCAAACGCCGTAGAAAAAGACAGCCGTGTAAAGAGTTGCACGCAAATGGGGCGGATGCAGGAAATCGTGTAATTTTTTGCATAATTCACAAATGGCACTTGCGAAAAATAGTAGAACGCCTTATAATAATGACCATAACGATTCACCGGAATGCTCCGGCGAACCGGAAAATCTGAAGGAGGAAACCAACGTGAAGAACTTCTCCCGTATTCTGGTTTTCGCCCTGGTTGCAGCCCTGATGTTCACCTGCTGCGCCGTGGCCGAAGAACCGACCCACGAGAACTCCATCATTTACGCCTCCACCACCGAACTGTCCGGCGACTGGGGACGTGCGCTGTGGACCAACAACGCCAGTGACAAGCTGGTTCGCGACCTGATGGATGACCACGGTACCGTGGTATCCGATCAGACCGGCGAATATCTCATCAACCCCACCATCGTGAAGGAATACACCACCACCGAGAACGAGGATGGCACCAAGACCTTCACCATCACCCTGAACGATGGTCTGGTATGGAACAACGGCGATCCCATCACCGTTGAAGAGTATGTGGCTGAGACCCTGTTCTGCTGCAGCAAGGTTGCCGCGGATCTGGGTGTGAAGAGCACCGCCTACATGACCTATGCAGGCGGCCAGGAGTACTTTGATGGCACCGCCACCACCGTCTCCGGTCTGCGCATCATCGACGACCACACCTTCTCCGCCACCGTGGTTGCCGAAAAGCTGCCCTACTTCTACGAGATCACCTACGCCGGCTTTAACCCCATGCACATCAAGTCCTGGTTCGGCGAGGGCATCACTGTGAAGGACGACGGCGAAGGCTGCTACTTCGACGGCGATTTCACCGTGGACGGCATCGGTGCTCAGGTTGACGCCGAGCGCTTCAACTCCACCGACCGTGTTTCCGCCGGCCCCTACAATCTGGTTGAGTTTGATAAGGAGTCCCTGCAGGCGACCCTGACCATCAACCCCAACTACCCCGGCAACTTCGAAGGCCAGAAGCCCTCCATCGAGAAGATCGTCGTGGTGAAGACCACCACCGAGACCTGGGCTGACTCCATGAAGACCGGCGGCATCGAGTTCATGGATTCCATGACCGACGACGTTGACACCGCTATGGACATGGTGGACGAAGGCGGCTTCGCTTATGACACCTTCGACCGCGCCGGCTACGGTAAGCTGATGTTCCAGTGCGACTTCGGCCCCACCCAGTTCGTGTCTGTGCGTCATGCGCTGGCCATGCTGCTGGATCGTACCGAGTTCGCCAACACCTTCTGCTCCGGCTGGGGTTCTGTTGTGAACGGCCCCTACGGCACCGGCATGTGGCAGTATCAGGAGTCCGAGGAAGTCTTCGACGAGAAGCTGAACTCCTATCCTTACGACGCTCAGGGCGCTGTGGACGTACTGGTCGCTGACGGCTGGACCCTGAACGCTGACGGCACCGAGTACACCGAAGGCATCCGCTACAAGAAGGTTACCGAAGAAGAAGCCGGCACCTACGTGCACAACGTGACCCTGGACGACGGCACCATCCTGATGCCCCTGATCATCGAGTGGTCTTCTTCCGAGAACAACCCCGTTTCCGAGCTGCTGAGCGTTATGCTGGCCAACAACCCCGATCTGACCGCCGCTGGCATCCAGATCAACCAGACCGTGATGACCTTCACCGAGCTGCTCAACTATATGTACCGCGATGCTTCCCAGGGCGACAAGTACGCCGTGCCCACCTACGGCATGTACAACCTGGCCACCGGTTTCACCCCTGCCTACGACTATTCCTACAACTGGACCTCTGATCCCGATCTGGTGGCTCAGGGCTACAACCAGAACTACCTGTTCAACGACGAGCTGGACAAGCTGTCCATGGACATGGTTTACGGCGTGGATTCCACTGATACCGAAGGCTATCTGAAGCTGTTCCAGGACTACATCATCCTGTGGAACGAGCTGCTGCCCGAGATTCCGCTGTACTCCAACATCTACGTTTCCCTGTTCCCCGACTGGCTGGAAGGCTACGATCAGGATTCCTTCTGGGATTTCTCCAGCGCCATCCTGTATGCTAACGTTGCTGGCTACGGCGAATAAGAGAATCTTTTAGGGTAAACCCTTCTGTGGGATGGGCGAAAGCCCATCCCATTTTGGAGTATCTGCTGGAAATCACACTGCGTCGACGATTCCGACGCATCAGAAAGGATGAAATCAAGTGGGCAAGTATATACTCAAGCGTTTGGGATACATCGTTGTGGTGTTTATCATCGTATCCCTGCTTATGTACGCCCTGTACAATTTGATTCCGTCGGATCCCGCACGCGCACAGCTGGAACCCCAGCGCAAGAGCATGAAGCCTGCCGAATACGAGGCCATGTACAACCGTCTGCGAGAGTCCATGGGATTGAACGCACCCCTCATCGTCCGATACGCCCGGTGGCTGGGAATTTATCCCGACATCAACGGCGAATTCAACGGCATGTTCGAGGGTAACTTCGGCTATTCTCAGTTCTTCAGCCAGGACGTGGTGCAGGTCATCAAGTCCCCCATGAAGAACACCATCTTCATCAATATCTTCTCCACCATTGCGGCGCTGGCCATTACCATTCCACTGGGTATTTATTGCGCCGTGCACAAGGGCAAGAAGTTTGACGCCACCGTCGGCGTGGTAACCATTCTGGGTTATTCCATTCCCATCTATATTATTGCCCTGATCTTCATCTATGTCTTCTGCGTATTGCTGCGCGTCTTCCCCGTCAGCGGAACAAAGACGCCCGGCATGGAATATGCAAACAGCTGGCAGGAATTCGTAGACATGCTCTACCACATTGCGCTGCCGGTTATCGTAATGACCTTCGGCTCCCTGGGCGGCATGACCCGTTACGTGCGCTCTTCCATGATCGACGCTTTGAGCATGGACTACATCCGCACAGCCCGGGCCAAGGGCGTGAAGGAAAAGGTCGTTATATATTCCCACGCCTGGAGAAACGCGCTTCTGCCGGTTATCACCTCGATCATCGGCTGGTTTTTGTCCATTTTCTCCGGTTCTGTGGTTATTGAAAACACATTCTCCCTCAACGGCATGGGCAAGCTCTACTGGCAGGGCCTGAATAACCTGGACTTCGAACTGGTGCTTGCCATTCAGATGTTCTACACCGTCGTTTCCCTGCTGGGCTCTCTGCTGATCGACATCAGCTACGGCCTGGTCGACCCGCGCGTGCGCGTGAACAAGTAAGGAGGGCGTAGAAATGAAAAAGAAACAGTTCTTCCTCGTCCGATGGTTCAAGCGCGCGTTTATGGGCGCGGGACATGAGACGAAGAATCTGACCGAAGAGCAGATGCAGACCCCCATGCGCACCATCATGCGCAACTTCCGCGAAAAGAAGAGCGCCATGTTCGGCCTGATTACCTTTTTGCTGATTCTGGTGTTCGTGCTGGTGGGTCCGTATTTCTGGGAAATTGACCTGAGCGAAAGCGAGAGCACCCTGACCAACCTGGCCCCCAGCCAGAGCATGCTGAAATTGCCCAGCGCCCTGAAGGGCAAGGTGGCGGATATCGGCTGCGGCCGTACCTTCGGCGTGGGCATCGATACCGACGGCCATGTGTACACCTGGGGCAACACCCGCATTACCGATAAAATCGATATCTCGAACATTCCCGACGAAGTGCAGAACGCGGACATCGTGCACCTGGCGGTGGGCGACGACCACGCGGTGGCGCTGGACGTGGACGGCAATCTCTACGTCTGGGGCAACACCCGTCTGCAGCAGGACAAGTTCTCCAGCGATATGACCAAGGCCATGAAGAAGGGCGAAAATTGGGACATCGTTCAGCTGGAGGCCTCCAACCAGTTCTCCGGCGCCCTTTCCTCCGAAGGCACCCTGTATCTGTGGGGCAACACCAACAACGCGGATATCAAGGTGAAGAAGGAATATCAGGGCAATATCGCCAAATTCTCCCTCACCGGCAGCGAGTGCATGGCCCTTCTGAAGGACGGCACCGTGGTGTACGCCGGTTCCAAGGGCTCCAAGAACCCCCTGGGCCGCATTCCCGCCGCGCTGGAAGGCAAGAAGGTCGTTGACATCGCCACCACCAGCAAGACCGTCGCCGCCGTTACCGAGGACGGCGAGATCGTCGTGTGGGGCAACGTGCTCAAGGGCGAGGATCAGATTCCCGAAATGTCTTCTCATCCCGTGAAGATTTACGGCGGACGCAACCACTACACGGCCATGCTGGAAGACGGCACCGTGCTCAGCTGGGGCGACGATTCCTTTGGCCAGGCCAGCGTCCCCGCCAAGGTGGAAAAGGCCGAAATCAAGGACATCTACGTGGGCTACATGCAGAATTACGCCGTGACCACTTCCGGCGATACCTATGCCTGGGGCCTGAAGGGCTTCGTGCTGGGCACCGACGATCTGGGCCGCGACATGCTGACCCGTATCATCAACGGCGGACGCGTCACCATGCTGGTGGGCGCCATCTCCGTTATCATCGCCACCATCATCGGCGTCGTCACCGGCGGTCTGGCGGGCTATTTCGGCGGCAATGTAGATATTCTCATCATGCGTATCGCCGAAATCGTGGGCGGTCTGCCCTTCATCCCCTTCGCCATGATTCTTTCCGCCGTCATCGGCTCCAAGCTGCAGCCCACCCAGAGAATGTATCTGATCATGGTGGTGCTGGGCGTGCTGAGCTGGACCGGCACCTGCCGCCTGGTGCGCGCGCAGATTCTGGCGCAGCGTGAAATGGAATACGTCACCGCCGCCAAGGCCATGGGCATTCGCGAGGTCAAGATCGTGTTCAAGCACATCCTGCCCAACGTGATTTCCCTGCTGCTGGTGAGCATGACGCTGGACTTTGCCACCTGCATGCTGACCGAATCCACGCTGTCCTACCTGGGCTTCGGCATTCCGCTGCCCACGCCTACCTGGGGCAACCTGCTCACCGGCGCCAACAACTCCATCGTCATTCAGCAGTACTGGTGGCGCTGGGTGTTCCCGGCGGCAATCTTCGGCCTGTGCACCGTGTGCATCAATCTGATGGGCGACGGTCTGCGCGACGCCGTGGATCCCAAGTCCAACGAACGCTGAGGAGGTGCGCAGAATGTCTTTGTTGGAAGTCAAGGATTTGAAAACGTATTTCCACACCCGGCGCGGCATCATCAAGGCCGTCAACGGCGTGAGCTATTCCGTGGACGCCGGTCGTACGCTGGGCATTGTGGGTGAATCCGGCTCCGGTAAGAGCGTTTCCGCCATGAGTATTCTGAATCTGGTGGATTCCAACGGCTGGATCGAAGGCGGAGAAATCCTCTTCAACGGCACGGATATGACCAAGCTCAGCCGCACGGAAATGTACAAAATGCGCGGCAACGCCATTTCCGTTATTTTCCAGGAGCCCATGACCAGCCTGAACCCGGTGTTTACCATCGAACGCCAGGTTTCCGAGCCCTTCATCATCCATCAGGGAATGAGCAAGAAGGAAGCGGCGAAAAAGGCGGTGGAAATGCTGGCGGACGTGAAGATTCCCAATCCGGAAAACGTGGCCAAGCAGTATCCCCATCAGCTTTCCGGCGGTATGCGCCAGCGGGTCATGATCGCCATGGCGCTGGCCTGCCGGCCCAAAATTCTCATCGCCGACGAGCCCACCACGGCCCTGGACGTGACCATTCAGGCGCAGATTCTGCGGCTGATGAACAACCTGAAGAAGGAAAAGGGCACTGCCATTCTGTTCATCACCCATGACCTGGGCGTAATCAATCAGATGGCGGACGACGTGGCGGTGATGTACTGCGGCCAGGTGGTGGAAATGTCCCCGGCCCGCACCATCTTCGACCAGAGCATCAGCCCCTTCCTGCATCCCTACACCGAGGGCCTGCTTCGTTCCATTCCCCGGCTGGATACGGAAGTGCACACCCGGCTGGAGGTCATCCCCGGCTCCGTGCCCCATCCCGCCGAGCTGCCCGTGGGCTGCAAATTCGCGCCCCGCTGCAAATATGCCACGGAGAAATGCCGCACGGAAGAGCCTCAGCTGGTGCAGGTTTCTGAAAATCAGCAGGTGCGGTGCTTCTACCCCCGGAAGGAGGAGCGTAAGTGAATTACGAAAATGCAAAGCCGCTGCTCCGAATCACCAATCTGAAGCAGTATTTCCCCCTGAAGCGCGGCCTTTCCGTAAAGGCCAACGACGGCATCACCCTGGATATTTACGAGGGCGAGGTTTTCGGTCTGGTGGGCGAATCCGGCTGCGGCAAGTCCACCCTGGGCCGCACGATTCTGCAGCTGTATAAGCAGACCGACGGCCGCACCATGTATTACGGCAGCAACCTTTTGGACATGGCGCCGCGTTACGCCTTCCAGACGGTGCGCAAGCTGGAAAAGTACAAGGCGCACATGCTCTCCTCCGCAGAAAAGGCGGAAAAAGAGGAACAGGCCTATCAGGCCATGTCCGAAAAGGAGAAGATTCACGCCAAGAACCAGCGGGACCACGTGCTGAAGGAAGCCAAGGACGCGCTTTTGAACGTGACCATGCTGGTGGGCGGCCTGATTGTGGCGGAAGACCTTACGCCGGTGAAGACGGCGTATCTGGCGCTGTACAACGCGGCGGCCAAGCTGCGGGACGAAAAGAACCTGCGGGCCCGCTATCAGCTGGACAAGGACAGCCGCGCCTATCAGAAGAAGGACACCGCCAAGGTGGACGCCAAGCTGGCCCAGTGCGACGAGAGCATCAAGGCCGCTCAGGCGGAGCTGGATCAGCGCAAGCAGGCGGTGGCGCAGCTGCACGAGCAGTATAAAAACCACGCCGATTACGACAAGTATCAGTGCAATTACGACGAGGGCGTGGACCTGGCTCGACTGGTTTACAACGAGATCCGCATGCTCAGAAGCGATCTGCAGCTGATCTTCCAGGATCCCTATTCCTCGCTGAATCCCCGCATGACGGTGGGCCAGACCATTTCCGAGGGCATGGTGGCGCACAATCTTCTGAAGAAGAACGACGCCCGCACCCAGGAAGAAGTGCTGAAGGTGATGGACAGCTGCGGCCTGGCGCCGTACTTCCTGCACCGGTATCCCCATCAGTTCTCCGGAGGTCAGCGCCAGCGCATCGGTATCGCCCGAAGCCTGGCCGTGCAGCCCCGGTTCGTGGTGTGCGACGAGGCCGTATCCGCCCTGGACGTGTCCATTCAGTCGCAGATCATCAACCTGCTCTATGATCTGCGCGAGGAGAGGAACCTGACCTACCTGTTCATCACGCA
>CACXHB010000055.1 GCA_902767315.1 uncultured Eubacteriales bacterium
CTTTTGTGCGGCGCGTTTGTGGACTGCGCCGGGGCCAGCGACTGCCTGAAGGAGAGCTACGTCACCTACGCCAACGAGGCCAAGGAAAATTTGCTTGGCGTAAAAAGCGAAACCCTGGCCCGCCGCGGCGCGGTCAGCGGCGAATGCGCCCGGGAAATGGCCCTGGGGGCGGCCCGGGCGGCGGGGGCCGACTGGGCGGTATCCGTCACCGGCATTGCCGGGCCCGGGGGCGGCACGGCGGAAAAGCCGGTGGGCACCGTGTGGATCGGCGTCGCTCACCGGGGCGCGGCCCAGGCCCGGGAATATCACTTCCGGGGTCAGCGGCAGTGGATCCGCAAGCTCAGCGTCGTAAACGCCCTGAACCAGCTGCGGCTGGCCATGGAGCACGAGAAATAAGGGGACGCAAATCCCTTTAATGAATATCACGAAACAAAAACACAGGGAGGAAACCAATCATGAAACGCGAAGCATTCCTTTTGCGCATCAAGCCCGGCAAAAAGGACGAATTCAAGGCCCGGCTGGCCAACGTCTCCGAAGAGATGAAAAACGCCTGGAAGCACATGGGTTACGACAACTACTCCATCTGGTCCGTGGACGATTACGCCTTCGGATACCGGGAAGTGGACGAAACCGCCGCCCCCACGGAAGCGGACAAGGCCCTGTGCGCGGAATGGATCGACAAAATGAGCGACGTATGCGAATACATCGCCAAGCCCGGCACCATGCGGCTGATGTATCACTGCATCGGCAACGTGCGCAAGGACAAGTCCCTGATTCGCCACCGGGTGTTCGCAACGCTCATCAAGCCCGGCTGCGCCGACGAATATTTCAACCGGCATCAGGCGCTGGTGGACGCCCGCGGCGACGAAGTGCCCGACGGCCCCGAAACCAATTTCACCATCTGGTGCGCCGACGGCAAATACAACTTCGGCTACTGCGAACTGGTCAGGAGCTACGACCACGAGATGACCGAGGAAGAGCGGGCCAGCACCGTGGCCTGGGAAACCCGGCAGCTGGGCATCATGGACTGGCTCACCGACGACGTGGACTGGATGACCGGCGACAAGCATCCTCACATCGAAAAGCTCTTCGCCCTGTAAGAAAGGCGCGGAAAAAAATTCATGAAATACGACATTACCGATTTCGGGGCGCGCCGGGGAGAAGACGCGCCCCAGACCGGGGCCATTCAGGCCGCCATCGACGCCTGTTTTCTGGCGGGGGGCGGCGAGGTCGTGGTGCCGGAGGGCACGTTCCTCACCGGCGGGATCCGGCTGCGCACGGGGGTAACGCTGCATCTTTTGAAAAACGCGCGTCTGCTGGGCACCCGGAATCCGGCGGATTATTTCGGCTATCTGCAGGACGAAATCGAGCCCATGCCTCCGGAGGCGCTGACGGACTGCCGTTGGACTCCTGCCTCCGCCGGCCCGGAAAACCACCGGGACGCCCGGTTTATCACCGTATGCGGCAGCCCATGGAACAACGCGCTGATTCGCGCCTATCGGGCCCGGAACATCGCCATTCTGGGGGAGGAAAATTCCCGGCTGGACGGGGCCAACTGCTTTGATCCCCGGGGGGAGGAGCATTACCGGGGCCCCCACATGATCGATTTGTGGGAATGCGAAAACGTACGTCTGGCGGGCTACACGGTGGTGGATTCCGCCAACTGGGCCCACGCCATTTTCTCCAGCCGGAACATTCACGTGGAAAACGTGACCTGCATCGCCGGGCACGACGGCGTACACGTGCAGACCTGCGACAACGTGCGGGTGGTGGGCTGCGATTTCCGCACGGGGGACGACTGCGTGGCGGGCTTTGACAACGCAAACGTGCTGGTGGACTCCTGCCGGATGAACACCGCCTGTTCCGCCCTGCGCTTCGGCGGCACGAACGTGCTGGTGCAGCGCTGCCGCATCTGGGGCCCCGCGGAACAGGTTTTCCGGGGCAGCCTCACCGACGCGGAAAAGGAAAGCGGCGCCCCGGCCCGGAAGGAGCCCGGCCACCGGTACAACATGCTTTCCGTGCTCACCTATTACGCGGACTTCACCGCGAAGATTCGCTTCCAGCCCGGGAACATCATCATTCGGGATTGTGAAATTGAAAACGTGGACCGGTTTCTGCACTACAATTTCTCCGGCAACGAGCCCTGGCAGAAGGGCCGGCCCCTTTCGGACGCGGCCTTCGAATCCATTCGCGCCCGGGGCATTCGCCTGCCGCTGACGGCCTATGGGGAAACGGACGCGCCCTTCACCCTGTGCATTCGGGATGCGGAAATCGCCTTTGCCCCGGACGCTCAGCCGGACTGCTTCCTGCGGGCCCACGCCTGCCGGCGCATTGATCTGGAAAAGGTGAAAATTTCCGGTCTGGAAAACGCGCCCCTTATCAAAAGCTGGGGCGAGGTGGACGAACTGATTTGCCAAAACCTGGAATGCGCCGTTCCGGAAGCAATGCGCCTGGTTCCCGCCCGGGAGCCCTTCGTGTGCACGGCCATCTGAGCTTAGTAGATAGCTCGTTTTGAAGACTTCCATTCTTTCTGATGTAAACCCATTGGAAAGAATGGAAGTTCCAGAATGCAACTTGCGACATAAATCCGAACAATTTTCGTGTCATTAAAACGCTCGAACAAATGCGTTCTACAATCCATTATGAAAGAATACTTTAAACGAGCGTCTATGGCAATGCGGCAACCAATACAATTAACGAAAGTGACATCATCTGCATATATGGCATGTCTATCGGTAAAAAGGACAAAAAATGGTGGAACCTAATTGCAGCTTGGTTATCAAAAAGTGGTGATCATGCTCTAATTATTCTAAAACATGATACAAATTATAATCAAAGATTTGTTTTTACACAATCCACCCTCGCGAACAAAACAGTAGATCAATTTCTATCATTCTCCTCTTTAAATCAAGATGGCAAAAACGCAATCCGCAGAAGAATATATTTTTGTAGAAATCACGATATATTCGAAATGAATCTACGAAAAAAACACTGCATCCATTGATTCTTTCGTTCCAACCAGCGATTCAAATTCTGTTGAGCAGACAAAATCAGCATAAATGCCAACATCACAGTGAAGCGCCCCATGCCGCGATTGCAGCATGGGGCGCTGTGTTTTGGGGAAAAAGGTCAGCCCAGCACCACCTCGTGGCCGGTGCGGGCGGATTCGTAGATGCCGTCCAGAATCCGCATCAGCTCCACGCCGTCCTCGGCGGGGTTGCGGCAGGGCGCGCCGGTGCGGACGCAGTCCACAAAGTGATTGACTTCGTTGTCAAACAGGCCGTTGAAGCTCAGGGCCGTGGGCGCGTCCAGCTTCACGTTGGCCATATAACCGTTGATTTCGTTGTAGAGGGTCAGTTCGGGGTCCAGCTTCGCGCCGGCCTTGGTGCCGAACAGCTCGATGGTGCCGGTGTCCTTTTCGATGTTCAGGGAGAAGCTGGCTTCCACCTGCAGCACCGCGCCGTTATCGTAGCGCACCATGGCGGTGGCCATGTCTTCCACGTCGAAGATATCCTTCACGCCCTCGGTGTGGCTGGCGGACTGATAGCCCGTCGCGCCCTTGACCTCCGCCCGGTCGCCCAGCTTGTGGAAGGTGGCGCCGTAGATGGATACGGGCTTGGGATTGCCCATGAGATAGCGGGTCAGATCGATGACGTGCACGCCCAGGTCGATGAGGGGGCCGCCGCCGGAGCGGGACTTATCCCCAAACCAGCCGCCGGGGCAGCCCTTGCGGCGCAGGTAGGTGGCCTTGGCGTAATACAGTTCGCCCATCTGGCCGTGATCGATGAAGTCCTTCAGGATGGCGCAATCGTTGCCGAAGCGGCGCACGAAGCCGATCATCAGAAGGCGGTTATTCCGGCGGGCGGTCTCCAGCATTTCCTGGGCCTGGGCGGCGTTCAGGGCCATGGGCTTTTCGCACAGCACGTGCTTGCCGGCGTTCAGGGCCGCGATGGCGCATTCCGCGTGGGCGGCGTTCCAGGTGCACACGGAAACCGCGTCGATTTCCGGCAGTTCCCGCAGCATTTCGTCCTTATCCGCGTACAGCCGGGTCACGCCGTATTCCTCGGCCCGGCGCTTCAGGTTCTTTTCGTTGATGTCGCACAGGGCGTAGATTTCCACGGCGGGGTTCTTGGCGTAGGCCTGCAGGTGGCTGCCGGAAATATTGCCGCAGCCGATTACCGCGATCTTCAGTTTCTTTTCCATTATAAACACTCCCTTTTGTGGTTTTTCTTCAAAATCTTCCGGGGTCAGGGGCGCGTCGTCGTCGAACAGCCGGGGGTTGCGCTTCAGGCAGCCGGCAGTAATGTCCGCCATTTCCCGGGCCTTGCCCAGAATGCACTTCGCGTCGCCCAAAAAGCCGTAGGAAACGGCCCCTTCCCGGGCAAATAACGGCTCCATTTTGTCGTAATGCTCCGAGGGATTGCTGTTGTTATGGCGATTCTGGGGGGTATAATACCGGGTCCCATCCGGCGCGAGGACGTAATAATCCTCGGCTTCTTCCCACAGCCGGCCGGGAATATCGCACCATTCCTCCACCCCGTGCAGGAAGGTATTGCGCTTCAGGGGGCAGCCCACAAACAAAATCTGCGCCTGCCGGTCGTAAAGCTTGCCCCAGCAGCCGCCCCGCCAGCAGGGGGTGTGGGCGTTTTCCTCCCCCGCCACATAGGCCTCCGCCTCCCGGCCCAGGGCCGCCACGGAATGGGTGGGATGGAAAGAGCGCACCACGCCCGGGCGCTTCCGGAATAGCTCCGGCAGAATGCCCACGCAGCAGGGCTCCGTCGATACCTCCATCACGTTCCGCTCCCGGGTAATGGCGTCCCAGGTATGGGTGGGGAAAATCAGCAGCCCGTCCTTCATGTAATCGCACAGGGCGTCCAGCACCGTATCCGCCCGGCCCTCCACTTCGCCGATGGCCTTCATGGAAGAATGCACCAGCAGCGTGCCCCGGGGGTCGATGCCCATCTGAGCCAGCTGCGCCTTCAGAGATTGATACGTATGCATGCCGTCGCGCCCTCCAGACAAAAAAATACTCTCGCCGGCGCATATTATATCACAGGTGCGCCCTCCGGGGCAACGCGAAATTTTTCTTCCGAAAAGGCGAAAAAATTGGCAAATGGTTATTGACAACACGCGCGGAATATGATACAATAACACTCGCGTTGAGGCGACGTGCTGATGTAGCTCAGTCGGTAGAGCGCATCCTTGGTAAGGATGAGGTCACCAGTTCGAATCTGGTCATCAGCTCCAGAAGGTCAGTCAGAAATGACTGATCTTTTCTTTTTGTCTAAACGCCTTCGAAAGCAATCGGAAGCGTCTTCCAAAAATCAAATCGGCAGGAAGTCAAAAGCCGACATTGAGAACTTTGCAAGGGTTATCCCTATTTAGAAATCATTTTCATGGAGGCGATGGAAAAATGACAGTAAGGGAAGCGGTTGTGGCGCAAGGACTGATCGATCAACCTCATTAAAAAGCGCTGCGATGGACTGGGCATGTCCCTCGGGGCGTTCTTCTCCGAACCAATATTTGACAAATTGGCGCAGAAAATACCCTAATCCTGCGAAAAGTTGCTCTGTCGTACTC
Organism: uncultured Eubacteriales bacterium; assembly: GCA_902767315.1. GTDB lineage: Bacteria > Bacillota > Clostridia > Christensenellales > Aristaeellaceae > RUG11247. The sequence continues at coordinate 5,581 of CACXHB010000055.1, forward strand.
ATTCAGGTGAAGGGAATATCTTTATCTTCTATATCAATTCATGATATTTAAGCATCAATTGACGCAACCGCAAGCGCCTGCTGAAATGCAGGTTCTTTTTTCATGCGGGATTTACACAGGTTGTCCTGCGTTTTTTGGCGGCCGGAATTGCCGCGGCCGGCCCTTGACAGGGGGCGGGTCTTCCCCTACAATGAACTCAACTGCAATCATTGCGGGCGCGGGAAGCGTCCGCCGGAGAGGAGACGTTATTTTGATTCGCACAAATCTGGATATGGGCTGGACCGTGGCGGAGGCGGGAAGCTGGAACCTGCCCGCGGAACGGGTGGATTTGCCTCACGACTGGTCGATTCATCAGAAGACTCGCCCTGACGCGCCCGGCGCAGGGAGCAACGGATTTTTTCCCGGGGCCGCGCTGATTTATCGGAAGGAAATTGCGCTGCCCGAAAAGCCCTGTCAGGCGCTGCTGGAATTGGACGGGGCGTATCGCAATTGCGAAGTGGCCGTCAACGGCAACACGGTGGCCCAGCACGCCTACGGATACACGGCGTTTTTCGCGGACCTGACCCGGTACGCGCGCTTTGGCGAGGTAAACGAGATCGCCATTACCGTGAACAATTCCGCCATGCCCAACAGCCGCTGGTATTCGGGTACGGGGCTGTACCGGCATGTGGATCTGCTGCTGCTGCCCGATGTGGCCATTCGGCCCTGGGGCATTTTCCCGGTGACGGAATCGCTGGATTCCCATCTGGCGGTGGTGCGGGTGGAGGTCGCGGTTCAGAACCGCCGGGCCTGTCACGCCGGGCCCGGGGTGCGGGTGGAGCTGGTCGCCCCGGACGGAACCACGGCCGCTGTGGCGGAAAAGCGGATTGTGCTGGCCCCCGAGGAGGAGCAGACGTGCTTTTTGCGGCTGGCGGTGGAGCATCCCCGGGCCTGGAGCGTGGACGACCCGCAGCTGTATCAGGTGAAGGCGATCCTGCTGGAGGACGGCGGGGTAATCGACGAGGCGCAGGTGGAAACCGGCCTGCGCACGGTGCAGGTGGATCCCGTTCGCGGGTTCCGGCTCAACGGGGTTCCCCTGAAGCTGAAGGGCGGCTGCGTCCACCACGACCTGGGCCCCCTGGGCAGCGCGGCCTTCGATCAGGCGGAGGAGCGCCGGGTACGTCAGATGAAGGAAGCAGGCTACAACGCCCTGCGCTGCGCCCACAATCCCCCCTCCCGGGGACTGCTGGCGGCCTGCGATCGGCTGGGCATGCTGGTCATCGACGAGGCCTTCGACATGTGGACCGTGGGCAAAAACATCAACGACTATCATCTGGATTTTCTCCACAATTGGGAAAAGGACATGGACGCCATGGTGCTGCGGGACAGGGCGCATCCCTGCGTGGCGATATGGAGCATCGGCAACGAGATTCCCGAACGGGACGGCTCCTCCGGTGGCGCGGCCTGGGCCCGGAAGCTGGCGGAGCGGATTCGCCGATGGGACGCAACCCGGCCCATTACCTCCGCCGTCAATAATCTCATGCCGCCGGACATGGATTTTTCCGCGCCTGCGGACGAGGAAGACGCCCAGGACCCCACCGTCGGGTTCTTCAACAACCGCGCCGTGCGGGCCTACAACGAAGCGACGCTGTTGGAGCGCACCGCCGGTTACACCGCGCCCCTGGACGTGGTGGGTTACAATTATCTGGATTATCTCTACGACAAAACCCTGGCGCTGCATCCGGACCGCATCCTGTGCGGCACGGAGAGTTTCCCCCTGAACGCGGACAAATGCTGGGCCTACGTCATGCGCCATCCGCAGATCATCGGCGATTTCACCTGGACCAGCTGGGATTATCTGGGCGAAGCGGGGCTGGGCCGGAGCTTTTATCAGGCGCCCGCCTCCGCCGGGGAGCCGATTCCCTTCGGCGCGGCCTATCCCTGGCGCACCAGTTACGACGCGGATTTCGACATTTGCGGCTTTGAGCGGCCGCAGCTGGCCTACCGGCAGATCGTCTGGGGCAGCCAGAAAACCTACATCGCCAGCCGGGATCCCCGGTATCACGGTCAGGTGGAAAAAATCTGCCAATGGGGCTGGCCCATGGTGCACCATCACTGGAGCTGGCCGGGATGCGAAGGCATGCCCACCACGCTGGAGGTTTACTCCTCGGCGGAGGAAGTGGAGCTGTTGCTGAACGGCGCAAGCCTGGGCCGGAAACGCGCCGGGGCGGATCATCGATACAAGGCGGAATTCACCCTGACCTATCAGCCCGGAAGGCTGGAGGCCATAAGTTATATCGGCGGGCAGCCGGTTTCCCGGGACGCGCTGGAAACCGCCGGCGTACCCGATCATCTGGCGCTTCTTCCGGAGACGGACAGCCTCACCGGGGACGGGCAGGGATTGTGCTTTATCCGGGTGGAGGTGCAGGACCGGATGGGCCGGCGGGTGCCCACGGCGGAATTGCCCCTCATCGCCCGGGTTCAGGGAGCCGCGGCGCTGCAGGCCTTCGGTTCTCCCAGGCCGGACAGCACCGAGGTCTTTACCGCCGGAACCTTTACCAGCTTCGAGGGCCGCGCCCTGGCCGTTTTGCGGGCGGGAACCGCGGCCGGAACCGCCGCGCTGGAGGTAACCAGCCCGCAGCTGGGTCAGGTCAGGGTAGAGCTGCCGGTTCTGGCCAGGTCCTGATCAAACGCATTTCCAGGATTTCGGAAACGAAACTCTGCCTTCCCCTCTGGGGAAGGTGGCTGAGCGCAGCGAAGCCGGATGAGGTCGCCTTCCCCTCTGCCAGGATTTCGGAAACGGAGTCCTGGTTTTTTTGAGCACAAAAATCCGGCTTCCCGTCCCTCTGAACGTTCCGCCGGATTTTCCGCGAGGAGATTAATCGTCGAAATTTATTTCTGTAATTTGATATGCGGCATTCCCGGCCGCGCCCGATTCCTGAGTCAGCGCGTATTTTCCGCCCGGCGCGACGACGCCCGAAACAGGATCGGCAAATCCGCCCAGATCGACGGTCACCTGTTCCGGCCGCTTCAGGGTAAAAGCGGCGGTTTCCCCATGCTTGCCCGCCCAGAGCGTCTGCCCCCGCGCGTTCATGACGGACGCGGACCGGGACGGAAAGGGCGAGGCGTAGCCCACCTCGGTGTCGGGCAGCTGAATTTGCACGGTTTCGCCTGCTTTCCGGGTTGGAGCCCCGCAATTGAAACATGCCTGCGCCAGGCTGGAAATCAGCTTTCCACATTCCGCGCAGCGAATCAACGCCATTTTCCTCTCTCCCTGCCTGTAATATTTAAAACTGCATCCGCGTAATTTTTCACGGCGCAGATTTTTTCGCCACATGATCTACACAATTATACGTGATATTTCGGTAAATGTCAATTTTTCTATACATATATTGATAATTTATTGTCCGTTATCGTGTAGTAAAATGTCATTCAAGAGGTGATCTCATGATATCCGACAAAATTAAGGAGCTCCGCGAACACGCGGGGTATTCCCAGGCGCAGCTTGCCAAACGCCTGGACGTGACCCGTTCCAGCGTGAACGCCTGGGAAATGGGCTTATCCACGCCCACGACCCAGTATATCGTCGCGCTTTCGAAATTATTTCACGTTTCCGCGGATTATATTCTGGGAATCAAGCCGGATTTGTCCATCACCATGAAAGGATATACCCCTGAAGAAACCGCGCTGGTGTTGAACCTGATGAAATACATTGACAACCGCCGCTGAGACAATTAAAAATTTGGCCGCCTTTCTCCATTCGTTCCCCTTGCCGCGCCCATATGTCCGTGCTATAATAAGGCGATTTCAGCACACATCCTGCGCCCGGCAAGGGGCGTATTTATACAGGAGGGAATTTCTATGGCCTTTCCCATGATCCAGACCAATCTGTACGATTACGACGTGTATCCCAAAATTGTGCGGGCCGGGTGTCCGGCGGAAATCACCATCCGGCCCACGGGCGGCCGGCAATTCTGGTTTCCCGGCCAGGAATACGACCTGACCATCAAGGCGCTGTTCGGGGGCAATCCCGCCCAGTATCCCGACTCCGGCTGCTACGAGACCCGGAAAGTGCGCTGCGACGAGGACGGCTGCCTGCGCATTCGGCACACCTTCGAAAAGGAGCAGGAATATTTCCTGGACGTGGCCTTTGCCGATCAGGAGGGCCGGCCCCGGAAGGAGCGCTTCAGCGTTTACTGCGTGGCGGAGGATCTCTGGGGCATGTATCCCCTGATGGGCGATCTGCACGTGCACACCACCCGCTCGGACGGCTCCCAGAATCCCGCCACGGTGTGCGCCAATTACCGCCGCCACGGCTATGATTTCATGGTGATTTCCGATCACCGGCGATATTATCCCTCCCTGGAGGCCATTCGCGCCTATGAGGACGTGCCCACCGAACTGTGCATCGTGCCCGGCGAGGAAGTGCACATGCCCCTGGTCCACGGCCGGATGATCATTCCCCACATCGTAAATTTCGGCGGAAACTACAGCATCAACGCCCTGGTGGACCGGGACGACGTGGAAAAAATCGCCCAGGAGCCGGAAAACCGCTGCGCCGAGGGCGAATGCCCGCCCATGCTCTCTCAGGAGGCCTTTGAGCAGGCCATCGACGCAAAGGCGGCGGAGGTTGCGCCCCATCTGCCCGAAGGGGTGGATTCGCTGAACGCCGGCGGCGTGGAATGGATTTTCGACCAGATTCGCAAGGCCGGCGGTCTGGGCATTTATCCCCATCCCACCTGGATTTCCGACACCTTCCACGTGCCGGACGTGCTGCACCGCTACATCGTCGACCACCGTCTCTTCGACGCCTTCGAGGTGCTGGGCGGCGAAAACTATTTCGAACAGAACGGCTATCAGACCGTGCAGTATTACGAGGACCGGGCCCTGGGCCATCGCTACCCCGTGGTGGGCAGCACCGACAGCCATTCCTCCTACCCCACCAACCGCAACGCCTACATCTGCTCCACCATCGTCTTCGCCCCGGAAAACAACCGTCAGGCCCTCATCGACGCCATCAAGGATTTCCGCTCCGTGGCGGTGGACACCATCAGCGCGGAATTCCGCCTGGTGGGCGAAATGCGCCTGGTGCGCTACGGCTGCTTCCTGCTGAAGAACTACTTCCCCCTGCACGACGAAGCCTGCGCGGAGGAAGGCCGGCTGATGAAGCAGGCCGTCACCGGCGCGCCGGAGGAACAGGCCGAGGCCCGGCGAACCCTCAGCGTCCTTCACGGCCGAATGGCCCGGATGCGGCAGAAATATTTCGCCTTCTGATTTTTCAAAAACGCGCCGATATTTGACTAATTTGGGATCCAATTCAAAATTAGTCGCGGATACCGGCATTGGGGGATAAAGGAGGCGCTGCAACATGGGACGATTGCGGGAACTGCGAAAAGAGCGGGGCTACACTCAGGTAAAAATGCAGATGCTCACGGGCATTGATCAAAGCGATTATTCAAAAATTGAATCCGGAAAAAGATATTACACCTTCGAACAATGCAAGCGAATCGCCGTGGCCCTGCAGACCAGCATGGACTATCTGGCGGTGCTGACCGATCAGAAGGAGCCCTATCCCCCGAAGGAGACATGAACCCTCGCGCCGCAGGTTGACGAACCGCCCGCGGCGCGTTATAATAAGAAGCAGAAGAGATCCGTTATCTTCGTGGCAGGGAGCGTTTCCCGACCGGCGGTACAGTCCGCAAGCCGCAAGGCAGATCCGGCGCAATTCCGGAACCGACGGTAGAGTCCGGATGAGAGAAGATATGAGCCGAGGCCTCCGCTTCAAATCCAAGCCCATATCCCAAGGAGAAATATGGCGAAATCCTTTGACAAAACCACCCGCGTTCTGGCGCTGGGCGGCATGTTGTCGGCCCTTTCCACGGTACTGATGTTTTTTTCCTTCAATGTTCCGCTGATGCCCAGTTTCATCAAAATGGATTTTTCCGAACTGCCCGCGCTGATCGGGGCGTACGCCCTGGGCCCGCTGGGCGGCGTTGCCATCTGCCTGGTGAAAAATCTGGTGAATCTGCTGTTCACCACCACCGGCGGCGTGGGGGAACTGTCCAATTTCCTCATCGGCGCGTGCTTCACCCTGCCTGCGGGGCTGATTTTTAAAAAAAAGCGCACCCGGGCGGGGGCGCTGCTGGGCGGCCTGCTGGGCGCGGCCATTATGGGCGGGCTGAGCGTATTGACCAATTATTACATCGTCTATCCCGTGTACACGGCCTTCATGCCCATGGAGAGCATTCTGGGCATGTACCGGGCCATCTATCCCGGCGTGGAAACGCTCTGGGATGCGCTTTTGATCTTCAATCTGCCCTTCACTTTCCTGAAGGGCGCGGTGTCCGCGCTGATGTGCTTTGCGGTGTTTAAGCCCATCCAGCGGATTGTGCTGCAAAAATAAACCGCCTTTGCCGGGGAAACGGACTCCGGGTGAGGTTTGGAGAGGGCCGCGGCCCTCTCCATTTTCAATCAGGGGGGCGTTCCGCCGTGGCGGGACGCCCTTCCGCTTTCTCCCCGGGGGGTGCGGGGGGCGGAGCCCCCCGCCCTCAGATCGCCGCCTGAATGGCCGCCAGAATCCCCTGGGTCATCTGGGTAATTTCCAGGTACGGCCGCTGGGTATCCCGGGCCTGTTCCGCCGAATAGGGCACGTGAATAAAGCAGCCCCGCCGGCCCTCACTGAGCAGGGTATAATAAAGATGATTGCACACATAGGTGCCCGCGGAAAAGGAAGGCTCGCAGGGAACGCCCTCCGCCTGAGCCTCGGCCACCATTTTTTCCACCGGCAGATCCGTAAAATACGCCGCCGGGCCTTCCGGGGCAATGGGGCGATATCGCCGCACCTCTCCTGCGTTGTCCGGGGCCTGGGCATGGTCGCGGTTAATGGCGCAGCATTCCACGCATACCCATTTGCGTCCCCCCGCCTGACCGCACAGTATCGTCAGGTCGGGATTTTCCTTTTCCAGCAGGCGGCGCAGCTCCGCGCCGGATTTTTCATATTCCACCGGTATCTGCGCCTTCACCAGCCTGCCGCCGGGAATTTCCTCCGGCAGCGCCCGCACCGCTTCCCAGGAAGGATTGACCGTTTCGCCGCCGAAGGGTTCAAAGCCCGTCACCAGAATCCGCTTCATTTCCTCCGCAGCCCCCTTTGCGTCTTTTTCCTGCATCATAGCACATCCTCCCCGCCCTGTCAAACCTTGCAATTGCAGAAAAGATACTTTATAATATAGGATGAATTACTATCAGGAGCGCGCCATGATCGAAACATTTGAGTATCGGGGGCCCATGGGCCGGGAAGTGCCCTTTGAAGAAATTCGCCGGGTGCAGCTGGGTCTGCTGGACGCGCTGGTGAAGCTTTGTCAGGAGCATCACCTGCGGTATTACCTTTCCGGGGGAACCCTGCTGGGGGCGGTGCGTCACGGGGGATACATTCCCTGGGACGACGACATCGACGTGAACATGCCCCGGCCGGATTGTGAAAAGCTTTTGCGGCTTACCGGCGGGCGCATCAACGAGCACATGGAGATCGGCGCCTTCGGCGGGCCGGTGGAGCATTCCTGCGCCTTTCTGCGGGTTTACGACACGGATTATCTGCTGCGTCAGGAGGACGGCAACGGCAAGATCCGGGCCTATACCAACGTCTCCATCGACGTGTTTCCCATCGAGGGGCTGCCGGAAAACAAGCGCAGAAGCGATGTGTTTTATTTCGTGGCCAAGTGTCTGGTGAATCTGAAGCTGGTGGCCTATTATCGGGAAACCACCGGCAAATGGGACTGGCACCGGATCATCCGGGCCATGACCCGGCTGCCGGCCAAGGCCCTGGGCTGGCGGCGGCTGGACAGGATGGTGATTCGCCACGCGAAGAAATATGATTACGACAAAAGCGCCTATGTAGGCGTGGCCACCTGCCACGTGCACACCTTTACCGAGCGGCTGCCCCGGGCGGTTTACGGGGAGGGCGCGCCGGTGACCTTCGAGGGCCGCACCCTCACAGGCCCCGCCGACGCGAACGCCTATCTTTCCGCCATTTACGGGGATTACCGCAAGCTGCCGCCTAAGGAAAAACAGGTGCGCAAGCATCACAACACCGTGTTCTGCTTAAAGGAGGGCTGTCAATGAACGCCGCCATCATCATCGCCGGAGGCGTGGGAAACCGGATGCACATGGACATTCCCAAGCAGTTCATCAACATTTACGACAAGCCCGTGATTATTTACACCCTGGAGGGCTTTCAGCGCCACCCGGAAATCGACCAGATCGGCGTGGTCTGTCTGGAGGGCTGGCAGGAGACTCTGCGGCGGTACGCCCGGCAATACGGCATCACCAAGCTTTGCTGGATTGAAACCGGGGGCAAAACCGGCCAGGAATCCATCCGCAACGGCGTGTACCGGTTCCGGGAAACTCTGGCGGACGACGACATCGCCGTGGTGCACGACGGCATCCGCCCCATGGTGGACTCCTCGGTGCTTTCGGACGTGATTCGGGTGGCGGCCCTTTACGGCAACGGCGTGACCTCCACGGCCTTTACCGAGCAGATCTTCCGGGTGGGCCAGGACGGCGCAACCACCCGGGAATACATTCCCCGGGACAGCGTGCGCAAGGTGGCCACCCCGCAGGCCTATCGCTATGGCGACCTGTACGCGGCCTATCAGGAGGCCTTCGCCAAAGAGATCGGCATTTACGGTTCCAGTTACACCAACACCATGATGGTGGAACTGGGCCACACCCTGCACTTTGCCGCGGGCTCGGAGAAGAACATCAAGCTGACCACCAAGGACGATTTGGAACTGTTCAAGGCCTATCTGCGCATGGAAGCGGAGCCCTGACAGCAAGGAGCGCATCATGGATTTTTCCGGAAAAACCGTACTGATTACCGGCGCGACGGGGCTCATCGGCTCCACGCTGGCGGAGACCTTTTCCCAGGCGGGGGCGGAGGTCGTTTCCGCCGTGCGGGATATCTCCCGGGCCCGGGGGCGGGCCGTGGCCTACGACGCGGCCAAACCCCTGAACTTTGATTTTCGGGCGGATTACATCATTCACGCCGCCTGCAGCGCCCATCCCCTGGCCTATTCCACCGACCCCGCGGGGGTCATGCGCGCCAACCTCACCGGCACCATGAACCTGCTGGATTACGCCCGGGAGACCGGGGCGCGGATGCTGTTTCTTTCCAGCGGCGAAATTTACGGCAGCGCCCCCCGGAGGGAAAGCGGCTTTACGGAGGAGGAAACCGGACAGATCGACCCCATGAACCCCCGGTCCTGTTATCCGGAAAGCAAGCGGGCGGCGGAGACCATGGTGGCGGCCTGGGTGAAGCAATATGACACCGACGCGCTGGTGGCCCGGCTGTGCCACGTATACGGCCCGTCCATCGCCCGAAGCAATTCCCGGGCGGACGCGCAGTTTCTGCGGAAGGCCGTATCCGGAGAAGACATCGTCATGAAATCCGACGGCAGTCAGGTGCGCTCGTTTCTGTACGTGCGGGACGCGGCGGAAGCGCTGATGCTGCTGTGCCAAAAGGGCGTGCGGGGCCAGGCCTACAACGTGGCCGGGCACTGGGTGCACTCCATCCGGGAATACGCCGAAACCCTGGCCCGTCTGGCGGGGGTGAAGGTGGTCTTCGAAAACCCGGACGACGCGGAAAAGGCCGGCTATTCCCGGGTGAACCGGGCGGTGCTGGATCCTTCAAAGATCGAAAAACTGGGCTTTGAAAGCCGAACCTCCCTGGAACAGGGATTGACGGAGATGCTGAACATATGTCGAAACAACGCAATGGGCTGGTAAAAAAAATCAAGGCCCGGCTGATTCACGCGGGGCCGCTGTTCACCATAAGCCGCTGGTGCCTGGAAACGGCCCGGACGGCTTACATCCGCGCCGTGCGCACCGCGCGGGGCATTGATAAAAACAAGATCGTCTTTTCCTGCCTCATGGCCCGCACCTATGGCGACAACCTGAAGCCCATTTCCGAAATGCTGCACGCAAAGCGCCCCAATTCCAAAATCGTCTGGATGTTCCGGGACCCGGAAAGCAAAAAGGGCGTGGTGCCGGATTACGTCACCCGCTGCGACCCCATTTCCCGGCGGGGGCTGGCGGAATACGCCACCGCCCGGGTGTGGGTGGACAATTTTACCCTGGGGCACTACCTGAAGCGCCGGAAGGGACAGCAGTTTTATCTGAACACCTGGCACGGAGACCGGGCCTTTAAAAAATACGCCTACGACGCGTTCCCCAACCAGCGCCGGCGGATGGAGGAGGACTGCGACCTGGTGCTCACCGGCAGCGATTTTGGCGAACGGGTACTGCGCAGCGCCTTCCGCTATCAGGGGGAGACCTTCTGCTACGGCAGCCCCCGGAACGACTGTCTGGTGAATTACGACCCGGAGCAGGCCGCCGCCATCCGCAAAAAGATCGGCGTGGAGGAAGGCGTCCGGCTGTTGATCTTCTGCCCCACCTTCCGGGACAGCAGCCGCCAGACGGCCCTGAAAAGCGGCGTGGATCTGGAAAAGGCCCTGGACGATCTGGAGCGGGTCACGGGGGCGAAATGGAAATGCCTGTTCCGGGCGCACCATCTGCACACCGCGGGCCTGGCCCTGAAGGAATCCGGGCGAATGCTGGACATGACGGGTTACGAGGACATGGCGGATCTTCTGCTCATCAGCGACGCGCTGATTACGGATTATTCCAGCGCGGCCATGGACTTCTGCCTGCTGAACCGGCCCATCTTCCTGTATCAGGACGATCTGGAGGATTACACCCACAACGACCGGGGGCTGCATTTCTCCATGGAGGATTCCCCCTTCCTGGTGGCCAAAAATCAGCGGGAGCTGACGGAACTGATTGAAAAAACCGGCCCCGAACAGGCGGCGGAAAACTGCCGGGCCATCGAAGCCTTCTTCGGCTTCCACGAAACCGGCCGGGCCACGGAAAAGGTCTGCGAAAAAATCATGGAATGGATGGCATAAAGGAGCGCACATGAACCGATTGGATAAATTGCAGAAGGGCATCGACTGTTTTCTGGCGGTCTTTCTGCTGGTTACGATCTTCGCATTCGGCTACAAAACCATTTCCGAAAGCTGGGAACCTTTGTACAATTCGGCCCGATATCTTTCCCGGCTGAAGACCTACATGCCCGAGGATTACGACGCGCTGGACTTGCTCACCGCCCGTATCCGTTCCGTGGAGGATGAGCTGAACGAGGTTTTGTGGCACAAGACGGAATTGGGGTATCTGAATTCCACCTTTCAATATTCCCTGGGCAAGAACATGATCAACACCGGTTCCTCGGAAATGATCACCCTGCCCTCGGGGGATCTGTACGATCTGCCCGCCTACGTGGACACCACCCACCAGACCGACGAGGTGCTGGCCTTCTTTGATACCCTGGAGGTGCCCCATCTGTTCGTCTTTGAACACCCCACCACTTACGCCGGCAACCAGCCCCAGGGGGATTACGCGCTGCTGGACAAGGGCACCCAGATGAGCGACGAAATCGTAAGCCACCTGCGCCAGGGCGGCGCTGCCGTGCTGGACAGCCGGGATATTCTGGCCGGAGAGGACCTTTCCCGCATCGTCATGCGCACCGACCAGCACTGGACGTATTACGCCGCCCTGCGGGTGGCCCGCGCCGTGGCGGAGGAAATCGGCCTGGACGCGAGCCTGCTGGAAACCGATCAGTTCGAGGTGCGGCTGTATCCCCAGAAATTCATGGGCAAATACGGCCAGAAGATCGGCCCCGGCAACATCGATCCGGACGATATCGAAATTTTCTGGCCCAAATACGAAACCGCCATCACCCGCACCACAGTATACGACAAAAACGACGCGCCCTACGAAATTTCCGGGGAATTCAAGGATTCCATGATCAAATGGGAATACCTTTACGGGGACAGCTGGAACATCGAGGCCTACAAGTGCTACGGGCTGACGGAGGCGCTGGAGCATTTCCACAACGAAAACGCCCCGGAAAAGCGCATCCTCATTTTCAAGGATTCCTACGGCGCGCCGGTGGGCCACTTTCTGTCCCTTGTGGCCAGCGACGTGTATCTGGTGGACCTGCGCAAAAGCGACTATCTGGCCAATTATTACGTGGATCTGTATCAGCCGGATCTGGTGATCGTTTCCTACAGCCGGCAGATGCTCTGCGCCAATCTTTACGACATGATGGAAGGCTATTGATCTTCACACATGGGGCGAAAGGTTTTTCACCGGTCTGTAGAAAAGCGTAACATCCCGGTGGTATAATAAGGACAAAATCGAATCAGGAGATGAATTTTCATGGCAACGAAAATCAACATTATTTCCGGCTTCCTGGGCGCGGGCAAAACCACGCTGATTAAAAAACTGCTGGCCGGCGGCGCTTTCGGCGATGAGAAGCTGGTGCTGCTGGAAAACGAATATGGCGAAGTGGGCGTGGACGGCGCCTTCATGAAAAACAGCGGCATTGAAATCACCGAGCTGAACTCCGGCTGCATCTGCTGCACTCTGGCGGGAGATTTCCATGACGCGCTGATCGAAATGATCGACAAATATCACCCCGACCGGGTCATCATCGAGCCCTCCGGCGTGGGCAAGCTCTCCGAAGTGCGCAACGTCATCGCCGGCCTGGCCCGGGAAATCGACGTGACCCTGGAAGCCTGCGCCACCGTGGCGGACGTGAACCGCTGCCGCACCTACGCCCGCAACTTCGGCGAATTCTTCCTGGATCAGATTCAGTCCGCCGAGTGCATCATCCTCTCCCGCACCCAGATGACCTCTCAGGAAAAGCTGGACAAGGCGCTGGAGCTTCTGAAGAGCATTAACGACAAGGCCCGCATCGTCACCACTCCCTGGGACGAGCTGAGCGCCAAGGCCCTTTTGGACGTGATCGAATCCGAGCAGCCGCTGGTGGACGAATTCGACGAAAGCCGCATGCACCACCATCACGACGACGAGGACGAAGACGAGTGCGAATGCCACGAGCATGACCACGACCACGAGCATCATCACGATCACGACGACGATCATGACCATGACGAGCACGACCACGATCATGAGCATCATCACGACCATGACCACCATCATCACCATCACCACCACGACGGCGAGCACGACGCGGACGAGGTGTTCGACGATTTCGGCGTAGAAACCGCCAAGGTCTTCTCCGAAAAGGAAATCGCCTCCTGTCTGGACGCGCTGCACGACGTGGATCGCTTCGGCTCCGTCATTCGGGCCAAGGGCGTGGTGCGCTGCGACGACGGCGGCTGGATTCACTTTGACTACGTGCCCGGCTCCAAGGACGTGCGCCGGGGCGAAGCCGACTATACGGGCCGGGTGTGCGTCATTGGCGTAGGCATCGACGTGCCCGCCATAAAGGGGTTGTTCGGACTGTGAGCGAAGCGGCGGGTATTCCGGTATACATCATTACCGGCTTTCTGGACAGCGGAAAGACGAAATTTATCAACGAAATGCTGGGCGACCCCGGCTTTTCGGAAGGCGAGCGCACGCTGATTCTGCGCTGCGAACAGGGCGAGGAGGAATACGACCCCAAGCTTTTGAAGGCGGCCAACGCCATCGTGCGTGATCTGGACGAGCCGGAGGACATGCAGGAAAAGCTGATTCGGTACGACAAGGAGTTCCGCCCCGAGCGGATCATCTTCGAATACAACGCCACCTGGATGCTTTCCGCCCTGTACGACGCCCCCAAGCCCGAGGACTGGGAACTGGCGCAGATCGTGGACATGATCGACGCCTCCACCTTCGAGGTGTATCTCACCAACATGCGCACCTTCATGACCGACGGCATCAACGAAGCGGATCTGGTGCTTTTCAATCGCTGCGATGAAAATACCCCCAAAAGCCGCTTCCGCCGCACGGCCAAGGCCCTGAACAACACCACCCGGGTGTATTTCGACAACCTGGACGGCACCACCGACGACGGCGTTTCCGACGAGGACCTGCCCTACGACATGAGCGCGGACCCCATCGTGATTCCCGACGATCTGTTCGGCATCTGGTATCTGGATTCCATGGAGCATCCGGAGCGTTACGACGGCCGGCGGCTGAAGATGAAGGGTCAGGCGGTTTACACCAAAGGACTGCCCAACAAGTGCTATGTGTTCTCCCGGCTGGCCATGACCTGCTGCGCGGCGGATATCGGCGGCATCGGCTATGTATGCCGCACCTCCGATAAACTGCCCGACCGCAATACTTACGTGGAAGCGGTGGTCAAGGCCGAACGGGCCTTCAGCCCCATTCACAACCGGGAAGCCCTGATTCTGGTGGAACAGAGCCGCACCCCCGCCGAAAAGCCGGCGGAAGAAGTGGTCACCTTCAACAACTGATTTCATAATAGGAGTGTTTCCCGCATGGATTTTAAAGCCGCCATTGCCCAGGAGATCATCAAGGCTCTGGGCGAAAGCCCCCTTTCTCAGCAGGAAATCGCCGGTTTTCTGGAAGTACCTCCGGATACGAAGATGGGCGATTACGCCTTCCCCTGCTTCAAGCTTTCCAAGGCGCTGCACAAGTCGCCCATGATGATCGCGGACAGCCTGTCTTCCACCATCGCCTCCCCGCTTTTCGCTCGGGTAGAATCCGTGAAGGGGTATCTGAACTTCTTCATCGACCGGGCCACTTACGCCCGTGAAATCGTAGAGTCGGCCCTTTCCGCCGGCGACAAGTACGGCGCGGACGACTGCGGCGCGGGCAAAACCGTGGTGCTGGATTATTCCTCCATCAACATCGCCAAGCGCTTCCACATCGGCCATCTGTCCACCACCATGATCGGCGCGTCCCTCTGCCGGCTGTACGGCTTCTTTGGCTATCACACCGTGGGCGTGAACCATCTGGGGGACTGGGGCACCCAGTTCGGCAAGATGATCGCCGCCTACAAGCGCTGGGGCGACCGGGAAACCGTGCTCAAGGGCGGCGTGGACGAAATGGTGAAGCTCTACGTCCGCTTCAACGCGGAGGCCAAGGAAAACCCCGCCCTGAACGACGAGGGCCGGGCCTGGTTCAAGGCCATTGAAGACGGCAACGCCGAGGCTCTGGAAATCTTCAACTGGTTCAAGGAAGTCACCCTGAAGGACGCGGAGCGGGTGTACGACATTCTGGGCGTGAAGTTCGATTCCTATGCCGGCGAAAGCTTCTATAACGACAAAATGCAGCCCGTCATCGACGAACTGCAGCAGAAGGGCCTGCTCATTGAAGACCAGGGCGCGAAAATCGTGGACCTGAAGGACTACGGCATGCCCCCGGCCATCATTCTCCGTTCCGACGGCGCGACCCTGTACGCCACCCGGGACCTGGCCGCCGCCAAGTATCGCCACGACACCTACAATTTCGACAAGTGCCTGTACGTGGTGGCCTATCAGCAGGATCTGCATTTCCGGCAGATTTTCAAGGTCATGGAGCTTTTGGGCTGGGATTGGGCCAAGGGCTGCGAGCATGTGAACTTCGGCATGGTCTCCTTCGAAGGCCAGACCCTTTCCACCCGGGAAGGCCGCATCGTCTATCTGGAGGATCTGCTGAACACCTCCATCGAAAAGGCCCGAGCCATCATCGAGGAAAAGAGCCCGAACCTGGAGAACAAGGACGAGGTAGCCCGGCAGGTGGGCGTCGGCGCGGTGGTGTTCTTCATTCTGTACAACAACCGCATCAAGGACGTGGATTTCTGGTGGGATCGGGCCCTGAATTTCGAGGGCGAAACCGGCCCCTACGTCATGTACACCCACGCCCGCTGCTGCTCCGTGCTGCGCAAGGCCGGCGCTCAGCAGGCCGAGCCCGATTATTCCGCCCTGGCCGATCCGGAAGCGCAGGAAATTGTCCGACTCATCGAACAGTTCCCCGGCATTCTGCATTCCGCCATGGACCGCAACGAGCCTTCCATGATTACCCGCTTCAGCGTGGATCTGGCTCAGGCTTACAACAAGTTCTATTATGAACATAAGATTCTGGGCGAGGAACCCGGCGTTCAGGCGGCTCGTCTGCGGCTGACCGACGCGGTGCGTTCCGTCATCAAAGAGGCACTGTGGCTCATCAGCATCGACGCCCCCGAAAAGATGTAATCGAAGACCCCGGGAGAGGTTTGGAGAGGGCCGCGGCCCTCTCCATTTTCA
>CACXHB010000056.1 GCA_902767315.1 uncultured Eubacteriales bacterium
AAACTTGCTGGTGGTAATATCCACGTCGCCCGAGGTCACCCTGAAGCGTCCTCCAGTGCTAATATCCACATGGTCGTCCCGAATCTCAATGTAACTGGATTTGTACCCGTCCTCCGGGGCGGGCATCCAGTCCGTGGCCTTGTTGCCGATTTCCAGCTTCAGGTTCCGGAACGTCACGCTGCCGTTCCATGTGCCGTCGATGTAGATTACCACGTTCGGATCGTTTTCGGCAAACGCCGCCGGAACGGGCAGGTCGAAGGTTTCCTCGAACCGCTGCCCCGCAGCCGTGCCGGCGTTGAAGACCTTCACCGTCCCCCACGTATGATGAAATGCCAGCGTAAATGCGCCAGACGTAATCGCCTGATCGTAGTCGAAGGATACCGTCACCGTCTTGCCGTACAGACTGTGGGCCGTGTCCTCATCCGCACATTTCCAGGGGAACAGCCACGTCCGGGCCGACCCGTCAGATTCCGCCACATAGGCCTCGCCGGTGCCCAGCAGGTAGTTCCGCCCGCCCACTTGCACGTCGTCCACCGCCGTTTCCACCATCAGCTTCAGGTAATTGTTGCTGCTGATGTCCATGGCGTTGATGGCGTTGATGGTTGCTTCATCCGCAAACAGCCCCGCCACGTCGATGTTCCCGGCGGTGATGCGCCCGGCCAGTATCTCGTTGCCGGTGATGCTTTCCGCCGCGATCTGCGCCGCCGTGATAGACTTGGCCACAATCACTGTGCCGTTGATCTGGTTCTGATATTTTTCGTCAGTCAGTTCCTCGGCGGTCAGTCCGCTGGCCGTGGCATTGATGTTGTAGATCAGCCCGTCCTCGCCCACCAGAATCAGCCGCTTCACGCTGAGGGTTCCGGCGGTAATCACGTCCGCGCTCAGCTCCACAATCTTGGCCGTGGTGATGCTGCCGTCCGCAATCTGGGCGGTGCCCACCACGCCGTCGGCCAGTATGCCGCTTTCGGCGGTGATGGTCTTCGCCTGCATCCGGTCTGCGGTGATGCTGCCGGCTTCGATCTTCTCCGCCGTCACCGCGCCAGCGGCCAATTTGTCCGTGTCCACCGCTCCGGCCTTGATCTTTGCCGCCGTCACGCTTTCCGCCGCCAGTTTTTCCGCGGTGACGCTTTCCGCCGCCAGCTTGTCCGCCGTGACGCTGCCTGCCGCCAGCGCCTCCGCCTCCACGGCCCCGGCGGCGATTTTTCCCGCCACCACCGAACCCGCCGCCAGCTTGGTGGCGGTAATGCAGCCCGCCTCCAGACTGCCCGGGGGAATCAGCCCCACCAGCCGCCCCGCGTCCAGGCTGCCGTTCCAGCCCACGGTGCGATTGCCCACCTGGCTTTCGCCCGGCACGCCGCAGACGCATTCCGCCCGGAAGCCCCCGTCCAGTTCCAATATTTGCCGGGAAAGGGTGGCGGTGGTCACCTTGCCGGAAACGTCCGTCAGGGCGACGCGTCCGCCGATTTCCAGCGCCGGATCCCCCCGCCAGGAAAACCGGCTTTCCCGATATTCCAGCCCGGTAATTTTCCCCAGCATGGCCTCCGCCAGCCCCCGGGTGTGACTGCCCCCGGCCACAAACAGCGGGTTGCCGCTTACCCGAATCAGCTGCTTCACCGGGTACGCGCCGCCGCTCAATTCCATCAGGCCGCTTTCCGCCGCTCCGTCGCCGGCGGGGGCCACGGTGGTCACCTCCAGATGACTTACCGGCCCGAAGGCGGCGTTTCCCTGCCGCCGGGCGGTGTACGCCGCCGGGCCGATGGCGTAGGGCGCGTCCTGGTTTTTCACCGGCAAAAGCACCAGCGCACCGGTGCGGTCCACCGCCGCAAAGGCCCCCATGATCTGGGCCACATAGCCCATCACCGCCCGCAGGGTGACTTCCTTCCCCCAGCCCGGCTGAGCGTCCACCCACAGATTTTCCGCCGGCAGATCCCCCTGATAGGCGTAACCCGCCTGGCTCACCGCCGCGTTCCAGATTTCCCGCAGCCGGCAGGGATACGTAAGGGTATCCGAAAAGCTTCCTCCCGCCCGGAAATACAGACTGTCGTAACAGCTTGCCTCCACCGCGCAGCTGCCCTCTTCCCGCAGAAAGTTCTGGCAATAATACACCCCCAAAGGCGCGTATCGCCAGCTTTCCCCGTCCTTTACCCCCATCTCCAGGGAAAAGGCCGCCCCCGTCAGTCCTCCCGCGCCGCCCTTTGCGCCCCCCGGAGCAAATCGCCCATCCGCGTCGTTCAGCTTCAGGGCGCAGGCGGCGGAAAGCACGCTGCCCGGCGTCAGCCCCGTTTCAATTCCCTCGGTAATCCGCAGGGAAATCACGTCCTCTCCGGTAAGGGCGTATTCCTCTCCCGTGGCGTAGGTCACCTTGCCCCGCACACTCAGCGTCCGCTCCAGCCCCGAAAAGGCCGCTATCTTTTCCGCCATTCAGCGTTCCTCCCATTGCATGGTCACGTTTTTCCATTGAATCAGCGCCCCATCCGCCCGATGCAGCTGCGCCGAGCGCTCCTCCGCCCGAAAAACGCCGGAGAACGTGCCCCCCGCGGGGTCCGGCAGCGCCGCTGTGAAAAACACCCCCGCGTTGACCGCGCTCACCAGTTTGGCCAGCTCTCCGCCGGTGAGCAGCGCCCAGGTGAGATGCACCACCCGCTTCACCGCCATCCGGTCCGCCACCCGCTGTCCCAGGGCGTTTATGGCGGAAGTTTCTCCCCTGTCCTCCAATGTCACCGTCATTTCCGAAGGCGACGGCATCTCCGCGCCGTTGATGGTCAGCATGTTTTCCGCCTCCTCATATGCTCAGAACGCTTCGCCCGGTAATGTCGGAAACCCGCTCTATGCCCCGAATGCAGGCCTCCCCCAGGCGAACGCCGTCCACGTTGATGGGCACCGTAATGTTCGCGCTTCCCCCGCCGGAGGTCCCCCCGCCGGATGCGCTCATCACCGCCGTGGAAAACCGCGTCACCGTGCCGCTGCCGCCGCCCCTGCCCCGGGAAGAACCGCCGCTGCCGCTGCCGCCCCCGGAGGAGACCTTCCGCAGGGCAGCGGAAGCCCCCTGGGCCAGGTGCTCCGCCGCCGAAATCACCGCGCCGGACTGACTGCGCAGCCCGTTGGCCAGCGCCCGGCCCGCCGCCGCCCCCGCCGTGTAGGCCCGGTCGCTCAGGGCGGAAAAGCTGCCCTGCATGGCCCCGGCCAGCCCCCGCAGCCCCGTCTGAGCCGTTTCAGAGGCGACGTTCACGTTTCCCAATTGCCGGGTGATCTGCTCCAGCTGGCTGGTCAGCGGCCCGGCCTCCGCGGTAAATACGATCTGTAAGGTGTCAAGGGTGCCGCTCATCTTCCCCGCTCCTTTCCGCCATGCGCATCAGTACCTGCCGCATTTCCTCCGGGGTTCGGGCGTTTCGCGTGGCCCGATCCGGCCGCAGCGGGTACCGCTCCGGGGCGTGCAGGGCCACCGCCACATATTGCCCCACCAGCCAGGCCAGCGCGTCCATTTTTTCCATCAGCCATTCCTCTTCGGCCTCCCGCCGCTGCCGGGCCTCTTCCAGTTCCCGCGGAGTCATTTCCAGAATTTCCCGCCGGGTGCCCAACCCCTGCCGCGCCCCCCGCAGAGCGATTTCCCCGCAGAGGGCCCGGTATTTTCCTTCATTCATCCTCGTCCCGGCAGAAGCCCGCCGCCTCCAGCGCCTCCAGACACAATTGCGCGATCTGCTCCAGCGTTCCGCCGGACGCGATGTGCCCGCCGATGAGATTTCCCGCTTCCGTCAGGGTGATCTCCGGCTGCCGGTCGATGAGCGCACCCCAGAAAAGCAGCCGCACCGGCGTGTACTGCCGGTTGTTCCACTGGGCCAGCCCGCCCCCGGCACGCTCCTCCATGGCGCAAAGGCTGTTGAAGGTGTATCGCATCTGCAGTTCCCGTCCGCCAATTTCCCTGCGCATTTCCATTTTGCCCTCTCCTTCTTCCCCCGGGCCCCGGAACCTGATTTCTCCCGGGGCCCGGTTTTCATTTAAGTCGTGGTGTAACTCACCTTGCCGGTGATCCGCAGTGTGACGGAAAAGCCCACCGCCCCGTCCACCTTGGCCGCCCCCAGGGCGTACCGCTTCACATAGGCCGAAAACGTGGCCTTGGCCCCGTCGGAAAAGGCGATCTCCACCGCGCCGGCCTTTCCCGTGTCAAAGGCCCCCTGCAGCGCCGCCTGTCCCGCGTCGCTTTTGTCGTGATACCCCTGCACCGCCAGACTGCCCGCGTCCTTGTATCCCTGGGCGTATTCCCGATATCCCCCCTGAGAATCCAGGGTGGTCACGTCGATCTCCTGAGAATCTCCGCCGATTTCCCCAATGGAAACCACCTTGCCCACCGTGACCTGTTCCCCGCCCTGGGGGGTAAATTTCAGGGTCGTTCCCTGGGCCGTTACCGCCATGCGCTCTCCTCCTTGCCTTCCTTCATCTTTGTTATTGATACACCCTCCCCGCGCCGTCCGTCACGCCCCGGTATCGCAATACCCGGTGGTGCAGCCGGCTGCCGGCTTCGTAAAGCTCCCCGGCGTATTCCCGGCTGAGCCCAATCGCCCTCAGGGCCGCGTCCACCCGGCGGGCAATCTGGTCCATCTCTCCGGTGCTCGCCCCAAAAAGGTCCACCGTGTAGACCACCTCCGCCAGATATTCCCCGCCGTCCGCCCGGGCGTATTCCCGGTTGCCGCTTTCCCGCCAGGCCGCGCAGGGAATCTCCCCGAAGCTTGCGGGATATTGGTAAAATACCCGGTCGCAAACCCCCGCCAGCGCCTCGCGCACCTGCTGTTTCAGGCTCGTCATCCGCCGTTTCTCCTTTCCTTCAGCCCTTCCAAAACCGCCCGGCCCATCCGCCGGGGAAATTCCCCCCGCATTTCCATGGCCACGGGGAAAAGATACGGCTGCGCCGCCATGCCCGGCCATCCGCCGTCGTATCCCCCCGGGGCCCGGCCGGTCTGCGCGCCTCGCCTGCCCGTGCCGAATTCCACATACGCCCCGTGGGGATTGACCACCTTCACCGTGCCCTCCAGCCCCTTTACCTCCATGGAAAAGGAATCCTTCAGCCTCGGCTGCCGCCTGGGCCCCTTGCCCACCGGCGCCCGTTCCCGGGCCCGCTCCATGGCCTCCCGGGTGACCTGGGTCATCTCCTCCGCCAGAACCCGTTCCAGCCGCTTTTCCATGCCGGAAAGCCGCTGGGTCAGCCGCGCAAGATTGCGTATCATTCCGTCATCGCCTCTTCCGCCCGCAATACCGTCAGGCTGGGATACCGGCAAACCTCCACAATCCGCCAGATTTCCTCCTGCCCCACCCGGCGCACGCCGTCTCCCGGCCGGGCGGAAACCGCCCCGGGAATCCGTATCTTCCGCACTCCCGCCGTCCGCAGGCCCATGGGCGTGGAAATCAGCCCGTTGACATTGCTGCCCAGGGTGTTGGCCACAAAGCCCACGCTGGCCCAGTGCCGCGTTCCCTCCTGGGCAAATCCCTCCCGGCAGCCGCCGTCCTGTTCCGAAATCTCCTGCCGGGGCAGAATCTCCACCTGCACCCGGCTCCTTTGCACCATCCTCATGCCTGCACCGTCCGGATCCGCCGCCAGGGCCGCAATTGGCACGCCACGTCCTCCGGCATCAGCTGGGCCGTCCGGTTCACGCCGCCCTCGTCCCGGCCGGTTTCCCCTTCCATGCCCATCCGGTTGTATAACACCGCCGCCAGGGCCACCTGCGCCCCCTCCAGCGCCTCCGGCACCTGCTCCCGGCAGGTGTAGGCGCAAATCCATTTCCCCGCGTCTTCCAGCAGATCTGTCAGCAGCGCCTCCTGATCCGCCCCCGCGTCGGGCAATCGTCTTTTCAGTTTCTCCAGCATGCCGCTCCTTTCGCCGCCCCCTCCGCCCCTTTCGTCAAATCGAAGAAATCTCATCTTCCCATGCCTTCCCCCTCTGGGGAAGGTGCCGCCTCAGCGGCGGATGAGGTTCGTACCCCGTCCCCATGCCTTCCCCTCTGGGGAAGGTGGCCGAGCCCCGCGAGGTCGGATGAGGTCGTAACCCCCGTCCGCCTTCGTCCGATCAGCCCAGAATGCGCGCCGCCAATTCCGGATAAATCGTCTTGAATCCGTACAACACGTCCATGGAATACACGCTGCGCTTGTACTGCTGGTCGTAACCCCGGGTCACCCGCAGGGAAAGTCCGTTGTAACTGGTGACGTAGCTTTCCACGCCCTGGCCGTCCGGGTTGGAAAGGGGCCGGGTGACATAGGCAAAGGCCATGGGATGGAACGCCAGGTTCGCCACGTGGCTGCCCACCAGCGTCACTTCCGCGTCGTCCGCCGTCTGGGGCATGGGGGGATATACCTCCACGCCGGCAATGGCGTTGCCCGCGGCCGCCGAGGTATCCTTCACCACCACGTATTCGCCCCCGCCGATGGTCAGAAGGTCGCCCTTCTTCAGATAGCCCTCCAGCTTGGTGCCGTCGATGCTCACATGGGTGCTGCCCGCCGCCACCGCGCCGTTGACCTTCACGCCCGCGGCGGAAGTAATCCCCGTCTCGTGCTTTTTCACGGCCTGGCTCATGTAATTGTCCATCCCGTAAATGCGGCCGATGCTGCCCTCCCGCAGGGCCTGATTGCTGCCGGCCTTTTCCGCGTTCACCAGCGCGTCCAGGGACATGAAGTTCGCGTCCGCGTCCACGTCCCACACGGCGCAGCGGCCCGTGGTGGGAGCCTGGGCCAGATTCAGCGCCTTCCGGGCGGCGGCGATGTCGCTGAGCTTGGACGGGGTCTGGCCCGCCGTGCCCACCCGGCGGAATACGTCCTTGTACAGGTTCAGTCCGTCGGAATTGATCTTCTCGGCAATGGCGATGGCCGCCGGCTCCACAAAGACCCGGTTCAGATCGTCGATGCACGTGGCCGTCTCAATGGCGGAAGCCCTGGCGTCCACGGTGGCGATGTGATCCAGCGTCACCTCCACGCTGTCCTCCACAATGTCCTGCCACTGCACGCCGGAAGCCTCGTTGAAGTCTCCCGCCTCGTAGATCACGGGCTTGCGCACCTTCACCGTGTCGCCCACCCCGTGGAAGTCCTGGGCGTAGTCCGTGTAAATGATGTTGGGAAACAGCAGATTCTGGTGCAGCACCGGCAGCGCCTGCCGGGCGATTTCCTTCAGGGTTACAAACGTATTGGCCATTCGGTATCCTCCTGTTTTTTTGTTCTTCCTCTGTTCCGGCGGTTTTCCCCGGGTCTGTGCGCCTGTATTCCGGCCTTCCGCGGCCCCGCGTCGCGCCGCCCGGAAAAACCGCCTCTTCGTTCCCTCTTCCCGCCTGTTTACCGCATTCGCGCCGCGTAATACGCCTCGTCGCTCATGCTCGCCGGGTCCTGACCCGCGCCGCCCCTCGGGGGAAGCGCGTCTCCCAGCCGCCGGGTCACCCCCGCCTGCACCGCCTGGCGGAAGGCCCGGTCCGTGCCCTCAATGCTCCTGCGGCAGGCCTCCTCGTCCTCGTAACACAGTGCCTCCGCCAGTTCCGCCGGCAGTCCCCGCCGGGCCAGCTCGTTCATGGCCTCCGCCCGCAGCTCCCGCCGGAGAATCTCCTTCTCCCGCTGGCTAAGCTCGGCCTCCCGCTGGGCCAGCCGCTCCTCCTGGGTCATGCTCGCCAGCCGCAGTCCCTCCTGCCGGGCCTTCTCCGTCCGCTGCCGGGCCTCCTGTTCCCACTGGGCCCGGGCCTGGGTCAGCGCCCTGTTCAGGGCCTCCTGAAAGGCCTGATCGGCCTCCGGCTGCTCCTGGGTCTCCATTTCCTCCCGGATCTCCTGCTCCATCTGTTCTCCTCCTTTGTTTTTTCTCCGCCGGTCATACGCCCAGGGAAGCCTCCGCCTTTCGCAAAAGCTTCTCGTCCTCCACCAGCCCGCGGAGCTGCGAGATGGTCTGAGCGATTTCCAGTTCGTTCACCGGCAGCGCCCGGGTAAATACCGGCCGCACCGCGTCCGCGTCCATTTCAGGCATGCCCGTCAATTGCAGATACCCGGCGTATAGCCGAATCCGCTGCATCAGCCCCTCCCGAAACCAGCGCTCCTTAATCCGGGTCAGCTGCTCCAGCCCCAGCAGTTTGTACCGCATGGCCACGCCGCTGGAATTCCCGGCGAAGTTCAGATCCGTCATGTCCGGCACCATGCACATCTTGTGGATGTCCGCGTTCAGCGCGTTTTTCAATACCTCGGTGTCGGCCTCGTTCATCTGCTTGCACAGCCATTCCACCCGGGCGTCTCCGTCCGGCAGGGCGATGGCCTTGTCCTCCCGCAATTGGCGGCCCGGGCTGCGCCCCGCCTCGTCCGGCTCCAGGGTGCATCCGTATAGCACCAATAACGCGTCCACAAACTGCTGCTTGTCGTTTAACCGGTCCGATTGCAGCAGATCGTATGCGTCGATCAGGGAAATGGCGTTCTCAAAATCCCCCCGCTCGTCCTCGCCGTTCCAGTATTCCACCATGGGCGCCTGCCCGAAGAAATGCCGCTGCTCCTCCGCCGGCTTTTCAAATCCCCGCAGGCTGCGCTCCCGCATCCG
>CACXHB010000057.1 GCA_902767315.1 uncultured Eubacteriales bacterium
CGGTTTCTCTCTTCAGCATCTTCATCACCTGTTCCCATTATATCAAAAAAGGCCGCTTTGTGCGACCTTTTTTGACAGGCTGAGGCCGTCCGCGAAAGCGGGCGGCCTTTGTTATGCGATGAAAAATCTGTCGTTGACAGGCGAAAAATGCGCAATGACCTGCTCTGGCGCAGCGCCGAATCTTTGCCGCTAACGCGTACATCTGGCTGCCCGCACTTCTTTCTATCGGGAAAACCGGAAACGGAACCGTTTGAACAATCCCATGATTACTGAACTCCTGACGCCTGTTTCTGCTGTTAATGTCATTCTGCATGAAGCGTACACTGCCAGTGAAAGGAATCTGGAGGTCTGCCGACAGATAAAAACCCCCGGTTTTGCCGGGGGAGGGAGAGCCTTCGCTTAGCAGTAAAATTCCATGGGATAGGCCAGATACTGATTGGGCTCCAGCTGGTCCGCGGTGACATAACCGGCGGGGGCGTGCAGCAGGCTGGGAATCCGGTTCACGATGGTGGCGCAGGTGTGTTCCACGGTGGCGGGCTTGACCACGTGGAATTCCACGTCGGGCTCGCCGAAAATCTGCCAGTCGCACAGGTCGCCGTCGTCGGGGCCGTACACCTTGCCGATGGTCTCCTCCTGGATGGTAACGCCCTGCAGGGTTTCGATGGTCACCACCGCGGACATGCCGATGCAGCGGCCGGCGGGGATGGTTCTGCCCAGGGTTTCGGAATAGATGTCGCGGTCGATGACGCAGGGCACGTGCTCCTGACGGATGGAGCGAACGGTCAGGCCCAGCTTGTTGGCCAGGGCCTCGCTGGCGTTCCATGCGTAGGAGGGCTCGAAGGTCGCCGGATGGGCGATTTTCTGTTCGAATTCCGCCACCGTCAGGTCGCAGCCGTGGGCGTTGGCCAGGGCCAGGCCGTATTCGTCCACGTTGTAGCTGTAAGCGCCCTTGATTTTCGAAATGCTGTGGCAGCCCCCGGCCACCAGCGCCACCAGATTGATCCAGAAAATATCCTGCATACCGCTGCCGGTGACGGTGCAGCCCGTGGCCTTTGCCAGCGCGTCCAGCCGGTTGATCTGCGCCGCGGCGGTGGTCCAGGGGTAAATCGCCTCTTCGCAGGTGGTGATGACGTTGATGCCCCGGGCGACGCATTTTTCCACGTGCTGATAGATGTCGCCTATAAAGCTGAACAGGGTTACCACGGCCACGTCTGCGTCGCATTCGTCCAGCACCTTGTCCGCGTCGTTGGAGATGATTACACCGGTTTTCAGCCCCAGCCCGGCGAAATCTCCCACATCCTGTCCTACCACCGCCGGGTTGACGTCGATAGCGCCCACGATCTGCGCCCCGTGCTGGTGCAGATAGCGGAGAATATACTTGCTCATTTTGCCGCAGCCGTATTGTACCACTCGAATTTTTTCCATGAAACTTCCTCCTTCATGCCCCATAAGGGCGTTTTCTGGGGAACGTGCTGATCCTAGTATGAACGGCCGCGGTGTTTCGAAACCCAGGAAGTTTCATGCAATTTTTGGATGTTGTTTTACAGGGCGGTTCCTTTTTTCGGCAGGAAAAATTTGCGAGTATCCACGTGCTCCAGCGCCAGCAGCGCCTGTTTTTTGTCTACGCCGCCGGCGTATCCCGTGAGATTGCCGCCCGCGCCTATCACCCGGTGGCAGGGGATGATCAGAGAGATGGGATTGTGCCCCACCGCGCCGCCCACGGCCTGAGCCGACATGGTTTCGCGCCCTTTTTCCCGGGCGAGCCGGCGGGCCAGTTCGCCGTAAGTGGTGGTCTGCCCGTAGGGAATCTGCAAAAGCAGCTGCCAGACCGCCTGCTGAAAGGCCGTGCCCGCGGGATGCAGCGGCGGAGTGAAATCGGGCTCCACGCCGCTGAAATAGAGATCCAGCCACTGCTTTGCCTGAAGAAGCGCCGGGGTTTCCTGGTCTGTCCGTTCCTGGGGCAGGCCTTTCGCGAAATATTTTGCGCCGTCGAACCATAGCCCGGTCAGGCCGGCTTCGTCGGCAGACAGCAGAATCCCGCCCAGGGGAGAATCGTAATGCTGCGTATAGATCATTATTTCACCTCATCGCAATGGGTCTGGTTTTATTATACCGCGGGTTTTGAAATTTTCCATGGAAAAATTTTCTTTTCTTCCCATTGGGGGCTTTCCAAAGGAGTAAAAATTGGTTATAATAGAAAAAGAACAAATGTTCGTTTATAGGGAGGCTGAAGCATGAAGCAGAAGACGTATATCGCCATTGACCTGAAGTCCTTTTATGCTTCGGTGGAATGCGTGGAACGAAAGCTGGATCCCATGGATACGCTGCTGGTGGTGGCGGACAAAAGCCGCACGGAGAAGACCATCTGCCTGGCGGTTTCCCCGGCGCTGAAGGCCTGGAAAATTCCGGGAAGGGCCCGGTTGTTCGAGGTGATTCAGCGGGTACAGGAGGTCAACGCCCAGCGCCGCAGACAGGCTCCGGGCGGGGGATTTACCGGGAAATCCCATTTTGCCTCGGCACTGGCGGCGGACAGCGGGCTGGAACTGGATTATCTCATTGCGCCGCCCCGGATGGCCTATTATATGGAATACAGCACGCGGATATATCAGATTTATCTGAAATACGTTTCGGCGGAAGACGTGCACGTGTATTCCATTGACGAGGTGTTCATCGACGCCACCGATTACCTGGCCGCGGCGAAGCAAACGCCCCGGGAATTTGCCATGCGGATGATCCTGGACGTGCTGAAGGAAACCGGCGTAACGGCCACGGCGGGCATCGGCACCAATTTATATCTGTGCAAAATCGCCATGGACATCGGCGCAAAGCACATCGAACCGGACGGAAACGGCGTGCGCATTGCGGAACTGGACGAAATAAGTTATCGCAGGCAGCTGTGGGATCACACGCCCATCACGGATTTCTGGCGGGTGGGCCCGGGGTATCAGCGGCGGCTGGCCTCCCGGGGAATGTACACCATGGGCGACGTGGCCCGGCAATCCCTGCTGGACGAGGACGTGCTGTACAAGCTCTTCGGGGTCAACGCGGAACTGCTCATCGACCACGCCTGGGGGGAGGAAAGCTGCACCATTGGGGATATCAAGGCTTACCGCCCCCAGGAAAACAGCATCGGTTCCGGCCAGGTGCTCACGTGCCCCTATCCCTTCGACAAGGCGCTGCTGGTCATTCGGGAAATGGCGGACGCGCTGTCCATGACGTTGGTGGAAAAGGGGCTGGTGACCCGGCAGCTGGCCCTGGACGTGGGCTATGACAACGAGAACATATCCCAATCCGGCAGCTATCGGGGAGAAATCAAGCCCGACCGATACGGCCGGCAGATTCCCAAGCCCGCCCACGGGGTGACGCGCCTGCCGGAGAAAACCGCATCCTCCCGGCGAATCATCGAAGCGGTTGGGGCGCTGTTTGAAGAAATTGTGGATCGCCGGCTGACCATTCGCCGGATGAATCTGACGGCCCTGGAGGTGACGGCGGAGGAAACGGAACCCCGGCCGCCGGAACAGCTTAATATGTTTACGGATTATGCCGCGGAAGATCGCCGCCGGGAGGCGGAAGCAGCCAGCCTGGCCCGGGAGAAAAAACGGCAGCGGGCCGTGTTGGAAATTCGCAAAAAATTCGGGAAAAACGCCGTGGTGCGGGGTATGGATTTGCTGGAAGGCGCTACCGCCCGAGATCGCAATCGGCAGATTGGAGGCCACAAGGCGTGATGGGAAAATACGACGATATTCTGAATCAGCGCCGTCCCGCCAGCCGGCGGCCCAAAATGTCCGCCTTGGAACGGGCGGCGCAGTTTTCCCCCTTCGCGGCGCTGACAGGCTATGAAGACGCGGTGCGGGAAAGCGCCCGGCGCACGGAGGACCGGCGCAGCCTGAGCCAGGAGGAGATGGATTTTTTAAACCGGCAGCTGTGCTATCTGGCGGACCGCACGGGGGAGGCTCCCTGGGCGGCGTTTACCTGCTTTGTTCCGGACGCGCGGAAGGCGGGCGGGGCCTACGAAACCTTCACCGGCAGAGTAAAGCGGGTGGACGCGCTGGCCGGATGCGTAACGCTCATAGACGGCAGACGGCTGCCAATGGAATATATCTGCGAAATCGATAGCCCATGCTTTCGCGGGATTTTTGATATCGACACATGAAAACAGGCCTGCATACCGGCAAAACGGCGTGCAGGCCTGTGTTTCAGGCAGAGATTCCTTCCAGCAGTTCGTTCAGAATCCGCAGCAGGGTAAACTTCGCCCCGGGCCCGGCGGCCACGCCCACGCAGCTGGGGCAGCCGTCGGCGCAGGGACAGGCCATCAGCGCGTCCCGGGCGCGCATCAGAAGTTCGCGGTCCATTTCGTATACCTTGTCCGAAAGCCCGATGCCCCCGGGAACGCCGTCGTAGAGATAGACCGTGGGCTTGCCGGTGAAGGGGTCGCGGACGTGATAGACCACGGAAATGTCCTGGGGCGAACACATGAGATAGGCCGGCGCGATGCCCCGCATCAGGTGTGCCAGCCCCACCATGGCGGATTTCAGGGCTTCCTTGTCGTAACGCGTTTCCATGTCGTCCGGCAGCGTCCACCAGCAGGCGGTGGTCTGCATTTCCAGCTCCGGCAGCGTCACCGGGCCCCAGCCCAGGTTCTCGTGGGTATCGAAGCGGATCTTCTTGAACAGCGTCACCATGGTGGAAACCAGCACCTCGCCCCGGGCCCGGGTCAGGGGGCCGGAAGGCGCTTCTTCGAACTGATCCAGCACCTTCAGCGAGGTGGTCAGGTCCGCGTCGGTATAATAGCCCACGTTCACCGCACGGACGTAGGCCTTTTTGTCGTCGAAATCCAGATTCTCCACCTGATATTGCCGGCCTTCATGCATATAAATTGCATATTGATGCAAAAGCATGGGCACGGTGAAGCGATCCATTTCGCCGATGACCCGGTGCTTCTTGGGGTCGGAAATATCCACGATCAGGAAATTCTGGTCGCTGGCGGAGCGCAGGGAGATGCCCGCCTGGGGGAATTCCTCCGCCATCCAGTAATACCGGCCGCCCACGTGGCGCAGAATGTGCTCCTCGCAAAGGTATTCCAACAATTCCTCCGTGGGCGTTTCGCTTTCGAAATTTTCCCCGTCCACAAAGGGCAGCTCGTAGGCGGCGCACTTGATGTGGTTCATGAGGATGTACAGATTTTCCGGATTGATCAGCGCGTTTTCCGGGGACTGGCCAAAGAAGTAATCCGGATGAGTAATCATGTACTGATCCAGCGGGCTGGAGGAGGCCACCACAATCAGCAGCGAGGCGTTGCCCCGGCGACCGGCCCGGCCCGCCTGCTGCCAGGTGCTGGCGATGGTGCCGGGATAGCCGCACAGCACGCAGGCGTCCAATTGGCCGATGTCGATGCCCAATTCCAGGGCGTTGGTGGAAACCACGGAGGTGACCCGGCCCGCCCGAAGCTCCCGTTCGATTTCCCGGCGCTGGGTGGGCAGATAGCCGCCCCGATACCCCCGAACCCGGCCCGCGTTGCCCAGCGGATCCCGCACCAGATCCTTCAAATAGCGCACCAGCACCTCCACCGTCAGCCGGGAACGGGCGAAGACGATGTGCGAAACGTTGTTTTTCAGAAGATCGGCGGCAATATTCCGGGTTTCGGGAATGGAGCCCGCCCGAATGCCCAGTTGGGCGTTTACCACCGGCGGATTGTAAAACACCACGTGGCGTTCCCCGGCAGGTGCGCCGTTTTCGTCGATGAGCAGCATTTCCCGGCCGGTCATGGTCTGCGCCAGTTCCCGGGGATTGCGAATGGTGGCGGAACAGCAGATGAAAACCGGATTGGAGCCGTAAAACCGGCAAATGCGCTTCAGGCGGCGGATGACGTTGGCCAGGTTGGAGCCGAAAACGCCTCGGTAAGCGTGAATTTCATCGATAACCACATAGCGCAGATTTTCAAAGAGCTTTACCCACTTGGCGTGATGGGGCAAAATACCCTGATGCAGCATGTCGGGGTTGGTCACCACCACGTGCCCCGCCTGGCGAATGGCCGTACGTGCGGCGGCGGGGGTGTCCCCGTCGTAGGTATAGGCCTTGACTTCCGCGCCCATGGAATCGATCATGGAATACAGCTCCGCGGCCTGGTCGCTGGACAGGGCCTTGGTGGGGAAAAGATACAGCGCCCGGGCGGCGGGGTCCTTTAGTATGGCGTCCAGCACGGGGACGTTGTAGCACAGGGTTTTGCCAGAGGCAGTGGGCGTCACCACCACGAAATCCTGTCCGGCCAGGGCGGCGTTGATGGCCTGGGCCTGATGCACATAGGGCCGTTCAATGCCCCGGGCCCGGAGCGTTTCCACAATGCGGGAATCCAGCCCGGCGGGAAAGGCCCCGTACCGGGCGGGCCGGGCCGGGGTTACCTGCCAGGAGGTGACGTTGGCCATAAACTGCGGGTCGTTTTTCAGTTTTCGGATGTAGGCGGATACGTCCATGAATGCCTCCTGTGAAAATGCGCCCGCGAAGGGGCGCAGAAAGGTCGATTTTTAGAAGATGAGTTTTTCGGTGCCGGCCACGGCTTCGTCCACCAGCGCGTCGATGTCCAGCCGGGCTTCCGCCTTGGGCATGCCGCTCTTCTTGGGCCGGGTCATGGGATGGCGGGGGGTGAACACCGTGCAGCAGTCCTCATAGGGCAGGATGGAGGTTTCGTAAGTGCCGATCTTTTCGGCGATGCGAATGATCTCGATTTTGTCCAGGCCGATGAGGGGGCGGAACACGGGAATGTCGCTGATTTCATCGGTGCAGCCGATGGCCTCCATGGTCTGGCTGGCCACCTGGCCCAGGGATTCGCCGGTCACTAGCGCCTGTGCGCCGAAATCCTTGGCCAGCTTGCAGGCGATGCGCATCATAAACCGGCGGGTAATCAGCGTGCCCAGCTCCTCCGGGCATTTTTCGTGGATTTCCAGCTGACATTTAGTGAAGGGCACCATGTACACCCGCATGCCGCCGGAATACGCCGCCAGCATTTTCGCCAGGGTGACCACCTTTTCCCGGGCCAGTTCGCCGGTATAGGGCGGGGACATGAAGTGAATGGCGCACATGCGCACGCCCCGGCGCATGATCTGATAGCCCGCCACCGGAGAATCGATGCCGCCGGAGAGCAGCAGCGCGGCCTTGCCGCCGGTGCCCATGGGCAGTCCGCCCGCGGCCATGATTTCTCCGGAATAGACGTAGGCGTGGTCTCGCACTTCCACACACACCTTGTGCTCCGGCTTGTGTACGTCCACCTTCAATTGGGAATTTGCGTCCAGAATGCGGCCGCCCAGCTCCACGGCCATGTCCATGGAATTGATGGGGAAGCTCTTGTCCGAACGCCGGGCCAGCACCTTGAAGGTGCCGCTGAGGTCTTTGCATACCTCCAGACAGGCCTTGGAAATTTCCTCAAAATCCTTGTCCACTTCATAGGCGGGGCTGACGGAATACAGGCCAAAGACCTTTTTGACCCGGTTCACAATGTCGTCCATGTCCTCGAATTCCGCCACATAGATGCGGGAATCCGCCAGCCACACGGAAGCGCCGGTGCCCTTTACGGCCTTTTTCACGTTGTCGGTCAGAATTTTCAGAAAGCTGGAGCGATTGAGCCCCTTGAGATACACCTCGCCGAAGCGAACCAGCAGTACTTTACGCATTGAATTTATCTCCTCTGAAAGCGCCGAAGCTGAGCATAGCACGCGCCCAGTTTTTCGGCGGCATAATCGATTTCCTCAAAAGTGGTTTTGGGGGAAAGGCTGAAGCGCAGGGCCCATTCCGCCTCCGTGGGGGATACGCCCATGGCGGTGAGCACGGAGCTGACCTTGAGCTTCTTGGAAGAGCAGGCAGAGCCGGTGGAGGCATACACGCCGCAGGCTTCCAGGGCGTGCAGCATTACCTCGCCCCGAACGCCGGGGAAGCCCAGGTTCACGATGTGGGGCGCGGCGGCCGCCGGGTCGGGGCCGTTGATGCGCATGTTTTCCACCTGTGCGCCGAAGGCCTGGATCAGATGCAGCTTTTTCTGCATCAATTCGCCCATGTCGTATTCCTTCATCAGCCGGGCCGCTTCCCGCAGACCGGCAATGCCGGGGGTATTTTCCGTGCCGGAACGCAGGCCGTTTTCCTGGCCGCCGCCCATGTTTCGGGGATTGATGAGGATGTTCTCCCGGCAAACCAGCGCGCCGATGCCCTTGGGGCCGTGAATTTTGTGGCCGGAAAGGGTGTACAGCTCCGCGTCCTTCATGGAGAAAGGCGTCCGCAGAAAGCCCTGCACGCCGTCCACGTGCAACAGCGCCCGACCCTGCGTCATGGCGTGAATCCGGGGAATGTCGTTAATGGCGCCGGTTTCGTTGTTTACCTGCATCACGCTCACCAGCCCCGCGCCGTCCTCCAGCGCCTTTTCCAGGGCGGCAAAGTCCAACTCGCCCTTGCCGTTTACGCCGATGACCCGCACTTCCACGCCCTGTCGGGCCAGTTCGTCAAAGCACGCCCGGACGGAGGGATGCTCCACGGCGGAAACCGCGGCGATTTTCAGCCCGCGAATCCGTCCGCCCGCCCCCAGTATGGCCAGATTGTTGGCCTCCGTGCCGCCGGAGGTGAAAATAAGCCTGCAGCCCGCGCCGTGCACCGCCTGCAAAAGCTCCTCCCGGCAGGCGCGTACCTCCCGAAAGGCGTTCACCGCCGGCAGATACACCGAGGAAGGATTAAAGTAGCCCTCCCGCATGCATTGGGCCATTTTGTCCACCACTCGGTCGTCGGGCCGGGTGGTGGCGCTGTTATCCAGATAAGCGATCATAATTTTCGCATACTCCCCAACTATATATTCTTATCTATTATAACACTTCCGCGGCGCTTGTCGATAGAACAGCGGGTAAAAATCTACTTATTTTTATTTTCCTGACCGGGTGGGCCGGAATTGACAGGAAAAGCAAAAGATGATACAGTGTATTTATACAAAAATGGGGAGGTAGATTTATGCGGAAACGGTGGGTTTGGGCGCTGGTGCTGGCACTGGTGCTGCAGGGGTTGGCTTTCGCGGCCTGCGCGGAGGAAGAAACGGTGGAGCCGGAGACGGCGGAGCCCTTCGCCCTGCGGGACGGATTTACCTGGCAGACCACGCAGGAGGAGCTGCTGGCCCTGATGGATGGCTGCGAATACAGCGTGCATAGCAGCTATAAATCGGATTTTTCTAACGCTCGGGAAGGCTCTCGAGAAGAGAGATATGAATACAGCGAGTACGATGGCTATGCATACGAATTTTACGATGTTCCCGTCGTGGGGTATCAGGGAACCATGGATGTGGTTTACAGCGGAAATGTTCCAATTGGCCTCTCCTACCACATCGCGAACGGCGACGTCGAAAAGCTGACGGCGGCGTTGGACGCGAAATATACCCCGGCGGAAGCGAACGAGGCGGAACTGATAGCGCTGGCGCAAAAGATAGATCGGATGACTTCGGAAGAAGAGACGGACTATTCCGGTGTATTTGGAACTTACCTGAAGCATTGGGCAGGCCCGGAAAACACGCAGATTTATCTGTATCAGATTGAAGACGATGCGATGGTGCTTTACATCAATGCTTCGGCGCTGGAAAACGCGGACGTTTCCACCCCGGTGAACGCCGACGGTCTGTAAGCCGACGGGCGGTTGCAGAAGAATTAACATTCAATTGATACAATACAGGGAAACCATATCAGGAGGAAATTGCGCTTGAAATGCCCCGAATGCGGCCGCACCGTGGAACCCCACGTTACCCATTGCCCCAATTGCGGCCAGGAACTGCCCCAGCGGGAAAGCGGCCGGTCGGTGCTGCGGCGGATTCTCGTTATGACCGTCTGCTGGATTCTGGCCCTGGCGGTGTTTGCCCTGGGGGTATACAAGCTGTATTACTGGATCGACGCATACCGGTTTGATCGGAAGTACACCCGGGGGGCCTACGCGCCCTCCGTCACGGAAACCACTCTGGATGACGGCCGGGCGGCCCACGCCATCGCCTTTTACGGCAACGACGGCGACAAGGTGTTCCTGGAGGAATTGAATCAGGTCATCGAGGTCTCCGGCGGCGTGGCCCGCATCGAGATCGCCGATTCCGACTGGTTCGGGTCGGACATTGAAAACATGGAATCCGCCGACGTGCACATCGCCTCCATGCTGATTTATCAGAACGGGGATAAGCGCCGCCTGCCGGAGATCGATTTCACGGTGGAAGCGCCGGAATCGCCCATCGAGGTCATCAGCCCGGCGCAGGAGGACATCGCGGTGAATACCTCCATCTATTCGCTGGAGGTGCAGGTGGTGCCCGGCTCCAAGGTAAACGTCAACGGCAAGGACGTGACGGACATTGTGGACCGGTCGGGCCTGCTGTCGGTGAATGTGAACGTGTTCCCCATTGGCGATAACGTGTACTCCATCGTGGTTGACACGGCCAATCACAAAGAAGCCCGCAAGGACGTGGTGATTTACCGGCAGAAGATGGAAATCGCCGTGGAAATCGACAACACGGTGCCCACTTCCACCAATTCCAGCACGGTGACGGTCACCGGCAAGGTGGATTTGGGAGCCACCATTTCCGTGGATACGGATTACGTGGAGGGCAGCATCAGTCAGGATCCCGTGACGGGGGCCTACGCCTTTGTGGCGAAGATGACGACCATCGGCACCAATCCCATCCGCTTCCGCGCCGTGCAGGACGGCAAGGCCGACAGCGTGCTGACCATCAACGTGGATTACCTGCCTTCCCTGAATGAATACGCCAACCTGGCCTGGGCCATGGATTACAAGGCCCTGTGCAGCATGTTCGAAGAATGGCAGGGACAACCCTTTGTGTGCAAGGGCAAGGCCATCGACGTGTACGAGGAAAACGGCGTGCAGTATATCATCATGGACGTGGGCCCCGAGGGCACGGAGCAGCTGCTGGTGCTGGAGAACTACTCCAAGCTGGATACGCCTCAGATCGGCCAGACCTACACCGCCTATGCGGACGTAAACGGCCGATACATGTACAAGGCCAATTACCATCCGCTTTTGAAGATTCGCTATATGTACGAAGGCATCGTCAACTGACAAAACAACGCCGCCGGTTCGAAAAAGAATCGGCGGCAAATTTTTCAGCTTTCGTCGCTGTATTTCGGCCCCAAACGCATCCGGCGGCGGGGAAAATCCAGCTCCACGAGCTGGGCGGACAGAATCGGATAACCCAGCACCCCGTCCAGAGGAAGCGCCTCAATGGCGGCGGTGTCGTCCAGCACCACGGGCAGGTTTTGATAAACGCGGCTTCCCAGAATCAGCTCCGGCAGCTGGTAAATCTGCCGCTGCTTTTCCAGAAGCGGCCAGCTTTTGTCCGCAAAGGAGCGGTCCGCCAGACAGGCGGTAGCGCCGGTGTCCACCAGAAAGCGCCCCTCCCGGCCGGCAATGCTGGCGGAAACCGTGGGGGCGTTGCCGGCCAATTTCAGGGGGATTTCCTCCCGGGTGGGGAAGGGATCCGAGGGATTCAATACCGCCCGATTGGCCGCGTAGTCCAGCCGCAGCACCCGCCGGCGCAGAATGTCCATCCCCAGGGTACCCAACAGCACCATTTCCGGCCGCAGGATATGCAGCTCCTTTTCCACATACGTCAGATCCAGCAGCGCCATGGGATGGCCGGGCAATTGCAATGGGCCGATTTCCACATCCGCCGCCCCGGAGAAAAGCTGAGCTTTTTGAAGGCCCCCGTTGTACACGGAGGCCTCCTTTGCCGGGGAATCTGCGGCGGGGCACAGGGCCTGATTGGCCAGGGAATGGCAGGAACCGGTGTCCAGTACCCAGCGGCCCGTTTGGCCGTTCAGCCGGCCGGGAAGCAATAGCACGCCTTCCAGGTTTTCAATGGGCAGCTGAAGATCCTTTTCCATGAAGCGCCTCCTGTAAGCTTTTTTATAGGAACAGCGTGCAGCCCGCCTGCCGAAAGCGCTCGATCATGCCCAGCAGGGTTTCCCGATCGGTGCGATTCATCTGCGCCAGACAGTCCAGGCAGTAAAAGACTTTTGTGCCCCGGTTGATGAGCTTGCGGGAAAGGCCCTCTTCGTCCCGGGTCAGGGCCTTTCCGCACTGAGCGCAGTTCACCGCTGCACCAGTTCCATCGTGTAGACCCTGCAATCGTGGGCGGGCACGTTCACGCGCACATATTCGCGCCAGGTCTTGTCCTCTTCCTTGCCGAACACGTCGTGCAGCCGCACGTCGTAACCGGCGGAGGCGGGCAGGCCGTAATCGGCCAGAATGGCGGGAATCTCCGCGTCCTTTTCGTCCATGTTGAAGAAGCCCAGGGCGTATTTGCCGTTGGCCAGATGCTTCACCAGCACCAGCAGCTTGTCGCTCCAGGGATGATGGCCCCACATGGGCGGACGCGCCTCTTCGTCCTGATCGATGGCGATCAGTTCCCGGTTGGTGACCAGCTTCAGGGTTTCCTCGTTCATTTTGCGAATGTCGCATCCCAGCATCAGCGGCGCGGAGAACATGCACCACAGGGCGAACTGAGACCGGTAATCCGCGTCGCTGCATCCGCCGTTGGCCACCAGGCCCTTGCCATACATGCCCACGGTGAGCATGTCCACGTCGTTGAAGCATTCCGGGGCGGAAGCACCCAGCTTGTCCAGCTGGCTGCGGGCGATGCTGCGATAGGATTCGGGATTGTCGTTGATGTCGCCGGTGGAGCGGTACATGTGCGCGCCGGTGGATCGAATCCACTGCCATACGTTATCGCTGCCCCAGTTGCAGGCGGAGAAGAGAATGTCCCGGCCGGAGGCCCGCAGGGCCATGCCCATCCGGCGATAGAGGGTGGGGCCGTCCACGGAGGTGGGCTTGTAGCAGAAATCGTATTTCAGGAAGTCCACGCCCCATTCGGCGAAGGTCTTCGCGTCCAGAAATTCGTGATCGA
Organism: uncultured Eubacteriales bacterium; assembly: GCA_902767315.1. Lineage (GTDB taxonomy): Bacteria > Bacillota > Clostridia > Christensenellales > Aristaeellaceae > RUG11247. The sequence continues at coordinate 12,914 of CACXHB010000057.1, forward strand.
AGGAGCCGGGATAATCGGCGCAGGTGCGCTGGCCGGCGCAGGAATACATGCCGAACTTCAGTCCCTTGGCGTGAATGTAATCGGAAAGGGCCTTCATGCCGCTGGGGAATTTTTCCGGTTCCGGCACCAGGCGGTCGGTCTGGGGATCCCGCACCTTTTTGCTCCAGCAATCGTCGATAACCACGTATTCATAGCCCGCGTCCCGCAGACCGGCTTCCACAAATACGTCCGCGCTGGAACGAATCAGTTCCTCGTTAATGTCGTGACCGAAGGTATTCCAGGTGTTCCAACCCATAGGCGGCTTTTTTACCAGCATTTTGGACATCTCCTTTGACAATATAAAATGATGTTATCTCCGGGCGGCGTTCTGCGCCGGAGGGGAGAACAGACAGCAGTCCTTTTCGTGGTTGTTGACCATGCCCACGGCCTGCAGATAGGAATAAATCACCACCGGGCCGGTGTACTTGAACCCCCGCCGCCGCAGATCGGCGCTGATTTTTTCCGAAAGGGGCGTCTGCGGGGGCACGGTTTCCCCGTCCCCCCGGAGGACTTTGCCCCCGGTAAAGGCCCAGAGGTACGCGTCGAAGGAGCCGAATTCCTCCGCGATTTTCAAAAAGCAGCGGGCGTTGTTGATCATGCCGGAAATTTTGCCCCGGCTGTGAATCACCCCCGGCGCGTTCAGGCAGCGCTCCAATTCCTGCGGCCCATAGGCGGCAATTTTTTCAGGATCGAAGTTGTCAAAGGCGGCGCACATGGCCTCCCGCTTGTGCAGCACCGTCTTCCAGGAAAGGCCGCACTGCATGGTTTCCAGGGTCAGCATTTCAAACAGATCCCGCTCCTGATGCAGGGGAAAAACGCCCCATTCCTCGTCATGATATTTTAAAAGCAGCGCATCGCCCTGACACCAGCGGCAGCGTTTCTGTTCCATGGAAGGGCTCCCTTCAGGCCTGGGGTTCTACCCGAACCGCATCGATGGTCTCCTGCAATTTTTCCAGAAACAGCTTTTCCTTCCGGTTCAGGGAATACTCCTGACGGAAAATCAGCACGTCCCGGAAGCGAATGCCCTCTACCCGGCATTGCTTCTGCACCAGTCCAAAACGCTGCAGCACTTCCTCCGGCATGGGGGAAACCCACATGAAGGAAGAGGGCAGTCGGCAGAGCAGCTCGAACTGACTGCCCCGTTCATAGATGGTGATGCACTTTTTGGATTCGTTGATGGCGGCCAGCTCCCGGGCCTCGGCCATGGGCAGAGCGGGCACCGATACGTCCCCGTGAATGATTTCCGTGTATGGCTCCAGATCGTCGGCAGTAATGTCCTCCCGGGAGGCCAGGGGATGTTCCCGGGACATCAGCGCCAGATAATCGAATTCCCACAGGGGCGTAAAATCCAGCCCTCGATCCCGCAGATATTTCAGATAATAGGCCTCGTAGTCCGTCTGATAGCGCACGATGGCCATGTTATTGACGCTTTCGGCCACGTTTTTAATGGCATGCATGGAATTGGTCTCCCGGTAATTGACACTTACGTCCCGGTTGAAATCCAACTCCTTCAGAAATTCCGTGAAGGCAAAGGCCACATAACTGGCCCGGGGCACGGAAATGGCGAAACGCTGGCGGTTCGCACCGGTTTTGCCGTAGAGGTTTTCCATTTCCTCAATCTGCGCCAGAATATTCCGGGCGTAGTTCAGAAATTCCCGGCCCTGTTCCGTGGGCACCACGCCCCGGGAGGAGCGCATGAAAATGGTAATGCCCAGGGATTCCTCCAGCTCTCGGATGGCACGGCTGAGGTTGGGCTGCCCCATATAAAGATTTTCCGCCGCCTTGGTGATGGAGCCGGTTTTTTCGATCTCCACGGCGTATTTCAAATGCAGTATATTATTCATCCGTGTCCTCTTCCGCCTGCGATTTTCCGGAAAATTCCGTTTCCGGAGACTGCATGCTTATTGTATCATCATTTCCTGCGCTTTTCCAGTCCATACCTTCCGGCGACGCAAAAAATCAGAAATTTCCGGCCAGCGAAGCGGCAATCTGCGCCAGGGAGCGCCGCTGCTGATCCAAAAGCCACGCGGGCTTCTGCCCCCGGGAAACGCCGGCTTCCAGAGAAAGCACTCCGTTCCAACAGGTTTCGGAAAGGGCCCGGGCAAAATCGGCCCAGTCGATCACACCCTCGTAGGGAATCTGGTGCAGATCCCGAATGCCGTCGTTGTCGTGCACGTGCAGCGTTTGAATCCACGGACCCATCCGGCGAACGGCCGTCGCCGGGGAAACGCCGCACACGGCGCAGTGGCCCGTGTCCAGACAGATGCGGAAGAACGCGTCGTCTATTTCCTTTACCAGGGCGAAGATTTCGTCCGGCCGGGAAAGAGTCAGGTTGGGAAAGGGCATGTTTTCCAGGCACAGAATGACCCCTTCCTGCCGGGCTGCGCCGGTAAGGCGGCGATAGTATTCCAGATTCAGCGCCCAAAACTCCTCCGGGTCGGGATTAAGCTGCACGCCGAAGGGCATGATGGGGTGAATGACCATGCAGGGACTGCCCAGCAGAGCCGTCGCATGCAGCGCCCGGGACATTTTCTCGAAGCGCTCCAGACGATCCTGGGGCGTTGCGTCCTGAGGCGGATAGCGCCAGGGGCCGTGGGTCTGACAGATTTCCAGGCCCGCCGCCTGAACCCGCC
>CACXHB010000058.1 GCA_902767315.1 uncultured Eubacteriales bacterium
CCCTGGGGCAGGCGGCGGATGAAGTCGTCGGCGTTGGCCAGCCGGGCCGCGGCGTAGACCTCCTCTTCGGTGGCGTCCAGATTGCCGTAGCGGATGTTTTCCATCACCGTGCCGGTGAACAGGTTGGTGTCCTGCAGAACGATGCCCAGAGACCGGCGCAGATCGGGCTTTTTGATCTTGTTGATGTTGATGCCGTCGTAACGAATCTTGCCGTCGGCAATGTCGTAGAAACGGTTGATCAGGTTGGTGATGGTGGTCTTGCCCGCGCCCGTAGCGCCCACGAAGGCCACCTTCTGGCCGGGTTCGGCGTACAGGGAAATGTCGTGGAGCACTTCCTTGCCCTCTTCGTAGGCAAAGTCCACGTCCGTCATGCGCACGTCGCCCCGCAGCAGGGTGTAGGTCACGCTGCCGTCGGCCTTGTGGGGATGCTTCCAGGCCCACTTGCCGGTGCGGGCGGCGGATTCGGTGATGTTGCCGTTTTCGTCCACGTTGGCGTTGACCAGCGTCACGTAGCCTTCGTCCGCCTCGCTGGGCTCATCCAGCAGCCGGAACACCCGCTGCGCGCCGGCCATGGCGGAAACGATGGTGTTCACCTGCTGAGAAATCTGGCTGATGGGCATGGAGAAGGAGCGGGACAATTGCAGGAAGGCCACGATGGAGCCCAGCGTCAGCCCGCCCACGCCGCCGATGGCCAGCGCGCCGCCGATCACCGCCAGCAGAATGTACTGCAGGTTGCCCAGGTTGCCCATGATGGGGCCCATGATGTTGCCCAGCTTGTTGGCTTCGTTTGCCTGAATGTACAGCGCGTCGTTCAGCTGGTCGAATTCGTCCCGGGCGGTGGGCTCGTGGTTGAACACCTTTACCACTTTCTGGCCGTTGACCATTTCTTCAATAAAGCCGTTCAGCGCGCCCAGGGTGGCCTGCTGGGCCACGAAATACCGGGCGGATTTCGCGCCGATCTTCTTGGTGACCAGCATCATCACCACCACAAAGGCCAGGGTGAAAATCGTCAGATAAATGTCCAGCAGAATCATGTTCACCAGCACCGTCACCACCGTAATGGCCGAGGAAATCAGCTGCGGTACGGCGGAACCGATGAGGTTGCGCAGGGTTTCAGTGTCGTTGGTGTACCGGCTCATAACGTCGCCGTGGGAATGGGTGTCAAAGTACTTGATGGGCAGCGTCTGCATGTGAGAGAACATCTGGTCCCTCAGCTTCTTCAGCGTGCCCTGAGAAACGGACACCATCAGGAAATTGTACAGCCAGGTGCTCACGATGCCCGCCGCGTAAATCAGCGCCATCTGCAGCACCGCCCGCACCAGTCCGTTCAGCGCCGGGTGCTGCTGGCTGGCCAGGGGGGTGATGTAATCGTCGATCAGCGTCTTCAGAAACAGGCTGGCCCGAACGCTGGCCTGGGCGGAAACCACAATGCACACCAGCACGATCAGCAGCACGTACCAGTAGGGCTTCAGCACCATCTTCGCCAGCCGCAGGGCCGTGCCCTTGTCCATCTTGCCTCTGGGGCCGCCGAAGCGGGGGCCTCTGGGGCCGGGGCCGCCGGGGCCTCTGCGTGCGCCGGGCTTGGCGGAAACCCGGGAATAGCGCTTGAAGACCTCCGGCGGCTCGCCCAGACCGGGCAATACGTCCATTTTTCCGGGCTCCATGCCGGGCATTTCCGGGCCCATGGGGGGCTTTTTGGCCTTTTTCGCTTCTTTATTCATCATCGCTCTGTCCTCCCTTCTGCTGGGATTCGTATACTTCTCTGTAAATTTCGTTGTTGGCCAGCAGCTCCGCGTGAGTGCCGCAGCCGTTGACCTTGCCGCCGTCCAGCACGATGATCATGTCCGCGTCCTCCACAGAGGCCACTCGCTGGGCGATGACGATCTTGGTGGTGCCGGGAATTTCTTCCTTGAAGGCCTTGCGGATACGCGCGTCGGTGCGGGTATCCACGGCGGAGGTGGAGTCGTCCAGAATCAGAATCTTCGGCTTTTTCAACAGGGCCCGGGCGATGCACAGGCGCTGCTTCTGGCCGCCGGAGACGTTGGTGCCGCCCTGTTCGATGAAGGTGTCGTAGCCCTCGGGGAACTGCCGCACGAATTCGTCCGCGCAGGCCAGCTCCGCCGCGTGGCGCACCTCTTCGTCGGTGGCCTGCTCGTTGCCCCAGCGCAGGTTCTGGTAAATGGTGCCGGCAAACAGCTCGTTTTTCTGCAGCACCATGGCCACGCTGTCTCGCAGGGCCGTCAGGTCGTAATCCTTTACGTCCACGCCGCCTACCTTCACGCTGCCCAGGGTCGCGTCGTACAGCCGGGGAATCAACTGCACCAGGCTGGATTTGGAAGAACCCGTGCCGCCCAGCACGCCCACCACCGCGCCGGAGGGAATGTGCAGGTTGATGTTTTCAAGACAGCATTTGTCCGGGTCCTTGGAATAGGAGAAGGAAACGTTTTCGAAGTCCACGGATCCGTCCTTTACCTGGGTCACGGGGTTTGCCGGGCTCTCGATGTCCGGCTCCTCGTCCAGAATTTCCACAATGCGCTCGCAGGAGGCCCGGGACATGGTGATCATCACGTAAATCATGGAAAGCATCATCAGACTCATGAGAATCTGGCTGGCGTAGCTGATGAGGCTGGTCAGCTGCCCCGTGGTGAAGGCCGCGCCCTGGGAGGAGATGATCATCTTCGCCCCCAGGAAGCTCACCAGCAGCGTGCAGGCGTACATGCAGAACTGCATCAGCGGGCTGTTCAGGGCCAGCAGCCGTTCGGCTTTGGCATTCAGATGGTATACCTCGTCGGAGGTGTCCTGGAATTTTTCGATTTCATGGTCCTGCCGCACGAAGGACTTGACCACCCGCACGCCCCGCAGGTTTTCCTGAACCACACGGTTCATTTTGTCCATCACCTTAAACATCTTTTCAAAGATGGGATGGGCGTGGCTGGCGATGAGCAGAAGGCCCCCGGCCAGTACCGGAATGGTGGCCAGGAACACCAGCGAAAGCTTCACGTTCACCGTGAAGGCCATAATCAGCGAAAACAGCATCATCAACGGCCCGCGCACGGCGATGCGGATAATCATCTGATAGGCGTTCTGCACCATCATCACGTCCGTGGTCATGCGGGTGACGATGCTGGCGCTGGAAAACCGGTCGATGTTGGCAAAGGAGAAGGATTGCACCTTGTGGAACATGTCGTGGCGCAGGTTCCGGGAAAAGCCCGCCATGGCCCGGGCGGCGTATTTGCCCGAAAGGGTGCCGAAGGTGAGGCTGAGAAGGCACATCACCGCCAGCAGCGCGCCGATTTTGCCGATCATGCCCATGTTTCCGACCTCGATGCCCTTGTCGATTAGCACTGCCATCAGCATGGGAATGAATACTTCCATTACGACCTCCAAAGAGACATAAATGGGCGTGAGAATGGAGGCTTTTTTAAACTCACGCACGCTTTTGAGAATCTTCTTTATCATGCCCTGTCGTTCCTCCCGTCGTTTTCTGCCTGCGGGTCTACTCCGGCCAGGCGCTCCCGAACCGCTTCCCGCAATTTGTCCAATATCCGGATCAGCTCCGCCTTCTCTTCCGGAGTAATGGCGGAATTGATGGCCTCGTCCATTTCCTGCATTTTGCTTACGTGCCTTACGTGCAATTCCTTCGCCCGTTCCGTCAGGGTGATCTTCTTCAGCCGCGCATCCCCGGGCACCCCGGTGCGGTTCACCAGTCCCTTTTTCTCCATCAGGCTCAGCATGCTGGAGGTGGTGGAACGGGAAATCTTAAAGGCGCTTTCAATGTCCCGCTGGAATACGTCCTGATCCTGCCTGTCGTATAAATAGCCGATGATCCAGTGGTGCATCCGCGTCAACTGGCCGTCGTCGTCCAATTTCCGGAAGGTCGCGTCGCCATATCGGCGCATCAGCCCGTCCAGCGTCTTCATTTCAAAAACGATGTTGCCCTTTCCCGGCCGCATGTGGTCGTCTCCTTTCTTCCTGTTTGTTTGCTTACTGTTCGCATGCAAACAGTTTAGCACTGGACGACTCCTTTGTCAATGAAAATTTTGTTACTTAACGAACTTTCAATGCCCTTAATATTTCTGACAAATGTTCCGCCCGTTGCGCGGGCCTCTCCCTTCTGCTATAATAATTGCAAAAACAGGAATTTCGTGGGAGGGAATGCCCGTGCCGCTGCAAATCGTAAGAAACGATATTACGCAAATGAAGGTCGACGCCATTGTCAACGCGGCCAATGAATCGCTGCTGGGAGGCGGCGGGGTGGACGGCAGCATCCATCAGGCCGCGGGGCCGGAGCTGCTGGCGGAATGCAGAACCCTCCACGGCTGCAGGCCCGGCGAGGCGAAGATCACCGGGGCCTATCGCCTGCCCTGTCAATACGTCATCCATACCGTGGGCCCCCGCTGGCATGACGGCCGCAGCCGGGAACGGGAAACCCTCGTCTCCTGCTATCGCTCGGCCCTGTCTCTGGCGGCGGAGCACGGCTGCGAATCGGTGGCCTTCCCGCTGATTTCCTCCGGGGCCTTTGGCTATCCCCGGGATCAGGCCCTCCGGGTGGCCGTGGATACCATCGGCGAATTTCTCTTCACCCATGATATGACGGTCTATCTGGTCGTCTTCGACCGGAAGTCCTATCAGATCGGATCCAAACTCTTTTCCGACATCGCCGCCTGTATTGACGACCAGTATGTGGCCCGTCAACCCTACCGCCGCCCCAACCGCGGCGATGATGAACCCCGGATTCAGTATAGCCTGCGGGATGAGCGGGACGCCTCTGAGGAGCGCATCCGGAACTGGCTGGGCGAGGCGGACGGAGCGCCCCGCACGCCTTGGGCGGTAAGGGAACCCCTGTCTCTGGACGACGCCCTGAAGCGGCTGGACGAAAGCTTTTCCGAAATGCTCCTGCGGAAGATCCGTGAGTCCGGCATGACGGACGCGGCCTGCTATAAAAAGGCCAATATCGACCGGAAGCTGTTTTCCAAAATCAAAAACGATAAGCACTATCAACCCTCCAAGCCCACGGCCATCGCCTTCTGCCTGGCCCTGGAATTGCCCATGGGGGAAATGCGCGATCTTTTGAGCAAAGCCGGCTACGCCATGACCCACGCCAGCAAGTTCGACATCATCGTGGAATATTTCGTCCGGCGGGGCAATTATAACGTCTTCGAAATCAACGAAGCCCTGTTCGCCTTTGACCAGAACCTCATCGGCGCGTGAAATGTCGCCTCCCGGGCAACCCAAAAACCTCCCCGGAATCTGCCGCTTTCCGTGCGGCGATTCGCGGGGAGGTTTTTGTAAAGCGCGGGAATGAGCGCAGTTTCGCCTGGATTGGAAGCCGTGGATCCGTGCGGAGGATGGAAAAGCGGGGCGGAACGGAAAAAATCTGAGCCGCCGCATAAAAATGTCCGGCCCGCCGCAGGTTTTTCTACGGTTGGGCCGGCGGTTTCACATCCTCCTGTCCTGATCATTTTGCGTCTTTTGTCCGGGCCCGGCGGGAGTGGCTGCGGCAGAAATTCATCACCTTTTCGCGCAGTAAAATCCCCGCCAGCCCCATGGCCGCCGTCAGCCCCAGCAGCAGCAGCGTCACGTACCATTTTCCCGTAAGGGCCGTGGAGCCGATGTAAGTGGAAGTAATCACAGAGGGAATCCGTGCAAATGTGGCTAAAATCAGAAATCGCGTCAGGGGAATGTCCGTAGTTCCCGCCAGATAGGTCAGCATGTCCTTGGGCGTGCCGGGAATCAGAAACAGCAGAAATGTCACGGTTTCCAGCTTCCAGGAGTCCCGTAAAAACGCAAATCGCGCCAGGGTTTTCTCCTGAAATATCCGCCTTAATAGCGGCTGCCCGAACCGGCGGGCCAGCAGAAAGGCCGCCGCCGAGCCCAGCACGCAGCCTCCAAGGCAGAAAACCAGCCCGCCCAGGCCGCCGTACAGCGCCCCAGCCGCCAATTCCACCGGTTCTCCTGGCAAAAATGCCACAATAATCTGTAAAATCTGTACCCCCATCATTACCGCGCCGCCCCAAAGGCCCAGAGAATCCACCCATTGGGTGAACCTTTGCCGCATCGCCGGGTCGTACAGTGTCTTCAGCCAGGGCATGGCCAGCGCCGTGCAAAGGACCAGCACGCCCGCCAGCCCCAGTCCTATCATCATTCGCCGGCGAAATCCGGCGTTTTTTGTTCCGCTCATGCCTGCCTCCGCGTCGTTTTCCTGTAAAAATAAGACAGTTTCAGGGGGTAAATTGTTCCAAATTGCGAAGATTCGTTGCAGGGGGGGATCCCCATGCGGGGGAGTTTCACTCCCCCGCACCCCCTTGAAAGCGCCGCGAAATCGAAGATTTCGCGGCGCGGGGGGCCCAAATGCCGGCCCGCCAACGGCGGGCCGGCATTTGGGCCCTGGGGCGGGCGGGGGCGAAGCCCCCGCCCGCCGGGCGCCGGAAGCCGCGTGCGCTTTGCGCACGCGGCTTCCGGCGCGAGGGGGGCGCGGGGGGAGCGGAGCTCCCCCCGCATGCCGCCGGGGCCCGCCGCGTACGCGGCGGGCCCCGGCGGCGGAACGCTTCATTCTTCGGTTTTTCGCGCTTCATTTTGTCGGGGCGCTCCCGGGCGAAGGGCGCATGTTTTCTTTCCGCATATATTGTGTAATTTTACGAAAAAACGGTTGGTATCCGTCGGTTTTGTGTGTTATTGTTACTATGTGAAAGGCTGTGGGCATGTATCGATAAAGGAATATCGAATGAAGCATACACACATGCACAATACACATTACCCTACGGGCGGTCAAATCGATATAATAGTATCGGATAGGGCTGCAAAAGGCCAGCCCAGGTCGACCGGGGGCAGGTGCTCCGCTGGGCTTTTCCGGGAAAAGCGCGGCTGACTATAAGAAATCTTATAAGAAAGCAGGGAATGAATCATGTCCAAGAAGATTACCGTCATCGGTGCCGGCAGCGTCGGATCCGCCACCGCGTTTGCGCTGGCAATGCGCAACATCGCCAACGAAATCGTCATCATCGATATCAATGAGGATCGTGCGCTGGGCGAGGCCATGGATATTCATCAGGGCACCCCGCTGCTCAGCGAGCCCGTGAACGTATATGCCGGTAATTACGAAGCCGCCGCCGGCAGCGACATCGTGGTCATCACCTCCGGCGTGGGCCGCAAGCCCGGCCAGACCCGTATGGATCTGGTGAACACCAACGTCAACATCATCAAGTCCATCACCCCCAACATCGTGCGCACCTGTCCCGACGCCACTTACGTGATCGTGGCCAACCCCGTGGACATTCTGACTTATGTTTTCTGCAAGATGTCCGGCATTCCCGAGGATCGGGTCATCGGCAGCGGCACCCTGCTGGATACCGCCCGTCTGCGCGCCCGCATCGCGGAATATCTGTCCGTTTCCCAGAAGAACGTGCATGCCTACGTATTCGGCGAGCACGGCGAGACCAGCTTTGTGCCCTGGTCCATCGCGGAAGTTTCCACCATTAATCTGGAGGACTACAAGGACCTGATCAAGCTGAAGAAGGGCATCATGGTGGATCTGGACTACGAGGAGATCGACAAGTACATGCGCTCCTCCGGCGCCAAGATCATCGCCCGCAAAGGCTGCACCAATTACGCCATCGCCACTTCCGTGTGCGGCATCTGCGAATGCCTGTTCGGCGGCGTGAACGCGGTGGTGACGGTTTCCACCATGCTGCACGGCGAATACGGCCTGGACGACGTATGTCTGTCTCTGCCGGTGATGCTGGGCAACGGCCAGGTGCAGGGACGCATTATGCCCCGCCTGACCGACGAGGAAATGGAGAAGCTGCACTACAGCGGCAACGCCCTGAAGACCGTTATCAGCCAGCTGAATCTGGACTAATCAAGGCAAAAGCCACCAAAGTTTCCCCGGGGCAGAGCCTCCGGGGAAACAGGCGCGATTTTGGGAGGATAACAAATTATGGATTACCGCATTGAACGCGACTCCATGGGCGAAATGCAGGTGCCCGCGGATCGCTACTGGGGCGCACAGACCCAGCGCAGCAAGCAGAACTTCGTCATCGGCGGCGAGATCATGCCCCGGGAGATCACCCACGCTTTCGGCATTTTGAAGAAGGCGGCGGCCATCGCCAACAACGCCATCAAGCCCGAAAAGATGGATCAGACCCGGCTGAAGGCCATTTGCCAGGCCTGCGACGAAGTCATCGCCGGCAAACTGAACGACCACTTCCCCCTGGTGGTGTGGCAGACCGGCAGCGGCACCCAGTCCAACATGAACGCCAACGAAGTCATCGCCAACCGGGCCAACGAGATCCTGGGCGAGAAAAAGTGCCATCCCAACGATCACGTGAACATGTCCCAGTCTTCCAACGACACCTTCCCCACCGCCATGCACATCGCGGCGGTGCAGGCCATTGAGGACAACCTGTTCCCGGCCATGGACGAGATGATCGCCACCTTCCGCCGTCTGGAGAAGGAAAACGAGGGCATCGTGAAGACCGGCCGCACCCATCTGCAGGACGCCACCCCCATTCAGTTCTCTCAGGAGATTTCCGGCTGGCGCAACATGCTGGAGAAGACCAAGGCGCAACTGACACTGGCCCTTTCCGGACTGAAGGAGCTGGCCCTGGGCGGCACCGCCGTGGGCACGGGCCTGAACTGCCCGGCGGGCTTTGCGGTGAAGGTGGCCGAAGAGGTGACCAAGATCACCGGCAAGCAGTTTGTGACGGCGGAGAACAAGTTCCACGCCCTGACTTCCAAGGACGATCTGGTATTTGCTCACGGCGCGCTGAAGGCGCTGGCAGCCAACCTGATGAAGATCGCCAACGACGTGCGCTGGCTGGCCTCCGGCCCCCGCTGCGGCCTGGGGGAGATCCGC
>CACXHB010000059.1 GCA_902767315.1 uncultured Eubacteriales bacterium
ACGACATACTCATCTGTTTATCCATATGCTTATTATATCACTGGTTGGTGGGTTTGAAAATAAGAGTTTTGTGCGGTGTTGCCTTAAAAATTTCATTCAGTTCCTCGGAGCGAGTAACAATCACGCCCACATCAATCAGTCCACAATCGAAATACGTGCGCATAGCGAGCAAGTCCCGATCAAAAGTTTGATCTTTGCTATTCCATTCAAGGTCAAATGCCACTTTGTTTTTCAGAAAATCAATATTATGCCCATCAATATATCCGGGAATCACTTCTATCTCTGAGGGTTCGTTTGCGAATCGTCCTCTTCTTTGTGCTACCTGGCGAGGATATTTTTTTACAGTCAAATCACCACTAATACGGATTTCCCGCCATCCCCTGGGATAAAGAACATCGTCAAACTTTTTCGGGATCGGAGATTCATTTCCTCCCGCCTGCGAAATATCGCCTATCGAAAGGGTAATTCGGCTTAGTGCCGTCTGTATATCGAGCCATTCGTCCGGAAAGGAATCGTGCAATATTTCCAGCGCATGCCCGTAGTTATGGAATTCATATCTCCGAAGGAGCGTCTGGTCGTTTACGTATTTCTCCATAATGCATCGCCCTTTCCCATATGTCTTAGTAATTCCATCTGCAAACATATGCAAAAAGACGTTGACCGAGATACGATCAACGTCTTTTTGTTGGTAGCGGCGACTGGATTCGAACCAGTGACACTCCGGGTATGAACCGAATGCTCTAGCCAACTGAGCTACGCCGCCAAATGGTTGCGGGGGAAGGATTTGAACCTTCGACCTCCGGGTTATGAGCCCGACGAGCTACCGGACTGCTCTACCCCGCGACGCGTCGTTTCTGACGACAAAATGAATTGTACCATAGTTTCCCGGGAATGTCAAGGGTTTTGGGCAAAAGAATTTACGGTTTTGCGGACGTGGGCGGGAGGGCGCCCTGATAGAGCTGATAGCGCCCGAAAAGGCCCATGCCGGCGTTCTGAGCGGCCTGGGCCTGCGGAGCGGTATCGCAGAAAAAGTACATGGCCCGGGCGCCGGTGCGGCGGGCCTCGGCCAGGCTTTGGGCCAGCAGGGGGGTCATGGCTTCGCCGTCGAATTCCCCTTCGAAATCCACGCCGAAGATTTCCGCCAGATCCCCAAAGCGCTGCCAGCACAGGGCGGCCGCGGCGCGGCCCTGCCGGCGGTACAGCGTCAGCCGCCAGGGGGTATTTTCCCGGAAATACGCCGCCCGCAGCCGGGGGCTGTTCCAGTACATGCCCGCCGTCCGGTCGTGCAGATGGGCGAATTCGGAAAAGGTTCGGGGCGTGACGGGCTCCACGTTTTCGGCGGGGGAGGGGGAGATGTTCCCGGCGAGGGGGCAGACGCACACCCGGCATTCCTCCGTCAGCGTCCAGCCGGCCTTTTCCAGCACGGAGCGGGGGCCGGCGTTTTCCCCGTGCAGGCCGAAATCCACCTGCCAGCCGGGATAACGCGCCGCGGCGTAGGCCAGGAATTCCGCCGTGGCCCGGGCCGGGTTTCGGGCGGCGAAGGCGGAAAAGGTCAGCAGCCGGTCCTCCGGCAGGGCCTCATAGCGAATCAGCCCCTGAACTTCCGGCGAAGGAGGGATACAGGCTGGTTGCGGGGCTCTGGGCCAGGGCCCAGGCCGTTTCCAGGGCGGCGGCCTCCTGGGCGGCGGTCAGCGGGCGCAGCACGGTTATTCCTCGAAGGGGCCCCGGGGGCGTTCCTCCGCCGGGGGCTCCTCGGAAACGGTCATGGCGTTCATGTCCGGCAATTGATCCAGGGATTCCATGCCGAAATGCACCAGGAACTTATCGGTGGTGCGATATTCCATGGGCCGGCCCAGGGTTTCCCGCTGGCCGGCTTCCTCGATGAGCCCCCGCTTCAGCAGAAGCTGCACGGAATAATCGCACTTTACCCCCCGCACGGCCTCGATTTCCGCCCGGGTGGCGGGCTGGCGATAGGCGATGACGGAGAGGGTCTCCATCACGGCCTGGGTCAGGGGCTGTTTTTTCAGGGGCTGCAGGAAGGTCTCCACCCGGGGGGCCCGGGCGGGATCTACGCTGAGATAGGCCTCGGCGCCGCTGCGGTTCAGCCGCACCCCCCGGCCGTCTTCCACATAAGAACGGGCCATGTCGGTGAGCACATTTTCCATTTCCCCGGTGGTGAGGTTCATGGAATGGGCCAGGGCCTCCACGTTGACAGGATCGCCGGACACAAACAAAATGGCCTCCACCGCGGCCATGGTTTCGGTAAACTGCATGGGCAAATCATCCTCCGATGTTATTGATGTTTATTATATACGTCCCTTCCCGGGGCTGTCAATGTTCGGCGCGATAGGCCCGGGGGGAACAGCCCATGGCCCGGCGGAACAGGCGGCTGAAATAATCCGCGTCGTAAAAGCCGGAAAGCAGCGCAATTTCCCGCACGGGCATGGCCGAGCCCTTTCGGGAAAGCAGGGTGCAGGCGTGGGTCAGCCGCAGGCGGGTGAGGGCTTCCGTGGGGGTTTCGCCGGTGCTCTGCCGGAACAGCCGGCGCAGGTAATCCGGGCAATAGTCCATTTTCTCCAGTGCCCGGTCGGCGGAAAATTCCGGATCCGAAAAATGCCGGGAAAGCTCCACCTGAATGCGCTCCACCAGGGCGTTTTCCGGTGCGCGCCGGTCCCATTCCCGCAGAAGGGCGCACACCGCCTCCCCCAGGGCCCGGCAATAGCCGTCGCTTTCCCGCCGGGCGCTGGCGGTCTGCATCAGGTGCAGAATTTTGGAGAGGGACTGTTCGAAATCGTCCGAAAACCGCAGGCGGTTCAGGGAAAAGCCCTTATCCGAAAATCGCAGGGAAAGATCCTGCCACATCTGCCCCGAGGGGCAGTCCTTCATATGGGGCGTGCCCGGGGGACACACCGTTACCGACCCGGGAAAGAAGGGATATCGCCCGTCTCCCAGGCGCTCCTCCCCGCTGCCGGACAGGTTGAGAATCACCTCCCAGCAGTCGTGCCGGTGCAGGCTGCAATAGTTCATCACCGGGCCCAGGGTGACGCCCAGCACGGTCAGCATGCGCTCTTCCCCCTTTCATGGAAAAAGTATAGCCTGAAAAGTCGGTTTTGTCCAGAAATTCTTCGGAAATATCATGGCAATTCTTCCGGGAATATGGTACAGTATTTTCAGCGAAATACGCCCCGCCGGGGGTGAGGAGGTTACCACATGAAACGATTCCCGAGAACGGAAGTGGCGGGGGTTTCCATGCCCCGCATGCTCATGGGCACCAACTGGATTCTGGGCTACAGCCACACCGGCGCCGCCGCCGACGCGCTGATTCACGAGCGCAACGACGCCGCCGAGGCCAGCCGCGACATCATCAAGGCCTATCTTTCCCACGGCGTGGACGCCATGATGGCGCCCTTCGGCGGCTCCGAGCCCCTGCGCCGGGGCATCCGCATGGCCGAGGAGGAAACCGGCGAAAAGGTCATCCTCATCGACACCCCCATCATCGACGTGCATGATTCCGCCGAGGCCCGCAAAAACGCCGAGGCCACCATCGCCGAAAGCGCCCGAAACGGTGCGAAGTTCTGCCTGATTCACCATTCCTCCGCGGAACAGCTGGTGAGCAAGCTGCACCACACCATGGACCGGCTGCCGGATTATCTGGACATGATTCGCCAGCACGGCATGATTCCCGGCCTTTCCGCCCACATGCCGGAACTGATCGTCTATTCCGACGAAAACGAATACGACGTGCAGACCTATATTCAGATTTACAACTGCCTGGGCTTTTTGATGCAGGTGGAAGTGGAAGGCGTGCGCAGCATTATCGAAAAGGCCAAAAAGCCCGTGATGTCCATCAAGGCCATGGCCGCGGGCCGGGTCTCCCCCTATGTGGGCCTGTCCTTCTCCTATGCCACCCTGCGCCCCTGCGACATGGTCACCGTGGGCGCGTTCACCCCCTGGGAAGTCCACGAGGATGTGGAAATCGCCATGGCGGCGCTGGAGCACCGGTTCCCCAACCTGGAGGGCCGCTCCAGCCCCAACAAGACCGTGGCCCTGGGCGGCAAAAACTGATTTCTCCGGAGAAAAAGGAGCCGGGCGAGAGGATGCGTCCTCCGTCCGGCTCCCTGTTTTTTCCCGAAATCTCCAAAGCCTTCCCCTCTGGGGAAGGTGGCCGAGCGCAGCGAAGCCGGATGAGGTCGTCCTCTCCTTCGTCCATCGCCAAAAAGCCCGGACAGACGAAATTTTTCTCGCCGTCCGGGCTTCTTTCAATTTCAAAAACATGTCCCGCCGCCGTCTCCATGCCTTCCCCTCTGGGGAAGGTGGCTGAGCGCAGCGAAGCCGGATGATGTCGCCTCCTGCCCGAATCCGCGGCGACTTCTTCATTCCCCCGCGGCCCCGTTCGACCCGGAAAATTCAGTGCCCCACGTAGCGCACTTCGCCGGGATACAGCATCCCCGCTTCCCGGGCGGCCCGCTCGATATATTCCCGGGTGCCCGCGTCGCTGAGCTCCTGCTGCAGATGGGAAACCTGGTCGAACATATCCGCCTGCCGGGCCCGGGCCTGGGAAAGGGCCTGCTGTTCCCCGGAAAGCCGGCCGCAGGCCACGGCCACGCCGGCGCCGAACACCACCAGCATCACAGCCATGAGGAAAAGATAAAACCTGGGTTGAATGGAATATCTGCGCATACGCCGCTCCCGTTTCATGATTTATGCTTTATTTTTATTGCTGTCTTTTTTGGAATTCGACGGAAAATGCCGTCTCCCTACCCCGAATTTCGACATTCTCATGACCTTCCCGGTACATCAAATGGACCTTTGCCCTATCGGGTCAGGATTTTGCACAGTCTGGTTTTCCCCAGCCGCCGGCCTATGGCGCGGAATCCCCCGCGAATTCGGCAAATCAGCCTTCTGCCCGGAACCGCCAGGGCGCCCCTTGCCAGCGCCGCCCCCAGCGCCGCGGCCAGCAGGTGATACCCCCGGCAGCGGCCGCCGCTGGCCCCCATGAGAAAGCCGCAGAACAGCGCCGCCCAGATCACGCCCATCAGCCCGTCGCAGATCAGGGAAAGGCCTTTCCCCGCGGCCATCAGCCGCCGCAGCAGCGCAAAGCCCAGGCTTACCCCCGCCATCAGCATGCCGCACAGGGCCATGGCGAAAAATTCCCGCCCCTGAAACGCCGTCGCGTACAGCATCTATCGCAGCAGCCGGGCCAGCAGCCCGGACTTTTTCGCCGCCCCATATTCCAGGGCGTCGATGCGCCCCGTCATCTCCACGCGGCCCTCCTTCAGGTCCAGCCGGGCCACCTTCAGCCCCGCCCCGGCCACGGTGAGGGCGCCCATGGCGGTGGCGATAACGGCCGCGTCTTCGCTAAAACAGTCCACGTCCTCCACGCCGGTAACGGTCAGCTTCGCCCGCCCCTCCAGAGTAAGGCCGTGATCTTTGGCCGGTTCGTTCTGCATTGCGTCCACCTCCATGGGATTGTATGTCCGCCGCCGCCCCGGCATGCGCCGGGAAATATGATGAAAACTGGGCTTTGACCGGCCCATTTTCCCCCGCGATTGACAGCCTTTCCCGGGAAAGTTATAATATAAATTGGCAGATTGGAACTTTAGGATGGGAGGCCGACTCCTTTGAAAAGCGAAACCCGCCGCAAGGCGACCAAATATGCACGGCGCGCGCTGCTGTTTCTGCTGGACGTGGCGCTGGTGGTGCTGGCCATCGAACTGGCCACGGCCATGCGCTACGACGGCAGCCTGAAAAGCCGGGAATATCACAGCATGATCCGGAAGGTACGCCCGCTGATTCCCTATTTCACCGCCCTTTACATGGCCCTGCTGGTGGCGGGGCGCACCTACGTCAGCAAATGGCGTTACGCCGGAGCCCGGGAACTGGCCCGGCTGGTGGCGGTGTGCGCCGCCGGGGCGCTGATTACCATCGGGCTGAATTACGCCTTCCACTGGTGCATTTCCCGAATGGTGCTGGCCATGGCGGGCATGTTTGTGGCGGCGTTTGTGGGCGGTTCCCGGTTCATGTGGAAGATCTGCCGGGAGGCGCTGCTGGCCCGGCGGTTCAAATCCGACGAGCGGGTGCTCATCGTCGGGGCGGGGGAGGCCGGCGTTTACGCGGCCAAGCTCTGTCAGGAGGGCCGGGGCATTTCCGGCACCCCCGTGGGCTTTGTCAGCGACGAGGCGGACATGCGGGGCGAGCGGCTCTACGATCTGCCGGTTTTGGGAGACACCGGGGACATTCCCTCCATCATTCAGCGCCGGGACGTGACCCAGATCGTCATCGCCATGCCCGACACCGACGGGGAACGCATTGCGGACATTGTGGACGCCTGCCGCCGCACCCGCTGCAAGGTGCGCATTCTCTCGGACGTGGACCAGACCGCCACCCGGAAGGCCGGCTTTCTGCGGGAGGTCAACACCTCGGATTTCCTCTCCCGGGGCGAGGTGCGGCTGGATACCGAAGGCATCCGGGGGTATCTCACCGGCCGGGTGGTGCTGGTTACCGGCGGCGGCGGCTCCATCGGCAGCGAAATCTGCCGTCAGGTGATGCGCTTTTCCCCGAAACAGCTGATTATTTTCGACATTTATGAAAACTGCGCCTACGAACTGGAGCGGGAATTGCAGAACCGATACGGTCAGGATTGTCCCGTGAAGGTGCTCATCGGCTCCATTCGGGACAAGAGCCGTCTGGACGAGGTATTCGCCCAGTACCGGCCGGAAATCGTGTTCCACGCGGCGGCTCACAAGCACGTGCCCCTGATGGAAACCTCCCCGGCGGAGGCCATCAAAAACAACGTGGCGGGCACCCGGAATCTGCTCCAGTCCGCCTCGGAACACGGCGTGAAGCGGCTGGTGCAGCTTTCCACCGACAAGGCGGTAAACCCCACCAACGTCATGGGCGCCACCAAGCGCATTACCGAAATGCTCATCCAGCAGTTCGCCCGGCGCACGGACATGAAGTGCATGGCGGTGCGGTTCGGCAACGTGCTGGGTTCCCACGGCAGCGTCATTCCCCTGTTTGAGGCGCAGATCAAGTCCGGCGGCCCGGTGACCCTCACCGACGAGAACATCACCCGCTATTTCATGACCATTCCCGAGGCCGCGCAGCTGGTGCTGCAGGCGGGGGCTCTGGCCCGGAACGGGGCCATCTTCGTGCTGGACATGGGTCAGCCGGTGAAGATGCTCGACCTGGCGAAAAAGCTCATCCGCTTCTACGGCTACACCCCCGGGGTGGACATGCCCATCAAGATCATCGGCCTGCGTCCCGGCGAAAAGCTCTACGAGGAGCTGCTCACCGACAGCGAGAAGGCCGCCATGTCCAAAACCGCTCACGACAAGATCTTCGTCGCGCCGCCCATTCCCATGGACGACGACCGGCTGGACCGGGATCTGGCCCAATTGGAAAAAGCCGCCCACGAAAGCGACGAGGCGGCCGTGGCGGCGCTGATGCAGGTATTGCCCAGCTACAAGCCCAACCGAGACATGCTGGCGGGCTGAAAAACGCATTCGCCCACGCAAAACGCGGAAACCGAAATGATCGGTTCCCGCGTTCAGCTTGTCAAAAAAGATTTTGACAAGCTGGTGGACGGGGGAGCAAGCTCCCCCGCCACTGCCACCCCTACCAGTTTTTGCTGAA
>CACXHB010000060.1 GCA_902767315.1 uncultured Eubacteriales bacterium
CCCACGGAAGCTCCCGCCGAAACGGCCCAGGCGACTGAGGGGCCGGTGACGCTGAAGGATCCCGGCGAGGCCACGGTGTATCATTGCAAGAGCGGCGTGGGCTATCACATGGCTTCCAGCTGCGTGAACATGCAGGGCGCTTCCCCGGACACCCTTCGGGCCAGCGTGGAGGCGGGATACCGGGCCTGTCGGGCCTGCGGTTCTCCGGACGCAAGCATTTTGCAGGCCCAGGAGCCGGTATTGTGGATTGACGAAAACGAGATTTGCCATGTAAGCGACGAATGCGCGGCCTTTAATGGCCAGTGGCGGCTGATGACGGCCAGCGAGGCGGCGGAGAAGGGATACGCAGCCTGCGCGGAATGCGGGGCGGCGGAATATCTGCCGCAGACGCAGGCCACGGAGGAGCCCACCCTCGAGCCCACCCAGGAGCCTACCCCCGAACCCGTGCAGGAGCCGGCGGGACCGGTGACCCTGAAGGCCCCGGGAGAGGCGACGGTGTATTACTGCGAAGGCGGCGTGGGGTATCACATGGCGGAAAGCTGCGTACAGATGCGCGGGGCTTCTCCCCACAGCCTGACTGAGGCGGTGGAAGCGGGCTATCGGGCCTGCGGTAACTGCCATGCGCCGGACGCCAGCATTTTGCAGGCACAGGAGCCGGTATTGTGGATTGACGAAAACGAGATTTGCCACGTAAGCGACGAATGCGCGGCCTTCAACGGGCAGTGGCGGCTGATGACGGCCAGCGAGGCGGCGGAGAAGGGATACGCGACCTGCGCGGAATGCGGGGCTGCGGCATATCTGCCGAAGGAAGAGCCCACCCCCGAACCCACGGAAGAACCCACGCCGGAACCCACCCCCGAGCCCACGCCCAATCCCTGGGTGGTGGACGGGGTGGTGCTGGCCAAGCCTGCTTCCGCGGCGGTGGTGTATCACACGGAGAACGGAAAGGCCTATCACATGGCGGAGACCTGCGTAGGCATGACCGGCGCGAGCCCCTGCACCCTGGAAAACGCGGTGAGCGAGGGTTATGTGGCCTGCGGCAACTGCGGCGCCCCGGCGGCGGAGCTGCTGGAGGAGGACGTGGTGTGGGCAGACGAAAACGACGTCTGCCACATCAGCGACGATTGCGCCTCCTTCCAGGGAAGCTATCGGCTGCTTTCCAAGAAGGACGCGCTGGCCCAGGGACTTTCCGGCTGCCCGGACTGCGGCGGCGACGGGGCCCTGACGGAATACGCCGCCCAGGAACAGCAGCGGCAGCAGCTTCTTATGGAAAAAGCGAAGACCGTCACCGTATATTACAACGACAATTCCCGATACTATCATGCGGGCAGCACCTGCGTGAACATGTCCTCGGCAGACCCGCACACCCTTTACGACGCGCTGGAGAAGGGGCTGAAGCGCTGCGGTCGCTGCCAGCCGCCGGTATTGAGCGATCTGGAAGGCGGAGAATGACGGTTCGGGCGGCCAAAGCGTCTGGCTTTCGGCCGCCCGTTTTTTGAAAGGCGCGTCTGAATTTTCGAAAAAGAACATCCTTTTTGGGAGGAATGCATGGGCGGAATTCTATTGCTGGCGGGCTTTGAGGCCTGCGGTGTGGCTACAACCATGGCTCTGGCCCTGCGCCGGGAAAAGCTGGTGCAGATCTGGCTGGGACTGGCGCTGGGGCTGATTTACATGATGTGGGCGCCGGCGCTGTTTGCGTTTTTCCTGCGGTTTACCCTGGCGGCGCAGTTTTGCGGGCTGGGGCTGGCGGCGGCGTGCGCCGGGGGCGCGTGGGTCTGGCGGCGGAAGAAGGGCGGATTGTTTGCCGGGGCGGAGGAAGGCCCGGTTCCCTGGAAGCTGTTCGCGGCGCTGGCCGTGCCCATGCTGATTCTGGGGATATATCTGCAATGGACGCACACCATCCGCAACGTGGACGGGGCGCTGCACGTGGGACAGTCCACTTACGGCGATCTGTGTTTGCATCTGGGCATTGCCACGGGGTTGAAAAACGCGGCCTTCCCGCCCACGTACACCCTTTTGCCCGGGGCCGATTTGTGTTATCCCTTCCTGGCGGATTCCATGGTTACCTCCATGCTGCTTTTGGGCACGCCCCTTGTCACGGCCTTTGTGGTGACGGGAAGTCTGATGCTAATGCTGGTATACTCGGGGTTCTGCTTTTTCGCATGGGAGATTACCCGGAGCCGGCTGGCGGTGACGGTGGGCTTTCTGCTGTTTTTCTTTAACGGCGGACTGGGTTTTTTCCACGTGCTGGATGGAGCGGCGGGGGACGCCACTGCGCTGAAGGAGGTCTTCACGGGCTTTTACCGCACGCCCACCAATCAGCCGGCGCTGAATCTGCGCTGGTCCAACGTATTGTGCGACATGATGATTCCCCAGCGGACGCTGCTGGCGGGATGGACGGTGCTTTTGCCGGCGCTGTATCTATTGACGAAGCTGATGCGGGAACGGCGGGGAGGCACGGCGCTGGCCCTGGGAATCTGGGCCGGGGCCATGCCCATGATACACACCCATTCCTTTCTGGCGCTGGGGCTGATTTCCGCGGGGGGCATGGCTTCCTGCCTGATTCGCGCCCGGGGAAGGCTGCGGACGGAGGTGGGCATTCGGTTTCTCACCTACGGCGGCATTGCGGTGGCGCTGGCACTGCCCCAGCTGCTGAGGTGGACCTTTCCCCAGACGGCGGAGGGCGGCTCCCTGGCCGTGCGGCTGAACTGGGTGAACAACAACGGCGACAATACCTTTATTGACGGGTATTTCTGGTTCTGGATCAAGAACGTGGGCATTGCGTATCTGTTGATCGTGCCTGCGTGCCTGGGCATGGACCGGGTGGGCCGGGCGCTGGCCCTGGGGGCGGGATGCATTTACGCCATTGCGGAGATCTTCCAGTTTCAGCCCAATCCTTACGACAACAACAAACTGTTTTATGTGGCCTATATGACCGTGACCCCCATGATCGGACTGTTTGTGGCCCGGGTGTGGAAGCGGCTGAAGGGGCTGAAGTGCCGGGGGTATCTGCTGGCGGTGTTCCTGCTGGTTTCCATGCTTTCCGCCGGGCTCACCATGGGCCGGGAGGTGGTTTCGGATTATGTGCTGTTTTCCGCCGAGGAGGCCGCCGCGGGGGCATTTGCCGCCGAAACGGAACAGGACAGCGTGTTCCTCACCGGCAGCCATCACAACAACCCCATTTCCGCCCTGGGAGGCCGGCAGATCATCTGCGGCACCCCCAGTTATCTGTATTATCACGGGGTGGACTATTCCCAGCAGAAGGCGGACGAAAAGCGCATGATGGAAAACCCCGGGGAAAATCGGGCGCTGTTTGAAAAATACGGGGTGGATTACGTCTACGTTTCCGGATATGAACGGGGCGAATTTACGGTGGACGAGGCGTATTTCCGGGAGAATTGCGAAACGGTATTCCAAGAGGGGAACGTATGTATCTATAAATTTACAAAATAGCGCTATACTACTGACCGGAGGGAAAAACCATGTCAAAGAAATTCGCGCTGATTTCGGCGCTTACGCTGATTGCCGTGGTCACGGCGGGGTGTTCCGACCAGGACGGCGTGATCTCCGCCGCTTCTTCGCCGGACACGGGGGTGGACATTGTGGTGCCCTACGCCACCACCACCATCTCCCCGGACCCCACCACCCCGCCGGACGACTTCCTCATTAACGGGGAAGGCAAGGTGATATTGAACAACCCCGATCTGCTCAACGGCACGGTGGACGACGCGGTGGACGCCATGTCCAACGAGGCCACGGGATATACGCAGCTGCGCCTGGGAGACACCAGCACGGCGGTTTCCAACCTGCAGACCCGGCTGACGGAACTGGGATATTATTCCGCGGGGGTTTCCGGGGTGTTTGACGACGCTACGGAGGAGGCCGTGAAGCTTTTCGAAAAGGGCTACGGCGTGATGCAGACGGGCATTGCCACCGCGGCGCTGCAGAAGCGGCTGTTTTCCGAAGAGGCGCTGGTGTACGGCAGCGAGGCCTACACCGCGGCGGTGGATTCCCATTACACCCGGTTGGAAAAAGGGGACACCGGCAGCGCCGTCATCGCCCTGCAGAACCGGCTGGCGGAATTGGGATACCCGGTGGAGCAGACCGGCGTGTATGACGACGACACCGTGGCGGCGGTACGGCTGTTTTATGAGGCGTACGACTACAAGCCCCGGGATTACGCCATTGTGGATTTGCAGAAGGCGCTGTATTCCGACCAGGCCCGGGCTTATGCCGCCGCGCCGGAGGAGACCGCCGCCGCCCGGGAGGACGGGGATCTGACCCTGATGGCGGGGGACAGCGGCGCACGGGTGACCCAGCTGCAATTGCGGCTGCGGGATTTGGGATATCTGACGGAGGCCACGGGGGAATACGACCAGGCCACGGTGCAGGCGGTTTCTGCGTTTCAGGTGGCCTGCCGGGTGGAACAGACCGGCGTGGCCGGCGTGGATTTGCAAAAACAGCTCTTTGCCGAGGACGCGCCCGCTTCCGGCGAGATGAAGCAGATTTACGCCCTGCTCCAGTGGGGCGACACCGGCGACGGAGTGAAAAATCTGCAGAACCGGCTGGCGGAACTGGGATATTACGAAGGGGCCGCGGACGGCGTATTCAGCGACGACATGGTGCAGGCGGTGAAGGCCTTCCAGGCGGCGGCCGGGGAAGAGGAGACCGGCGTGGCCACGGTGGCCTTACAGGAGACGGCTTTTTCCGACGGTGCGCCCCTGAGCCCCAGCCGGGTGGCGGAGGCCCAGGCGGACGCGGCCGCGGCGGAGGTGACGCTGCCTTCCCTGATGAAGGGGGACAACGGCGACGAGGTGAAGAACCTGCAAAGCCGGCTGACGGAGCTGGGCTTCTACAGCGGCGAGGCGGACGGCAATTACGGCGGCGGCACTCAGGCTGCGGTGGAGGCCTTCCAGAAGGCCCTGGGCGTGGAGCAGACCGGGGAAGTCAGCGCCGATTTGATGAACCTGCTGCTTTCCCAGGCCGCCCCCAAGGCGGGCACCCGGTATTGGAAGAAGACCCAGGCGTATGCCGCCCTGGAGGCGGGCGACAGCGGCGATGAGGTGCTGGCCCTGCAGAAGCGGCTGTATCAGCTGGGCTATCTCCGCAAGGAGGACGTGGCGGATTCCATCGGCGTATACGAGGAATACACCGCGGCGGCGGTGAACGCGGCGATGAAACAGATGAACTGCCCCCGCAGAGACGGCCGCGCTTCCGCGGAATTTCTGACGTATCTGTATTCCGGCAGCGCGGACGCGCTGAAGCAGGGAAAATAAGCGAAGCAAAAAGGCGGGCATTGCAATTGGCGCAATGTCCGCCGAATTTTATTTAGCTTGAAAAGGGAAACTGCCGGGGCGGGAGGTTACGGGGTCAGCAGGCGGGCAATGGCGCTGCGATGGGAAATCATGGCGCCCTTGGGGCAGAATTCCTGGCAGCAGAAGCAGCGGATGCAGGCCTTTCGATCGATGGAAGGGCGATGGCGCTGCATGCGGATGGCTTTGGCGGGGCAGACGCGGGCGCATTTGCCGCAGCCCACGCACTGGGCCGGGAGCACCTTGGGCCGGGCCTGCAGAAGGAAGGTGAGCACCGGGGACAGGGGCGTGCCCCGGACAAAGCGGATATCCCGCCGGGGCGGGCGGTTCCAGTCCGGCCGGAGGAAGGGCGTCATTTCCTTCGGCAGGGGCGTGTCTTCCGGCAGAAGGCCTCGAGCCCGGGCGGCGGAAAGGGCAGGCAGGGCGGCAGGGTCTTCCCCGATGAGGGCGGCGCAGGCGGTATCCAGCCGGTAGGGGTTGTCGTCCGCCAGCAGCAGGCCCAGGGGCCGGGGCGTGCCCATGGTGGGGCCGTTGCCCTCCATGCCCACCACCGCGTCCACCAGATTCAGCTGGGGGCGGAAGTATTCGTTCAGGTCCACCAGCATGTTGGCGAAATCCTCCACCTGGGGGAACTGATAATGCATTTCCGGCTTGCGGGTGCCGGGCACCGCGCCGAAGAGGTTTTTCACCGCGGCGGAGAGGCCCATCATGCCGTGGGTTTTGAGTTTACAGAAATTGATCAGCGCGTCGCAGGAATCCAGCCAGCCGGTGTATTCGAAGCGTTTGGCGGATTTTGCTTCCGGGAAACGGGCCTGTTTACAGGAGAAATCCCGGTTCAATTGGCCGCCGACGGCTTCCACGGCCTTCATGCCGGTGATGGAATAGATGCGCTCCAGGGCAGGGCCGTTGAACAGGCCCCCGGGGCTATCCCCCACCAGCACATTTGCGCCCCTTTCCCGCAAAAGCTCCACCAGGGCGCACACCAGCGCGGGGTGGGTGGTGGCGGCGCTGTCGGGCTTCAGGGCGGCGACCAGGTTGATCTTTACGCCCACGGTCATGCCGGGGCGCACCCAGTCCAGACCGCCGGCGGCCTTCAAAAGACGGGCCATGGCCGGGCGGCAGACTTCGGGGGAATAGGACGGACAGGGTTCCAGAACCAGCATGAGGCGGCCTCCTATGGATAAAATTGCAATTTCAGAAGATAAAAAATTCATTTTCGACCGAAATCGGCGGGGTGCGCGGCGTAAAAATTAATATATGCATGGTATAATAAGCATCATTTTAAAACGCCCGGCATCTATTATACCTGCCGAAGGAGCTGAAATCAATGGACAGATGTATGATTCCCCAGGGGTACAAAAGCGTACTCAGCGTGCGGGAGACCGAGGACGCCATTAAATACGTAAAGGATACCTTTGAGAAGGTTTTTTCCGAGGCCATGGGGCTGCTGCGCGTGTCCGCGCCGCTGTTTGTGGAAAAAAGTTCCGGCCTGAACGACAACCTGAACGGCGTGGAGCGGCCGGTGCACTTTGACGCAATGGACGTAAAGGGCGAAATGGAGATCGTGCACTCCCTGGCCAAATGGAAGCGCATGGCACTGGCCCGGTACGGATTCGGGCCCCACGAGGGACTGTACACCGACATGAACGCCATTCGCCGGGACGAGGACGTGGACAATCTGCATTCCATTTACGTGGATCAGTGGGACTGGGAAAAGGTAATTCTGCGGGAGGACCGGAATTTCGACTATCTGCGGGAGATTGTGAAGGTGATTGTGCGGGCGCTGGCCGCCACGGAACTGGCCGCGTGCGCCATGTTTAAAAAACTGAGCCCGGTGATCTGCCCGGAGGTGACCTTTATTACCACGGATGAATTGGAAAAGCGGTATCCGAACCTGACCCCCAAGCAGCGGGAAACGGAGATTACCCGGGAATACAAGACGGTGTTTATCGCCCGCATTGGCGACAGGCTGCCCCTTTCCGGCAAGCCCCACGACGGCCGCGCCCCGGATTACGACGACTGGGCCCTGAACGGCGACATTGTGCTATGGAACGAGGTGCTGGGCTGCGCGTTTGAAATTTCCTCCATGGGCATTCGCGTGGACGAGGAATCCCTGACCAGTCAGCTGGCCAAGGCCGGGTGTCCGGAGCGGGCGGAGCTGCCCTTCCATCGGGCGCTGCTGGAGGGGAAATTGCCCCTGACCATCGGCGGCGGCATCGGCCAGAGCAGAATCTGCATGCAGATTCTGAAAAAATGCCACATCGGCGAGGTACAGGCCTCCATCTGGCCGGAGAGCACCCTGGAAACCTGCGAAAAGGCGGGGGTTTTCCTGCTGTAAGCGGGTTTACGGATTGGGGGATACGACCTCATCCGGCCTTGCGAAGCTCGGCCACCTTCCCCAGAGGGGAAGGCGGGGGAGACGAAAAGGCGGGGGCTTCATTCCGCGGTTTTCATTTTCGCGGAGTTGGGCAAAAGAAGGACGACCTCATCCGGCCTCGCGAAGCTCGGCCACCTTCCCCAGAGGGGAAGGCATGGGGACGGCGAGGCGACGGTTTTGAATGGAAAAATCCCGGACGGCGAGAGGAATTTCGCCTGTCCGGGATTTTTTATGGAGCGATTGGATAAGGGGGACGACCTCATCCGGCCTTGCGAAGCTCGGCCACCTTCCCCGGAGGGGAAGGCATTGGGAGACGGGATGGGGCGATTTTTTTACGGGGCCAGTTCCAGGGCCTTTTTCAGGGCCTTGGCGGCCACGGGAGCGGCCTGGGAGCCGCCGGCGCCGGCTTCTTCGATGACTACGGCGATGGCGTAGGGATGGTCGTCGTCGTAGACGAAGCCGGTATACCAGGCGTTGGTTTTTACGGATTTATCGTCGCTGGTTTCGGCGGAACCGGTTTTGCCGCAGACGATGGCACCGGAAATAGCGGCCTTGGAGGCGGTGCCGGACTGGACGGCTTCGTACATGTAGGAAGCCAGGGTCTGGGCCACCTGGGGGGAGACCACCTGGCGATAGGCGGCGGTTTCCATCCGGGTAACGGTGGCGCCGTTGGAATTGGTGACCTCCCGCACCAGCTTGGGGCGCATCATGACCCCCTCGTTGGCGATGGAGGCGGAGATCATGGCCATATGCAGGGGGGTGACCAGCACGGTGGACTGGCCCACGCCCGCCCACACCAGATCCGCATCGCCGGTGGTCTGGGTGGGGAACTTGGAATTATAGATGAGAAAATCGCCGAACTTGAAATTTTCATTGAAGCCGAAGCGCTCCGCCGTGGCCCGCAGGCGATCCTCCCCCAATTGATAGGCGATTTTGCCGAAGGTGACGTTACAGGACTTGGCGAAGGCCTTTTTCAGCTTCAGGTTGCCGTGGGCGGTATTGCCGGCGCAATTGACCTTGGAGGAACCGAATTCCCATATGCCGGCGCAGGAGAAGGTCTGATCCACCACGCCGGGGTCGTTTTCCAGGGCGGAGGCGGCGGTGATGATTTTAAACACGGAGCCGGGGGTATACAGGCCCTGAAGGCAGCGGTTGAGATAGGCGGTGTCCTCCACGGCGGTATCCGGATGGGCGAGGACTTCCGCAGGGTCATAATCCGGCTTGGAGACCATGCACAGGATTTCGCCGGTTTTATAATTGACGATGCACACCGCGCCCTTTTTCCCCTCCGGGAAGATGGAGGACACGTAGGCCTGCAGCCGGGAATCCACCGTCAGTTCCATGCTGTTGCCCACATGGCGGGCGCCGGAGATCAATTCGCTGAGGCGGCCGGTGAGGCTGTTGGAAAGGTTCATCAGGGTGGCGGAATGGAAGGTTTCCACGCTGGCGCCGGACATGCCCCGGGTATCCCCCACCACCTGGGAAAGGGCCCGGCGGGTGGCGGAATCCTCGGGATAGACCCGGCTGCCGTCCTCATCGGTGGCGGCCAGGGTCACGCCGTTGCGGTCGGTAATTTCGCCCCGGAGGGAGCCGGAGGCATTGCCCCGGGTGTTATAGGCGGTGGAAGCCCACTGAGCGCCCTGGGTATACACCGTGAGGGCATAGCCCGCGCACAGAAGGGTAAACAGGCAGATGATCAATGCGCCCACCAGGCGCATATTGCGGCGCAATTCCTTCATAGCATCGCCTCCTGTCGGATTTCGATCTGCTCGATGTCCCGGGCTTCGTCCTCCGTGTTCAGGGACGTAATGCCGCAGAGCATGCCCAGGGCGAAAAAGGTGCTGACCAGGGAGGAGCCGCCGGAGGAGATCAGAGGCAGGGTGACCCCCGTCAGGGGCAGAAGCTGGGTATTGCCGCCCACGATGAGCATGGTCTGCAGCCCCAGCATGGCCACCACGCCGAAGGCCGCCAGGGAATGGAAGCTGGTGCGGGCGTTCATGGCGGCGATGAGGCCGCGCATGATGATGAGCACATACAGAATCAGCAGGCACACGCTGAACACCAGGCCGAATTCCTCCGTCAGCGCGGCGAAGATAAAATCTGAATGATACAGGGGAATGTCTCTGGGGGAACCCAGGCCCAGGCCCATGCCGAACAGGCCGCCGGAGCCGATGGCGATGAGGGCCTGCACCAGCTGATAGCCGTAATTTTCCGGGTCGCTCCAGGGATCCTTCCACATGGCGAAGCGCCGCTGCACATAGGGCAGGGCCCGATAGGCCAGATAGCCCGCCCCGGCCCCCATGCCCAGACCCGCCAGGGTGAGAAAGCCGTTACTGGTGGCCACGAAAAACACCGCCACCGTGGAAAGAAAATAAATCAGCAGCGCGCCCAGGTCCCGCTGAGAAAGCAGGATACCGCAGCAGGCCGCCGCGAAGGCCAGGGTGGGCAGGGTGCGCAGAAAGCGGGGGCGATTGCTCATGCCCGAGGCCAGCACCAGCAGAAACACCGGCTTCATAAATTCGCTGGGCTGGAGGGAGACGCGGCCGCCAAACAGCAGAATCCAGTTGCGGGCGCCGTCCTTCCAGGAGCCCAGTACCCAGGGGGTCATCAGCGCAAGAAGGCACAAAACCATCATGGCCAGGGTGAGCCCCTTCCCCGGGCGGCGCATCAGGCGGATAAAGCCCATGCCCAACCCCATGGCCACCAGCCCCAGCAGGGCGTATTTCGCCTGAGTGCCTGGGGTGGTGGGGGATTTGGCGATGGCTTTGAGGGTGATGATTCCGATGGAACACAAAAGCAGCGTCAGGATGATTATCGCCCGATCCACGGGCCATAATCTGGTTATCAGGGTGGAAAACAGGTACGTAGTCAGAGGAACGGCCACCGCAAACAGCAGCGCCTGGGTATCCAGGGGCTGGGTTTTCAGGGCCAGCAGCAGGCAGGCGGCAAACTGGAACAGCAAAACCGCCGACAGAAGCAGGCGGGTATTGGAACGCATCAGCGCACGCTTCAGCTTGGATACGTCGGGAGCTTTCGCCATGGGGACCTCCTTTCCCGGGGGGTAAAATCAAATATCAAAGGGATCGTGATATTCCTCGCGCTTTGGCTTCTGAGGCCGGGGGCGAGGGCCTTCCAGGGAAGAATCCACCCATTCATGGGGCGCATCGTTCCGGGGAGGGGCGGCGGGGGCGTCGTCTTCCGGCACCCGGAACAGGTCGTCCGCCGGCGTTTCCGGGGATTTCTCCTGAGGCCGGGGGCGGGGCGCGGGCGCTTCGTCCGGCTCAAATTCCGGGGGTGCGTTCAGAGAAGCGCCGGTAGGATCGGAAAGCACCAGCATCAGCTGCACCCGGCCGATTTCCAGCCGGGAGCCGTCGGAAAGCAGGGCCTCCCGGCGGGAGGCGCCCTCTACCGCCAGATGGGCCCGGCCGGAGGAGCGCAGGCGCAGGCCCTCCGGGGTCAATTGGAAAAAGGCATGGGTGCGCCGAACCGAGGAGGAACGCAGGCGCACGTCGGACTTTCGGGAGGAGCCGATCATGCCTTCCCGGATGACGGGATAGCGCATGCCGGTTTTGGCCTTGCCATCGCCCTGAGTGACCAGGAATTCCCCGCAGAGGCCGGTTTCCGGGGAAAGCCTGCGCAGCCGGGTGGCCCGACGGGCGTCTGTCAGGGTGATGCGCCAGGCCCGGACGACGATCAGCGCCAGTATGGCCGCGAAGAAATAGCGCATGCCCAGGGCAACCAGTTCATAAACCTCCGCCTTCAGGGGAAGCACCTGCCTTTCTGTGAATTGGGATGCATTCATTTTATCACAGAATTGTGACCGGAGAAAGAACCGGCGGCATCCCTTTCTATCTATAGGCGAGAAAGTGCGGGTTTTTGTTACAAAGGATCGAAAAAAATTACACATGTTTCTGGTATAATATAAAACAAGTCCGATTTTTACCGGGCGAAGGATGAAGGCGGGAGTGGATTTACAAATGATACCGGATGCGCAGGTGTTTCTGATTGTGCTGCCCATGGTGTTTCTGGCGGCGGTGGTGGACTCTATCAGCGGGGGCGGCGGGCTGATTTCCCTGCCGGCATACACGCTGGCAGGGCTGGATTACGACCTGGCTTCCGGCACCAACAAATGCTCCGCCATGTTCGGCACGCTGGTGGCCACGGTGCGCTACAGCCGGTCCGGAAAGCTTTTATGGCGGCCGGCGCTCTGGGCGGCGGCGCTGGCGCTGCCGGGGTCTTATCTGGGCACGAAACTGGCCATGTGGGTGGGCTCGGAGAAGATGACGGTGGTGATGCTGTGCTGTCTGCCGCTGGTGGCGCTGACGGTGCTGATTCGCAAAAAGGGCCCGGAGGTCTCCCGGCCCATGACCCGCGCAAGAATGCTGGGCTGCGCCCTGGCGGGACTGGTGATCGGGGCGTACGACGGGTTCTTTGGCCCGGGCACGGGCACGTTTCTGATTCTGCTGTTTTCCTGGGTGGGGGGCATGGACATGGTGACGGCCTCCGGCACGGCCAAGCCCGTGAACCTGGCCAGCAATTGCATGTCGCTGATTACCCGCATCGCCGCGGGGCAGGTGCTCATTGCCCTGGCCATTCCGGCCACCTGCCTTTCCCTGGCGGGGGGCTATCTGGGGGCGAAGCTGGCGGTGAAAAAGGGCGCGGGGCTGGTGCGGTACGTAATGCTGGGAGTGCTGGCGCTGTTGATGGTCAGTTTGGGCATGAAGGTATTGGGCGTTTCCGTCTAGCGTTTTTGCGAGGCAGGAAGCCCAGGGAGAAAAATCGAACCCCGAAGAAGGCGATTTCGTCTAAGGGGGAAAAAGGAGGATCAACTGCATGCACAGAGGGTTACACCGATGGACGGCGCTGCTGACGGCGCTGATATGGATACTCGGCCTGACCGCCTACGGGGAAAGCGCCCCGGCGGGCACGGTTACGGATTCTGTAATTACGGACGACGGGCAGGTGCGGGTGTACCTGAAATCCCTGGGGGATCTCTCCGGCATGCAGCTGACCCTCAGCGGGGAATACCGGCTGGGCGAGAGCATGCGCTTTGACCGGGGGACACGGCTGGCCTTTGCCGCGGCGAACGGGGAAATTTATCTGGCCGCGGAGGGCTTTGTGATGAAGGCAGGCACCGAGGCGGTGCTGACCCGCTGCGCGGGGGAGGACGGCGGGGAAAACGGGCTGTACATCTACGAATCCGAGAAAGACACCCTGTACGAGGGGGATCTGCGGATTCTCTGCGACGGGGATGTGCTCCGGTGCGTGCTCACGATTTCCATGGAGGATTATCTCCGGGGGGTGGTGGCATACGAAATGAGCGATTCCTTTCCTCTGGAGGCCCTGAAGGCCCAGGCGGTGGCGGCGCGTACTTACGCCATGAGCAAAAAGGCCGCAAGGGCGGACGCGGAATACGACGTGACGGACACCACCAGCGACCAGGTATACAAGGGCGCGGACGGGGAATATGTGAACGTGGCCCAGGCGGTGGAGGAAACCCGGGGCGTGGTGGGCACCTATCAGGGGAGCTACGCCGGGTGTTATTACACCGCGTCCAACGGCGGTCAGGTGGCCACGCCGAACCAGATCTGGGGCGGCGACGGGGATTACGGATACATCCAGCAGAAGGACGACCCCTACGATTTGGAAAACAGCCGCAGCATGGTCAACAGCCTTTCCGTGCCGGCGGCCCGGGACGAAGGGGATTTCTGGAAATTATTGGACGAACGCATCGATACCTCCGGGCACGCCCGGGTGCGGGGCGGGGAGATTACGGAAATAACGCTATCTGACCCGGCCTTTGAGGGCAGCTACATGTACCGGCAGATGGACGTGACCATGAAGATTCAGACCCGGGACCGGGGGCTGGTGGAAGTGGAATACGACGGCGACCGAATCTCCGGGTGGGCCATGGGATACGCGTATCTGGAGGGGAAATGGTACAAATGGGACCTTTTGCCCTGGCAGGACACGGAGGAAACCCGCACGGTTTCCCTGAGCGTATATGAGGACGTGAAGGACGGATTTTCCCTGGGGCTGAATTCCCGGGATTACGAAATTTGCAGCGTTCGGCAGGAAGGCGAGAATTATCTCATCGAAATGCGGCGATTTGGCCACGGGGTGGGCATGAGCCAGCGGGGCGCGCAGGTAATGGCCGGGAATTACGACATGAGTTATGTGGAGATACTGAACTTCTATTATCCCGGCATGACGCTGGAGCGCATTGACTGGGATACCCCCGAATTGCCGGCCCAGGAGGAAATTCCCCAGGCGCTGGCAAAGGAAATGCTGAACCTGCCCCCGGCGGAGGGGGATTTGGGAACGCTGGCGGAAGGGGAATATTACGCCCGGGTGGTATTGCAGGGCAAGACCCTGCTGAACGTGCGCACCGGACCTTCCACGGAATATCCCGCGGTGGCGCGGCTGTACGACGGATACCGGCTGGTGGTATGCGCCCAGGAGAACGGCTGGGCCCAGGTGCGGGCCGCGGCGTTTACGGGATATGTGAAGATGGACTACATTCAGGCGGAATAAAAACAAAACGCGGAGGCAGGCAATGAAAAGGCGGACGCTGCCGGGAATTCTGGCGCTTCTTTTCACGCTGGCCCTATGGGCCGGCGGCCTTTGCGCGCCTGCCTTTGCGGAAAACGATTTCTCCC
Organism: uncultured Eubacteriales bacterium; assembly: GCA_902767315.1. Taxonomy (GTDB): domain Bacteria; phylum Bacillota; class Clostridia; order Christensenellales; family Aristaeellaceae; genus RUG11247. Next base: position 14,349 of record CACXHB010000060.1, read on the forward strand.
TGGACAAGCGGGCCTGGGTCAGCGCCGGAAGCGGTTCGCAGAAGCTGGCGTTTGAACCGAAGATCAGCGGGGTATACGACCTGTACGCCTTTTGCGGCAGCGGGGACCCCGTTTCCCGGGCGCTGTTATTGTGCGACGGCGCGGTGGTGGCCCGGGGCAGCGGCGGCGGGCATCTGCTCAGCGCGTCGCTGGCGGCGGGAAAGCGATATGTGCTGGAGATTCAGCTCCGGTGGGACTGCACGCTGGAATGGATGCGCCACATGACCGGGCGAAGCCTGCTGCTGCCGGAGGTGTTGGATTCGGACGTGACCCAGGGCGTGATTCTGCAGCCGGGAAACGCCCAGTGGTATGCCTTTACCGCCCAGAGCGGCCGCACGGGGATTTATCTTTCGGCGGACGGAGCGGGGAACGTTTCCCTGCGCGGGGAAATTTACGACGAGACGGGCACCCGGCTGGTGCAATCCCGATACCGGGGCGGAGCGGCGTATCTGTATCTGGAAGGGGAAGCGGGGAAGACGTATTATCTGCGGGTCTACGCCGCGGGCACGGGAGTTGGAAAATTCCGGGTGCGGAAAAAGAGCTTTCAGGGGCAGGCCCCGGAACAATTGGAGATTCTCACCGGGGACATGACGCTGCTGGAAGGGGCCATGCGTTCCGTCCGGGCGCGGACGGAGCCCCGGGGAAATTACGGGGACATGGTATGGGCCTCTTCCGACGAAAGCGTGGCCACGGTTTCGGACGCGGGCGTAGTAACCGCCCAGGGGCCGGGGGAAGCGCGGATCACGGTGTATGCATACGGCGGGCTGAGCCAGTCCATTACGGTGACGGTTTTGCCGGTGGTGCCCCGAAGCATTTCCTATCCGGAGGGAGAAATCACCCTGCGGGCGGGGGATGCTCAGACTCCGGAGCTGCTGGTATATCCTCTGGCGGCGTCGGACGCGGAATTTACGTACGCCTCCTCCAACGAAGAAGTGGCGACGATTTCTCAGGCGGGGGAAATCACTGCGTTGGCCGAGGGAGACGCGGTGGTTTACGCCCGATACGGCGAGATGGAAGCGGCGCTGCAGGTGCACGTGGAGCCCGCGCCCACCCGGTACCGGGCGCTGTTGATCGGGGAACAGATGTATCAATCCGGGGTCAACACCGTGCGCACCGGGTCGGTGAACACGGTATACAACCTGCAATCCCTGTTTGAAACCGCCCAATATGAGGGGGAGAGCTGTCCCACCCGGGTGGAGATCGACATCACGGCCCAGGAGCTGCAGGCGGCGGTGACCGAATTCTTCGCCGGGGCCCGGGAATGCGACGTTTCGATTTTCTACATTTCCTGCCACGGGAGCGCCCGGGCGGGAGAGACGGTTTTACAATTTTCCGACGGCAGCGAATTAACCGGCAGCCAATTAGAACGGATGCTGCGGGCGGTGCCGGGCACGGTGGTGGTGTTGGCGGATTTCTGCGACAGCGGCGGCGTGATCGGCGGGGAAGCGAGTCTGGCCCAGGAACTGGTGAACGTATTTGCCGGGGGCAATGCCGCGTTTTCCGGCAGCAAGTACAAGGTGTTGGCCAGCGCGGCCCGGGGACAGGACAGTTACCGGCTGGGCTACGGCGACGAAGAGGGGCAGACGGCCACGGTGTTCTGTCGGGCGCTGTGCGACGGCCTGGGATGGAACATGGAAGGCCAGCGCAGGGGTTCCCTCAGCGCCGACGCGGATTACAGCGGGCAGATCACCCTGTGGGAGGCCTATCGGTACACCCTGCGAAGGGTGAAGTGGTATCTGGCCCTGGCCGACGGAAGCACCGGGAAATATCAGCAGGACGTGCAGATTTATCCCGAGGGGGACGGATTGATTCTGTTCAGCAGGTAAACAAAAAACGGCGGACGTTCCGAAAAGCGGGAACGTCCGCCGGATTTTTTGGAAGATTACAGCTCGATGGCAATGGGAACCGCGTCGTCGGGAATGGGGCAGGTGTAGCCTTCCGCCGCCCGCTGGGCGAATTCCTTTTTGGCCTGGTCGATGATTTCGGGATGTTCGAACAGGTCCGCCGCCGTCATGGCCAGCACCTTCCCCGCCAGCAGCAGGCCCTTATGGCCCACGGAGGTTTTGCCGATGGAGACATTCTGCCAGGAATGGCCCGGCGCGCCGGAGGGGAAGCAGGCGGTATAGATCTGGGCGGTGGGGGTCAGCCAGCTGACGTCGCCCACGTCGGTGGAGCCGGGGCTGAAGGCGTCGCCAGTATACAGGGGCATGACGAAGCCGTTCAGAGCCTTGGTGCGAGCCTTTTCCCGCAGAGCCTTGACTTCCGCGGCGATTTTGGGATCATAATGAGCGCCCAGGCCGGGGAGTTCGGTTTCCGGGCCGTAGGTGGCCTGAAGCTTTTCGGCAAAGGCGATTTCCTCCGGGGTATATTCCGGCAGGGGGGCTTCCAGGAAATTGGCGTAAAGCTGCTTTTCCAGGACGGAATTGGGCACGGTATTGGCGGTGCCGTCGATGAAGACCTTCTCGAAGGAGGTGCCGGTCATCAGAGCCGCGCCCCTGGCGATGTCGTCCACCCGATGGGTCAGTTCCACGGCTTCCTTCACCTTGGTGGAGCGCACCATGTACAGCACCGAGGCGTGGGGCTGCACCACGTTGGGAGAGAAGCCGCCGCCGTCCACCATGGCGTAATGGATGCGCGCGCCGGAGGACATATGCTCCCGGAGATACTGCACGCCGATGTTCATCAGTTCCACGCCGTCCAGGGCGCTGCGGCCGGCTTCCGGATTGCCCGCCGCGTGGGCGGCCACGCCCTTGAATTGATACAGGGCCTGAATGCAGGAATTACAGGTGCCGGTGGAGACCTCGTTGGCGTCGGAGGGGTGCCAGGTGAGGGCGCAATCCAGCTTTTCCCACAGCCGGGCCCGGCCCATGAAGGCCTTGCCCGCGCCGCCTTCCTCGCCGGGGCAGCCGTAGAAGATCACGGTGCCCTCCCGGCCGGTGGAGGAAAGGTAATCCTTGATGGCGAAGGCCGCCGCCAGGGAGCCCGCGCCCAGCATATTATGGCCGCAGCCGTGGCCGCTGCCGCCCTTGACCAGCTCTTCCCGCTGGGTCTGGCCTGCCTTCTGGGAAAGGCCGGACAGGGCGTCGAACTCCGCCAGGATACCGATGACGGGCTTTCCGTGGCCGAAGGAGCCGGAGAAGGCGGTCTGGATGCCGCAGATATTTTCTTCCACCTGGAAGCCGCCCTGCTTCAGGGCGTCCAGATACAGCTGGGCGGAGGCGAATTCCTTCAGGGAAAGCTCGGCCAGTTCCCAGATCTGATCGCTGACGGAGGTGAAAACAGAGGCGTTTTGTTCGATGTGATCTATTATGCGCTGCTTTGCGGGGGTCATAGGGACGCTCCTTTCATGGTGCGGGTTTCGGGGGAATGAAACGGGCGGAAGAGCAACGCTCCCCCGCCACAGAAGACGGATTAATAAAGTACCTTGCTCAGGAATTCCCTGGTACGGGCGTTCTGAGGATTGCCGAAAATTTCCGCGGGGCTGCCTTCTTCGGCGATAACGCCCTTATCCATGAACAGCACCCGGTCGGAGACTTCCTTGGCGAAGCCCATTTCGTGGGTGACGATGACGGTGGTCATGCCGGACTTGAGCAGGTCGCGGATGACGTTGAGCACTTCGCCCACCATTTCGGGGTCCAGGGCGGAGGTGGGTTCGTCGAAGAGCATCATGTCCGGTTCCATGGCCAGGGCCCGGACGATGGCCAGGCGCTGCTTCTGGCCGCCGGAAAGCCGGCCGGGATGTTCGTCGGCCTTTTCCGCCAGGCCGACCCGGGCCAGGAGGGACATGGCCATTTCGTCGGCTTCCTGCCTGGTTTTCTTTTTCAGCAGCACCGGGGCCATGGTGACGTTTTCCTTGACCGTCAGGTGGGGGAAGACGTTGAACAGCTGGAACACCATGCCCATCTTCTGACGGTGCTTATTGATGTCCACCTTTTTTCCGGTGATTTCCACGCCTTCCACGAAAATCTGGCCTTCTTCGGGGGTTTCCAGCATGTTCAGGCAGCGCAGATAGGTGCTTTTGCCGCCGCCGGAGGGGCCGATGATGCTGACGCATTCGCCTTCGCGGATTTGATTGGATACGCCCTGGAGAACGTGAAGCTTGCCAAAGCTTTTGTGCAGGTTGACGGTTTCGATCATTACTTTGGGAGAATTAGTCATGGCTCTTCAGTCTCCTTTCATACAGGCCGATGAGCTTGCTGAGGGTGAAGGTCAACACGAAATAGATGGCGCCGACGATGAGCTGGCATTCCAGGGCCAGATAAGTGCGGCCCTTTACCGCCAGATAGCTGGTCATCAGGTCGCCGATATAGAACGTGGAAGCCAGAGAGGTTTCCTTAATCATGGTGACGAATTCATTGCCCAGGGCGGGGAGGATGTTTTTTACCGCCTGAGGCAGCACCACCCGCAGCATGGTCTGGCCGCCGTTAAGGCCCAGAGAACGGGCGGCTTCGGTCTGGCCGCGATCCACGGCCTGAATGCCGGAACGAATGATTTCAGAGACATAGGCCGCGGAGTTGATGACCAGCGCCACGGCGATGGAGGTGAAATCGCTGACCTCCATAAAGGGCAGAAGCTGGGGCACGATGAAATAGCCGATATACAACTGCAGCAGGATAGGCGTGCCGCGCACCACTTCTACGATGATATTCACCAGCCAGCGCAGGGGAGGAATGCGGGACATCTTTGCCAGCGCAAACAGAGAACCCAGTATGGCGCCGAAGGCTACGGTGATGGCGGAAAGCAGCAGCGTAATGCCGACGCCCTTCACCAGGAAGATATACCAGTACTCTCCCATGATTTTTACGATGTTGGAGCAGATGGTTTCAAAACTCAAGGTGTTCCCTCCCAATACTCATTGAAGAAATCGGCCGTGGTCAGCAGTTTCCACGGCCGATTCCGTCTGTTTTACCCTGCGCGGGAATTTTTTGTTTTAGTCTTCGGCGCCTTCGTCGGAGGATTCCTCGGCGGGGGTTTCTTCCTCGGCGGGAGCCTCGGTGGCTTCGTCTTCGATGGTCACCTCAGCGGCGGTTTCGATACCGGCCAGGGCCTTGGCGTCTTCGTACCAGACGGCGTACAGGCCCTGATCGTAAGCCTTGGCCAGGCAGGCGTTGACGTTGGCCAGCAGCTCGTCGTTGCCCTTCTGGATGAGGACTACGTTGTTTTGGGCCTCGGCGCTGACTTCAAATTCAAAGCCGGAGAGGGCGATGGAGTCGTTGTTGGCGATGATGGCGTCGGCGTTGCCCTTGGCCACGGCCACGGCGTCGATCTTGCCGCTCATCAGGGAGAGGATGGCGTCGTCAATGGCCTTGAAGGGCTTGATGGTGCAATCGGTGGGCAGCTGGGAATTGCACAGGTCAGCCTGCAGGGAAGCGTCCTGGCAGCCCACGGTGAGGCCGGAGAAATCATCGGCGGTGGAGAAGGCGCCGGCCTTATCGGCAGTGGTGATGATTACCTGCTCGGTTTCGTTATCGCCGGCGTAGTAGTAATCGGAAAGGTAGAAGTTCTCGGCGCGGGCCTCGGTCCAGGAGAAGCCGGAGATGGCCAGATCCACGCTGCCGGTCTGAACGGCGGTCTGGCAGGCGTCGAAGCTCATGGCCTTGATTTCAAGATCCATGCCCAATTCGTCGGCAATGAACTTGGCCAGGGTCACGTCGAAGCCCACGTACTGGTCCTGACCGGACTTGGAGGTGTCGATGAACTCCATGGGGGCGAAGTCGGGGGACAGGGCCACGGTCAGCACTTTCTTTTCCTCGGCTACCGCGCCGAAGCAGGCCATCGTCAGCATTGCTACCAGAATCATTGCGATTATCTTTTTCATTGTTTTGATCTCCTTTGCTCAGTTGATGTGCATATTATACACCCGCTCCATACAAATGTCCAGCCCTTTGAGCCCGAAAAACGGTTAAGTATTGATAAATAAATATACGGTATAGGTGAATATATATGCGAAAATGGTGAATATTAGCGAATATAATGCATAAATTGCGAAAATGGACGCAAGATGGGCAGAAACAGAAAGAATGCATAAACTGTTAATTTAATCAACGGTTTATGCATTCTATGCGGAAACGGGTCAGATTTTTTCGTAGAACCAGATACGGCCGGAACGGGGGGCGCATGCGAGATGGAAGCCCTGGGAAAGGGCGGCGCCGGAAAGCAGGGTTTCTTCCCCGGTGAAGGCTTCGGTAAGCCGGTAGGAGGCCTCAGGGGAGAGGGCCTGAAGGCAGGCGGTGAAGCGGGGTTCGGCGTTTTTCACGTTGCTGACCACCTGGAAAAAGCCGCTGTCGGTATCCGGGCGGTGGAACTGCATGGCGTAGAAATCCTCCGCCGAGGCCCGGCATTCCGTCAGGGGATAATAATCCGCCGTGAGCATGAGGTTCGCCGCCGCCCGCCACACGGGGAGCCATTTGCGGCTGAGGGCGAAGGCTTCGTCGGAGGCAGTGTAATGGGTCATGTCCGTCAGCGCCGGGGCCAGGGCGCAATGGAAGGCGAAATCGTCCGGGTCGTGATTTTCCGTGGAATAGGAGCCGTCGGGGAGATCCCAGTTCATATTATGGGCCCGGAAATAGGGGATCCAGTCGAACATCTGCCGGTGCTGCAGCTGCTTTAAGGGATGGTTGCCATAGCCCATGTCGGTATAATGCAGGGGCACGGCACGGCGCATGGTTTCCAGATCGTTCCGGCGGCCGCCGGAGGCGCAGGAATCCACCCACAGGCCGGGGTTTTCCCGGCGAAGGGCGTCCCAATAGGCCAGGTAGCCCTGAACATGCAGATTTTCCAGCATGCCCACCCGATCCGGGGCCTCGTTTTGATCCCAATAGGGGGCGGGGTCGAAATTGAAATCCTGCCGGTAGATTTTCACGCCGGCTTCCTGAATGAGGGCGTTGATATGGGCGGTAAGGGCCTGAAGGCAGGCGGGATCGCCCAGGTTCAGAAGCATGTTTTCCATCTCCGTGCCGTCGTCCTTTCTGGCGTGGAGGAGCCACTGAGGATGGTTTTCCGCCAGACAGGTCTGCGGGCGCACCCGTTCCGGTTCGAACCACAAAAGCAGCTGCGCGCCCGCCTGCGCGCAGGCCTGACCCAGGGGCGCGAGGCCCCGGGGGAAACGGGATTTATCCCAGGTCCAGGTGCCGGTATGCGTCCAGTCGCCATGGCAGGGATACCAGCCCGCGTCCACCCACCAGATATCCGGCTTCAGGCCGTGGGCTACATAGCGATTCAGGGCGCGAATCTGATTTTCTTCCGTCGCGCCGGTGAATTCAGGCATGCCTTCGCTGAACCAGTTATGCAGGCAATATTTGGGGGACATGGGCTTTCCGTAATCCAGGGGCATGAGGCAGGAGAGGTACCATCTGCGCCAGGCGTTGGCCCCGGTGCGCGGGGTTCCTTCATATTGCTGCACCGTCAGCCGGGGCAGGCGGAAGGTTTCCCCGGGAAGCAGGCGGGTATGGCAGCGCTTCTGGGAAAGGGCCAGGGAGACGGCGGCTTCCCCGGG
>CACXHB010000061.1 GCA_902767315.1 uncultured Eubacteriales bacterium
CGTAAACAGCGTGCCCGTTTCCGGGGCGGATTCCACCTGAATGCTGCCGCCGGAAAGCTCCACGGTTCGCTTGATGATCGCCAGCCCCAGGCCGTGGCCCTGCCGGGCGGTGCGGGCCTTATCTCCCCGATAGAAGCGTTCGAAGACATGGGGCAGATCCTCCGGGGCGATGGCCGCGCCGAAATTCTGCACCTGCAAAATCGCCCGGCGGCCCCGGGCGGAAAGATTCACGGCAATGCGCCCGTTCTGGGGTTCGTATTTCAGGGCATTTTCCATCAGCCCCGAGGCCACCCGCATCAGCGCCTCTTCATCTCCCAGGACGCTCACGTTTTCCTGCACCTGAGGCTCCAGCGAAACGCCCCGGTCGTAGGCCATGGGCTCCATCTGCAAAACGGCCTTGGTGACCACCGCGGAAAGGAGCACCGTCTCCCGCCGGGGCAGGCGGCGGGCGGAATCCATAGCGCTGAGGGCGAGCATGTCGTCAATCAGGCCCTTCATATTTTCCATGGCCGCGCTGCTCCTCTCCAGCCAGGGACGGACTTCTTCCACCGTCTGGCCGGGATTTTCCAGCAGAATATGGTGGCAGGCCTGCAGCACCGCCAGCGGGGTTTTCAAATCGTGAGAAATATCCGCCACAAACTGCTTTTCCCGGGCCATGGCCTGTTCCACCGGGCGCACGGCGATTTTGGAAAGATACCGGCTGATTCCATAGCAGGCCAGAAGCGTAAGGGCGAAGGCCCCCAGCAGGTACCCGGCGATTTTCAAAACCGCCAGCCGCAGATAGCCGGCCGGATACAGGGAAACCTTAGCGGAATCGGCCCGGCCCGCGGCCAGATAATAGAGGTCATACGCCTTTAGATACCCGAATGCTTCCTCCCGGTCTACGGCTGCCGCAGCCGCCGAAAGCACGGTTTTCTCGTCCCAGTCCGGGGTTCCGGAGACGATGTTCCCTTCCCCCGCCTCGAAAAACACCGTGATGCAGCGGCTGAAGGAGGGGGCGGGGCCCTCCGGCGCTTCCTGGGGCTCCTGGGGTTCCGGCGGCTCCGGCGCCTCGGGCGTATAGGAAAAGGAGCCTTTCTCCCCCCGGAAGGGCTCCAGGGTTTCCAGCATGGTCTGGCGCATGTTGGCGTATTCGTTGCGGGCCATGTACACCCCCGCCAGCACCAGCGCCACCAGCAAAACCGCCCCCACCAGCATCAGATTCAACCGGACGAAATGCCTGCGATACGCCTTCATACGCCGGTTTCCTCCAGACGATAGCCAATCTGGGGAATATTGCGGATGGTCACCCGGGAATTCAGGTATTTCAGCTTCTTCCGCAGAAAAGAGACATAGGCCATGACATTATTCTCCGTTACCTCCGCGTCCAGCCCCCAGACGTGGGAATAAATCGCGTCCATGGACAGGGTCTGCCGGGGATGGCTCAGCAGAAGCCGAGCCAGTTCAAATTCCTTTTTGCTCAATTGCACCGAATCACTGCCTGCGCTGAGCCGGGCGGCGTTGAGATCCAGCGTCACGTCCGCAAAGTGAATTTCGTTCAGCACCACTTCTCCCGTCCGGCGGCACAGGGCGTTCAGCCGGGCCAGCAGCTCGGCGTTGTCAAAGGGCTTGGTCATATAATCGTCCGCGCCAGCGTTCAGGCCCGTCACCTTATCTGAAACGTCGGCCCGGGCCGTCAGCATCAATACCGGCGTGGGATTGCCCCGGGCCCGCAGCCTGCTCACGATCTGAAATCCGTCCATATCCGGCAGCATAACGTCCAGCACGATCACGTCGTATCCGCCTTCCATGGCCTGAGCCAGCGCGTCGGTTCCATTATAGACCGCATCGGCGGCATAACCCGCCCGCCGGACAATGTGCTCCAGGGCGTCCGCCAGAGCGCGTTCGTCTTCCACGATCAAAACCTTCATTGGGAAAATCTCCTCTCCCCATTTTTCTTATTATTTTATTTTATCTTATTATATCATACACGCCGCCGCTGAAAAAGGCCTGAAAAATTCCCCGCGATTTTTCAGCGGAATTTCAGGGGGCATTCAGGGGGTTTTCAGGGGACTGTGTATCATAAAAACCGTAGAAAGGCTCTACGAAATCTTCCCCACAAATTCAAAGGAGGAATCAGATATGAAACGAATTCTGGCAGCCGCAATGGCGCTGACATTGACCCTGAGCTGCTTTGGCGGCACGTTGGCCGAGGAAAGCGGCACGGCCCCCGACAGGCCCGCCGTCGAGACCTCTGCCCAGGGGGAAAGGCTGCAGGTTCTGGTGGAAAAAGGAATCATCAGCCAGGAAACCCTGGAGGCGATTTTGACCTATCTGGAGGCCAATCAGCCCGAGGCCCCTCAGGGGCAGGGCGCGGAACAGCCCCCGGAAAAGCCCGAAGGGCAGCAGCCCGGAAACGACGGCGACAAGTCCCAGGGCCAGCCGCCCCAGGGCGGCCCCTCCGGCGACGCACCTCAAATGCCCGAAGGCCAGCAGCCGGATTCCATGGGCATGCTGCTTCCCCAGGACGTGCTGGATCAGCTGCTGAAGGACGGCATTCTCACCCAGAGCGAATACGACGCGATTGAGGAGCTGCAGCAGCAGTCCGGCGACAGCGTCGCTCCCGGCGGAAACGCCCCGGACGGAAACGCCCCCGGTGGAAACGCTCCCGGTGGAAACGCTCCCGGTGGAAACGCTCCCGGCGGCGCGTCCGCGCAGGACGTAACCTACGCCGCCGCCACTTCTCTTACCTCCGGGACGGAGCTGGAGGCCGGGGAATATACCTCCGAAACCGCGGATGAAAACGCGATTCTCATCGACACCGACGAAAGCGTGACCCTGAACCAGCCCACCGTCACCAAAACCGGCGATTCCGACGGCGGCGACAATTGCAACTTCTACGGCCTGAACGCGGCGGTGCTGGCCATGGGCGGCGCGGATGTGACCATCAGCGGCGGCGCGATCACCACCGACGGCGACGGGGCCAACGGCGTATTCAGTTACGGCGGCAACGGCGGCCAGAACGGCGCGGCGGGCGACGGCACCACGGTGACCATTTCCGACACGACCATCACCACCACCGGCGACGGCTCCGGCGGCATCATGACCACCGGCGGCGGCGTGACCATCGCCAGCAACCTGACCATCGAAACCAGCGGGCGCTCCTCCGCGGCCATCCGCACCGACCGGGGCGGCGGAATCGTCACCGTAGACGGCGGCAGCTACACCACAAACGGCCTGGGCTCCCCCGCCATCTATTCCACCGCGGACGTTTCCGTTGCCAACGCGCAGCTGGTTTCCAACCTCTCCGAGGGGGTATGCATCGAGGGCAAAAACAGCATCGCCCTGACGGATTGCGACCTGACGGCCAGCAACACCCAGTGCAACGGCAACGCCACGTTCCTGGATTCCATCATGATTTATCAGTCCATGTCCGGCGACGCGGATTCCGGCACCTCCGCCTTCACCATGACCGGGGGCAGCCTGACCAGCAAAAGCGGCCACGTCTTCCACGTAACCAACACCCACGCGATCATCACCCTCACGGGGGTGGAAATCACCAACGAGGACGCGGAAAATGTGCTGCTCTCCGTATGCGACGACGGCTGGAACGGCGCGGGCAATCAGGCGGAAGTGAACGCCTTTTCCCAGGTGCTGGAAGGAAGCATTCTGGTGGGCGACAACGCCAGCCTGAGCCTCTCCCTTTCGGAGGGTTCCAGCTTCACCGGCAGCATCTCCGGCGAAATTACCAACAGCAGGGGCGAAACGGTCTCCACCCAGGTGGGCGAGGTTTCCGTCACCCTGGACGGGGACAGCACCTGGACCCTCACCGGCGACAGCTGCGTAACCTCCTTCACCGGCGACGCTGCTCAGGTGATCTCCGGCGGCTACACCCTCTATGTCAACGGCGTGGCCCTGGAAGGCACCCGTTAATTTTCCAAAACAGACGTCGGCGCAGTCAGAGCTCTTCCGCTCCGGCTGCGCCGGTTTTTGCGCGCTCGCGCTTCCCGTCCGGTTACAAAAGGGTGCGTACTTTTCAGCGGCGGACAGAGATACCATGCTGAATACAGCAAATTCACAGGAGGAATGCAGCATGAACGCCGCCATTGAAAAAATGCTCACCCGTCACGCCATCCGCCGCTTTCGCCCGGAACAGATTTCCGAAGCCGAGCTGCAGCAGGTGCCGGAAACCGGACTGTACGCCCCCAGCGCCGAAAACAATCAGGAATCCCGCCTGGTAGTGTGTCAGAATGCGGAACTGAACGAGAAGCTGGGCCGCATCAACCGCTTCATGCAGTTTAAGGGGCAGAATCCCGCCGCCGTGGCCCACGCCATTTCCGCCGAACAGCCCAGCATCCAGGATGATTTTTCCATCCTGAGCGGCTATTACGGCGCGCCCACGGTGATTCCACGATTCACCCGGGACAGCAAATACCGCTGCGAGGACGCGGCCATGATGGGCGAAAACATGCTGCTGGCCGCCCATTTTCCGGGGCTGGGCGCATGCTACGTAGGCCGGGCGCGTCTTGCGCGTGTGATTAATTCTGCAGGCGAATCTGTTCCCCGGTGATCAGGGGATAGCACTTCAGGGACACACCGTCCATCTCCTCCCTATGCATGTCCACCGCCGTGATCTGGTGGTTATCGTAGGTGGTATAGTAATAGATTCCCCGGGTGGCGTTGCAGCAGCTGGTGTAAAGGGTGATTTCATATTTGCCCTCCCCCACCTGGCAACAGCCCCGCTGCTGATCCACCGATCCCAGAATATGGAAAAACTGGCTGACGCTTTCCGCTTCGCCTTCGCCGGAAACGGCGTTCATTTTCGTGAAGGCCACCCGGGCAAACCGGGACATGGAGGACAGATCTCCCGGCAGCCCCAGCGCGCCCATGCCCCGGCTGTAGCACGTTAGCGGCAGAGCCGGGGCAAAGCGATTCTCCGGCTGCCGGGGCGAAAGGTTCCTATAATTGTTCAGCGCAAACAGCTGCTGGGGGAAGGGCGGATTATTGGTCAATACCCCTACGGGATTTTCGTAAATATGCAGCCCGTCCGCCATAGATTCCAGGGTGATGCACTCCGTTTCGTCCGCCAGCATCCAGTGCAATTGGGCCGTGAGCAGCTGCGGACTGAAGGGCGTATTCACCAGATTCATCTTTTCCAGCAGTTCCCGGGCCTGGGCCACTGAGGCGCACCGGCCCAAAATCCAGGGAATCAGTTCAAACTGCGCGATGTTCTCTCCCTGGGGCCGGGGCGCGGCATAGACGGCATTTCCCACAAAATTCAGTCCCGCCATGCCCAGGCCCTTTTCATTGATGGCGTCGTAATACAAAGGATAGCCCTCTGCCACGTGGGCCATGCCCAAAATGGCATAATGGCGCTTCATCTCCGGCCCATGCCGGAAGGGCAGGGGGAAGTTTCTGGGGGTAAAGGTCACCTCGTCCCCATAAGAAAATTCATAATCCAGCGTGCGCCCGAAATAAAAATCCCGGGTTCGATAGGTCGCCGCCGTGCACATATGCGTTTCCTCCTTTGCAGGCATTTCCTTCCGCATTGTATCAAATTGAAGCTTTTCCGTCAAGCCGCGAGGTTGCCGGCCCATCGCTATCTCCTATGAAACGCACCGGATCACTATGCCAAAAAGGCCGCACCGAAACGCAGCCTCGTCTGATATTTCCGTTCACGCCGGATTGGGGAATTCATTCCGTCTTCCTTTTGGGCGGGCCGGCGTTTCTCATTTTTCCAGTTCGTCCAGCGCAGCCTCTTTATCCGGCGTCAATCTGATGACGGCCTCGTAAGTGGCAAGCGCCCATCCCCACTCCGCTTTGTTCATTTCCTTGATATCCTTCTTCATCCATCGATTTTTTTGAAAATCATCCTTCTGTCTTCGCCGGGGCCGGGCAGCGTTTTGCTACCCGGCCCCGGAATGGGAAACGATATGATTTAGTTCTGGGGAACCCGGTAGAACATCTGATCCACCGCGAAATTCCAGGAAATGCCGATACCGCCGGTGGGCACATTGCCAATATCGGAATTGATAATGACGCACTGCTTCAGGTCGGTGAAGGGCTCGATGAGATAGGCATTTTCCGCGCAGAAGGTAGCCAGCCAGGGCACGATCTCGTTCACGGCTTCTTCAGGGGAGCCGATCATCTGAGATTCCAGCTTCCGATAGAATTCCTTTACCTCTTCCGGGGGCTCCAGGCCGGACACGGAGGAGGGATCTTCCGCGTTCAGGCCGCCTGCGGCATACCAGTCCTGCCAGTAGGGGCCCCAGCTTTCCTGCCCCCAGCTGATATAATGCCACAGCTGGGTGGTGTGCGGCCAGCCCACCAGAGTGGGGATTTCATTGGCTTCCCGCATGGTGGACATCAGCGTAGATTCGATGGTAGAAACGGAGGCGTTCAGGCCGATTTCACTCCAGAATTCGCACATGAGTTCGCACATGGGAATGTGGTCGTTGGAGCCGGCATAATTGAAAATCTGCCAGGAAAGTTTCAATCCGGAGGGCGTTTCCCGGAAGCCGTCGCCGTCAATGTCCTTCATGCCCATTTCATCCAACAGGGCGTTGGCCTGGTCGATATCGTGGGTGCATTCCTGATAGGGATTGGGCACGGCGAATCCCTTGTAGACCGTGTCGATAATCTCGTCCACATCCATGGAGAGCATCAGCGCCCGACGGAACCGCACGTCCGTGGCCACTTCCTGCCAGGCCCGGCTGGCCTCGTCGTCCTTCACGTTGCCTTCCGCGTCCAGGCCGTAATTGACGTTAATGGACAAAAGGCAGGAATTATTGTGCTGGGGCGTGACGTAGGCAGTGATATGGGCCGTTTCCTCGTTTTCCTTATAGAGGGAGATGTTGTCGATGGTGGCGGATTCCCGGCCGAAATCCGCGCCGCCGGTCATGTACTTCAGCTGCACCATTTCCATATCTTCCACCAGGGTGGAGGTGACATAATCAATGTAGGGGAGCTGATTGCCTTCGGGATCGATTTTATGATAGTAGGGATTGCGTTCGAAGGTCATCACGCCGCCGTCGCTCTTTTTCAGAATCCAGGCGTACAGGCCGGGGATGTTCTGGGTTTCTCCCGCGTCCTTGAAATATTCGCTGGTGAGCACGTCCATGGGGTCGGTGCATTCCCAGTTGGTGCAGTCCACCTGGTTGAACACGTTAACCCAGATGCCCTCGGCCTTGGGGTCGTCGTAGCCCATGACCTTGGCGTAAGGCGCCAGGAATTCCCAATAAGCGTCCTCCGATCCGTGGCATTCCACGGCGTAATCCTTATGGAAGCGCTTGAGATAATGAGCGGGCTTGAGAATATCCGTATAGCCCTTCCAGCCCGCGATGGAGAAATGCACCGCCAGTCCGCCGTAGGGGTCCTCCGAAATGAGCTTAAAGGTCCAGTCGTCCACCACTTCCATCCGAAGGGGCGTGCCGGTGGAAACGCCGCCGGAGCGCAGGTGCGCCGACACCACGGGCGTGAGCTCTTCGTTAAGTACGAAATCGTTGAACCCGAACAGGTAGTCCTCCATGGTCACCGGTTCGCCGTCGGACCACCTGAGCCCCTTGCGCAGGGTGAAGGTGAATTCCCGGAAATCCTCGCTGGCCTCGTAGCCTTCCACGATATTCGGCGTAATCTCGTCGCTGTTGGCCGAACGCATGGTCAGAAGCGCTTCGTTGCACATGACGAAAGCGTCGGCGTCCCAGTTGACCACCTGGGTCACCAGCCGCAGGGTTCCGCCATATTGGCCGATTTCAAAGTCCAGATATTCGTCCAGAATCTCGTCGGATACCTTGGGATGCTCGGGCAAACGCTCTTCCACCGGCGGCAGCTGGCCCTGCTGCACCAGCTTTTCCAGCATGGGTGCTTCGCCATAGGTTCCCTCGGCAGACGCAGGCAAGGCCAACATCCCCGCCAGGAGAATCAGGCACAATACCGTCGACAGCTTCCTCATGATTTACGCCTCCTTTGATTTTCGTGTCTGAAATTTGTCAGACGTTTTTAGTTGAAGTTATTATATCAGAGTGTTTTCATTATGTCAATGCATTTTTTGATGCATGCTCTGATAGATTCTGCCCACAGAAAATGGGACTTGACAGGATTTCCCGCAGGAATTATAATGAATACAATCATGCGATGATGGAAAGAGTACTCCGCACATCGATCCTTCAGAGAGCCGGGGCAGCTGAAAACCGGTGGCAAAGAGGCGGAGGAACATGGCTCCGGAGCTCCGCGGGCGAACCCATGGGACAGTCCGCGGCGGGCGACGCCGTTACACGTTCGGCCGGTTTTCGAAAGAAACGCCGGCAAAAGGCCCGGTTTTCCGGGTAAATCAGGGTGGTACCGCGCAAAAACTGCGCCCCTCGAACGCATCGAGGGGCGTTTTTCATTTCAAGGAGGTCGCACCATGGCGGAAAAGCAGAAGTTCTATATCACAACGCCCATCTATTATCCCAGCGGCAACATGCACATCGGTCACACCTACACCACCGTGGCGGCGGATACCATGGCCCGGTTCAAGAAGATGCTGGGCTATGACACCTACTTCCTCACCGGCACCGACGAACACGGCCAGAAGATCGAAACCAAGGCCGCGGAAGCCGGCGTAACGCCCCAGGAATACGTGGACAAGATCGTGGCCCAGACCAAGGAGCTGTGGAAATTGATGAACATCGACTACGACGATTTCATCCGCACCACCCAGCCCCGCCACGAGAAGATCGTGCAGAAAATCTTCAAGAAATTCTACGATCAGGGAGACATTTACAAAAGCGAATATGAGGGCATGTACTGCACGCCCTGCGAATCCTTCTGGACGCCTTCCCAGCTGGTGGAAAAAGACGGCGTGAAGGTGTGCCCCGATTGCGGCCGGCCCGTGGAAGTGGCCCACGAGGAAAGCTATTTCTTCCGCATGAGCAAATACGCCCCCTGGCTGATGGAGTATCTGCAGGAGCATCCGGACTTCATTCAGCCCCAGTCCCGGGCCAATGAGATGATCAACAACTTCCTCAAGCCCGGCCTGCAGGATCTGTGCGTCTCCCGCACCTCCTTCAAGTGGGGCATTCCCGTGGATTTCGACCCCAAGCACGTGGTGTATGTATGGCTGGATGCGCTGACCAACTACATCACCGCCCTGGGCTATCTCTCGGAGGATGACAGCCTGTTCCGGCGCTACTGGCCCGCGGACGTGCACCTGGTGGGCAAGGAAATCGTGCGTTTCCACACCATCTACTGGCCCATCTTCCTGCACGCCCTGGGACTGCCGCTGCCCAAGAAGGTATTCGCCCACGGCTGGCTGCTGTTCGGCGGCGACAAGATGAGCAAATCCAAGGGAAACGTGGAATACGCGGAGCCCATCGTGGCCCGCTACGGCGTGGACGCGCTGCGCTATTACCTGATGCGGGAAATGCCCTTTGGCGCGGACGGCAATTACACCAACGAAAGCCTTCTGACCCGCATGAATTCCGACCTGGCCAACGATTTGGGCAACCTGGTTTCCCGCACGGTGGCCATGATTGAAAAGTACTTCGGCGGCGTGATTCCCGAGCCCGGCCAGGAGCAGGAGCCCGACGCGCAGCTGCGCGCCCGGTTCGAGGCCCTGCCCGCCCTGGTGGAAAAGAACATGGACGAGATGCAGTTCAGCCAGGCCCTGGCGGAAATCTGGAAGCTCATCGGCGATTGCAACCGCTATATCGACATCACGCAGCCCTGGGTGCTGGGCAAGAGCGAGGAAGGCCTGCCCCGGCTGAAGACCGTGATGTATTATCTGGCGGAATGCGTCCGGGCCATCGCGGTGTACGTGTTCCCCACCATGCCCTCCACGCCGGAGAAGATCTACGCTCAGCTGGGCGTGACGGATCCCGCGCTGATGACCTGGGAAAGCGTGCAGAAGTTCGGCGGCATCCGCCCCGGCACGCAGGTGAAGAAGGGCGCGGCCATCTTCCCCCGGTACGACGTGAAGAAGGAGCTGGAGTCCATCGCCGCGGAGCGCGCCGCCCAGGCCCCCGCCCCGGAGAAGAAGCCCGAGGCTCCCAAGAAGGCCGCCCCCAAGGCGGAAGCGCCCGCCGGTCCCATCGGCATCGAGGATTTCGCCAAGGTGAAGCTCATCGCCGCGAAGATCATCGCCTGCGAAAAGGTGGAAAAGAGCGACAAGCTGCTCAAGTCCACCCTGGACTGCGGCAACGGCGAAACCCGCACCGTGGTCTCCGGCATTGCCAAGTGGTATTCTCCCGATGAAATGCCCGGCAAAACCGTAGTGCTGGTGGCCAACCTGGCGCCCCGGAAGATGCGCGGCGTGCTCAGCGAGGGCATGCTCCTGTGCGCCGAGGACGCGGAAGGCAACCTGAAGCTGCTCACCGTGGAAGGCGGCGCCTTCGCCCCCGGCAGCGAAATCGGCTGATTGTTCCCATAAAATATCGCCTGCGGAAACGACATTGTTCCGCAGGCGATTTTTATAATTTAGAAATAATGATACCGTTCCCGTTTGGCGAACAGAAACGCCACCGAGATCAGGCTGGCGAAAACCTCCGCCGCAAAGATGGCCCACCAGATGCCATCCACGCCCAGCACCAGGGGCAAAAGCAGCACCGACGCGGTCTGGAAAATCAGCGTGCGCAAAAAGGAGATGGCCGCCGACACCGCGCCGTTGTTCAGCGCGGTAAAGAAGGAGGAGGCGAAAATATTAA
>CACXHB010000062.1 GCA_902767315.1 uncultured Eubacteriales bacterium
ACCAGGAAGCCGCCGTAGGGCTGATCGAAGGACACCTGGAAGGTCCAGTCGTCGATCCTCTCAAAGGCCATGGGGGTGCCGTCCGCCTTGCCGCCGGCGCGCATGTTGGCGGAGATCACCGGGGTCAGTTCTTCGTTCATGATGAAGCTGTTGTAGGTAAATTCAAAGTCTTCCATGGTCACCGGCTGGCCGTCGGACCACTTCAGCCCCTGACGGAGGTAGAAGGTGAAGACGGTGTTGTCCTCGTTGGCCTCATAGCCCTTGAGGATGTTGCCGATGATCTCGTCGGAATTGGTGGAGGACATGCTCAACAGGGCCTCGTTGCTGCCCACGAACACGTCGGAATTCCAGTTGACGGCGGTGGTGCCGCTGATCAGGGTGCCGCCGTAGTTGCCGATTTCGTAATCCAGGTCCGAATCCAGCACCTCGTGCACCAGCTTGGGCTCCAGGGGCAGGCGCTCTGCCACCGGGGGAAGTTCCCCGGCTTCCACCTGAGAAGCCAGAATGGGGGATTCGGCGTAGGTTTCTGCGCCTTCCGCCCCGGCGCTCACGGCCAAAGTCAGGATTCCCAGCGCCAGAACAAGCGCCAGAACGCGGGTCAGTTGCTTCATAGTCATACCTCCTGATATTTTATAGCGTTTTGCTATAATGTTTAGGTTGTTTAGTAAGTTTTTGGTAACATCAAACCCATTTGCCCTCATAATACACATGCAATTCGATATTGTCAATTATCATTTTGTTAATAGCCGGATTTTCGTCGTTTTTGTCCGATGTGTTTAGTAAACAGTCGTTGACTTCCCGTACCGCCGGTGTTATACTTTATGCTGGAAAAAATGCTTTCATAAAACAAGAGGTGCTTCATGCCGATTTCGGTTCGCAAACTGGCCCAGCTGTTGGGCGTTTCCCCCGCCTCGGTTTCCCTGGCGCTGAATGGCAAGCCCGGGGTGAGCGAAGAAACCCGGGAAAAAATTCTGGCGGCGGCCCTGCAGCACGGACTGAAGCCGGTCTCCCCGCCGGCGGCCCGCAAATCTTCGGACATTACCCTGGCGGTTTATCGCAATCACGACTCCATCTGCGGAGACACGGAATTTTTCTCCGCCGTCATCGAGGGCATGAACGCCGAAGCCTGCCGGCGGGGATTCCGGCTGCACGTGACGTACATCTATTCAGATGCCTGGGCGGACCGGCAATTGGAAGAGCTGCGCCGTTCCGGGGCGGCGGGGTGCGTATTGCTAGCCACGGAAATGCAGCCGGAGGACATTCAGAAATTCGACGATTTCCCCCTGCCGCTGGTGGTGCTGGACAGCTTTTTCCCCGGCCGGAGCGGCGCTTATGTCACCATCGACAACTTCGACGGCGCGCGCATGGCCGTGCGGCATCTGCTTTCCCGGGGCCACCGGCGCATCGGCCACATGGCCTCGGCGGTGCCCATCTCCAATTTTTCCGAAAGAAAGCAGGGGCTGCTGGCGGCGCTGTCCGAATATCCTGAGGCCACGCTGCAATCCTTCCCCGTGGGCACCACCCCGGAGCAGGCCTATTCGGACATGTCCGCCCATCTGCGGCGGCGGCCCTTCGACCCCGCCCTGTACCCCACCGCCTTCTTTGCCGACAACGACATCATCGCCGTTTCCTGCATTCGGGCCTTTCGGGAATGGGGTGTGCGCATTCCGGAGGATATTTCCGTCATCGGCTTTGACGACGTGCCCCTCTCCTGCGTCACCTCTCCCCGGCTGAGCACCGTTCGGGTGGAAAAAGAGACCCTGGGGCGGCTGGCCATCACCCTTTTGCGGGACCGGATGGACAATCCCGCCGTCGACGCCCCGGTGAAATTGTCGGTGGGCACCTCCCTGTGCCTGCGGGAAAGCGTGCGCATTTTATAAGGCCCTTTCCGGGGGCAACGGCGGGTTGCTTGCGCGGTCCGGAAAAAAGATGGTATACTTTTGGGCAAGGAGGCGATCACCCTTGGAACCGAAGGAAATTCTTTTGCAATTGCGCACCGGCCGCGGCCTTTCTCAGGAGGCACTGGCGGAAAAGGTGTTTGTCACCCGGCAGGCGGTGTCCCGGTGGGAAAACGGGGAAACCGTGCCGAATACCGAAACGCTGAAGCTGCTTTCCCGCCTGTACGACGTGTCCATCAACACCCTGCTGGGCTCTCCCCGGAAGCTGGTGTGCCAATGCTGCGGCATGCCCCTGGAGGACGCGATTCTCAGCCATGAGCCCGACGGGGCCATCAATCAGGACTATTGCCAGTGGTGCTACGCCGGCGGCGAATTTACCTACCACGACATGGAATCCCTCGTGGCCTTCTGCGAAACCCACATGGCCACGCCGGAATGGCCCGCCGCCCAGGTACGCGCCCACATGGAGGCCCTGCTGCCCCATCTGCTGCACTGGCAGAAGCATTCGGACGAAAATTCTCAGGAATAACGACCTCATCCGCCGCCTGAGGGCGGCGCCCACAGCACGCTAAGCGCCACGTCGTTGGCGGCGCAGGCCAGGGCGAAAAAGGCGCTGCGGCGGAAGGCGAGGTACGCCGCCACAGACCCGGCCCACAGCAGCAATTCTCCCCGAGTAAAGGAACCCATGATTTTCTTCATCTTCTGCATGATTTTTCCCTCCAAAAAAGGCATCCGCGTACACATCTTCAAAGACCTAACGATGTGTATACGAATGCCTTGCGCATTCCTGCCCGGTGGCAGGCTTTTTTATTTTTCGATTTTCCCACTGCGGAACCGGCGAACCGGGCCGCCTTTCAAAACGGTCGCTTCTTTTCGGAAAAGGCGCTTATTCCGTGAGGCCGGCCACCCGCTCGGCCCGATAGCCCAGTTCCGCCCGGAGGGCTTCCTGGTCGCTGGTGGAAGACATCAGCGCGTTCATGCGACCCTCCACCTGCACCTCCATACCCGCGGGCACCAGCACCGTGGCAAAGGGCGCGACTTCCATCTCCCCCGCCTCCCAGGTGATTTTGCAGGGGGCCATGGGGGTAATGATGCGCATGCGGCCCTTTTCCAGGGGCATTTTGCCGGAAACGTTCAGCCGGGAAAGCTCGAAATTCCCGTCAGAAATGAAATAGGTAATGCTGCCGCCCTTGCGCAGCACCGTTGCGCCTTCGCACTTGGGCAGAATCTTCCCGGCGTGAATCACGTCCAGGGCCTTTTCCGTGTGCAGCTGGCGGGGGTTGCCGTTTTTATCCACCCGGCCCCAGTCCCACAGCCGGTAGGTCACGTCGCTGGACTGCTGCACCTCGTAGCACTGAATGCCGCCGCCCAGGGCGTGCACCGTGCCCGCGGGAATATACAGCACGTCGCCGGGGCGCACGGTCAGCCAGTTCAGTGCCTCCTCCACCCGGCCGGCCCGGGCCAGCTCCGCCAGTTCTTCCTTGCCGGCGGTCACGCCGTAGGCCAGCTTCGCCCCGGGTTCGCAGTTCAGCACCACCCAAGCCTCGGTCTTGCCCAGCTTGCCCCCTTCGTTGGCGGCGGCGTAGGCGTCGTCCGGATGCACCTGCACGCTCAAAAGCTCCCGGGCGTCCAACAGCTTAATCAGCAGCGGGAAGGTTCCTTCGATTTCGCCGGTGAGCTCTTTGCCCCACAGGCGAATCATGCTGCCCAGGGTGCGGCCCGCCTGGGGCCCGTTGAGCACCAGACTCTCCCGGCCTTCCAGCGCGGAAACCTCAAGGGATTCGCCGGTCTGGTCGTCGGGCGCGTCCTTCAGAAATACGTCCCGCAGCATGCTCCCGCCCCAGGGAGTTTCGCTGCCGTGGCGAAAATACGGGGCCATCAACAATGGATACATCGGATTTCCTCCCTGCCGCCCTTGCGTTTTTCGCGCATTCGCGGTATCATCTTATTGTTATGGATTTATCGCACGGGGGTGATTTCGAACCAGTAGCCGTCCGGGTCCTCGATGAAATACAGGCCCATGGCCTCGTTTTCGAAGCAGACGCAGCCCATTTCCTGATGCTTTTTGTGGGCCGCCTCAAAGTCGTCCACCCGGAAGCAGATGTGGCTTTCGTTTTCGCCCAGTTCGTATTTCTGGGGATGGTCCTTCAGCCAGGTGAGCTCCAGCAGGTATCCGCTCACTCCGTCCTCCAGAAAGGCCAGCTTGAAATCGCCGCTTTCCGGCGCTACCATCCGCTGCACCTTCAGGCCCAGGGCTTCCTCATAAAACCGAATGCTCTTCTCCAGGTCGGCTACGTTCAGGTTGGTGTGGTTGAATGTAAACTGCATTCCCATTACCTCCGTCTTTTTAAAATATCAGGTACGAACCCGGGGCGGTCATGGCCGTAACCCGGGGATGAAGCCGGGCAAATTCCCAGGCCGCCTCCGGATGGTTCCAGAAGTGCATGGGAATCAGCTTTTCCGGCTGAATTTCCTTCAAAAACAGCTCCGCCCCCAGGGCATAATCCCGGCCCATCCGGGGGTCCACCGGAAACATGGCCGCGTGGATCTTCTCCCCCCGCAGGGTGGAAAGCACGTTTTCATAATCCGCCCGGGCCTGGGCCACCTCTTCCGGGGTGGATTCCTCGGCCCAGTGCCAGAAGTTCAGATCCCCGGCGTGGAAAATCTGTTTTCCCTCCACGGAAATCAGAAAGCTCACGCCTTCGTCCGTGGAGCCGTAGGCCCGAATCCGTGCGCCATAGATTTCCCGGGTCTCACCGGGAACCATGCCCCGAACCAGCACGTCCGCGCAGGCCACCGCCGCCGGCCGCCAGTGATCGGCATGGTCGTGGCTCACCAGCGCCGCCACCGGCCGGGAGCCCCGGCGGTATCCGCCGATGCAGTCCATCAGAAAGTCCGCGTTTCGGGTTTCCAGGCAGAAACCGGAATACCCCAGATAGGTAAGCCGCATTGGTTTGCCCCCGCCATTTTCCAGTATCCTTCTCGGTACATACTGTACCACCCCCGGCCCCTAAAGTCAAGCCTTGTTCCGAAAGGAGGCGTTCCCTTGCGTTATGCCGTAAACGTCCGCACGCTGGCGGAATTTGCCCTGGAGGGCGGCGATCTGGCGGTGGATTCCGCCCTGATGGAGCGCATGCGGGAGGGCATGGAGGGCCACGTGGCCCTGCAGCGCCAGCTGGACGCAACCTGGCGCACGGAGGAGCCCATGCAGATCGAGGCGGAGTTTGGGGAAATCACCCTGCGGATTCAGGGCCGGGCGGACGCGGTGCGCCGCTGGGCGGGAGACCCCATTTTGGAGGAGATCAAAACCACCCGGCGCAATCCCTCGGCCATCGCCCCGGACGCGTACCCCGTGCACTGGGCCCAGGCGGAGCTCTACGCCGCCATCCTCTGCCGGAAGGAGGGCTTCCCCCGGTGCGAGGTGGCGCTGGTGTATTACAATCTTTCCGGAGCTCGAGCCCGGTTCGCCCGGCAATATACCGCCCAGGCCCTCTGGGAAAAGCTGATGGAATACGCCGCTCCCTACGCCCGCTGGCTCACGGCCCTTGAAATCTGGCGGGGAAAATTCCAGCGAACCGTCAACGCCCTGCCCTTCCCCTTCGATACCTTTCGGGAGGGGCAGCGGCAGATGGCCGCCAACGCCTACGTGGCCGTGCGGGATCACCGGCGAGTGATGATCGAGGCCCCCACCGGCATCGGCAAAACCGCCGCCGCCCTGTTCGGGGCCCTGAAGGCCGCCGGCGAGGGCCGGGCCCCGGCGATTTTCTACCTCACCGCCCGCACCACCGGCCGCCGCAGCGCCGAAAACGCCCTGAGCCTGATGCGCCAAAAGGGCCTGCGGGTGCGGGGCGTTACCATTTCCGCCAAGGAGAAGGCCTGCGTGTTCCCCGGGGGAGATTGCAATCTGTGCCCCCGGGCCCAGGGGTATTTCGACCGCCGCCGGGCGGTGCTGGTGCAGGCGCTGGAAATGGACCGCCTGGACGCGGAGGCCATCGCCGCCCTGGCGGAGGAAAACGAGCTCTGCCCCTTTGAGCTCTCCCTAGATCTGGCGGAAAGCGCCGACGTGATTATCTGCGATTACAATTATGTCTTCGATCCCCGGGTGCGGCTGGTGCGGTTCTTCACCAAAAAGAACGGCTGCGCCGTGCTCATCGACGAGGCCCACAACCTGCCCGACCGCGCCCGGGACATGCTCTCCGCCGAGCTGGACGGTCGGCAAATCGCCCGCCTGCGCCGGGAAATCGGCAAAAACGACCCGCTGTATCCGGCGCTGACCCGATTTCTGAAGGCCATGAAGGCCCCGGAGGACGCCCAGGCGGAGGCCCTCACCCGGCCGCCGGATTCCATCGCCATTGCGGCGGAACAGCTGGCGGAGGCCCTTACCGGCGCGATTCCTCCGGGCCATCCCTTCGGCAAGCAGCTGGTGCGGCTGATGCTGGACGCTACCTGGTACGTCCGCCGCCACGGGGAATTCAAGCCCGAGGAAAGCCGCGCCCTGGTGGAGCCCCGGGGCAAATTGATGAACGCCAAGCTCTATTGCGTGGATCCCGCCGCGCACATCGATTCCTGCCTGAAGAAGGTGGGCAGCGCGGTGCTGTTTTCCGCCACCCTCACCCCCGGGGATTTCTACGCCCATGCCCTGGCTCTCCATCCGGAAAAGGGGGACGCGACCCTGTCTTTGGCCTCGCCCTTCCCCCCGGAGCACCAGAAGACGCTGCTTCTGCGGCTTCCCGCCCGTTATGCCGCCCGGGAACAGTCCCTGCCCCAGCTTTGCCGGGGGCTTCGGGCCATGATGTCCGGCCGGACGGGCAATTATCTGGCGGCGTTTCCCTCTTATGCTTATCTGGAAATGGCCTACACCTGGTTCACCGCCCAGTATCCCGACGTGCGCTGCATTCGCCAGCGCTCCTCCATGGACGAATCCGCCCGGGCGGAATTCATCGCCCAGTTCGAACCCAATCCCCGGGAAAACCTGCTGGCCTTCGTAGTGCTGGGGGGCGTGTTTGCCGAAGGCGTGGACCTGCCCGGGGACCGGCTCATCGGCGCGGCCATCGTCTCGGTGGGCATTCCCATGCTCTGCCGGGAACGGGAGGCCCTGCGCCTGTGTGCCGACGACGACGAAGGCGCGGGCTATGACGCGGCCTATGTCTATCCCGGGTTCCGCCGGGTGCTGCAGGCGGCGGGCCGGGTCATCCGCACGGACACGGACCGGGGCGTGGTGCTTCTGATGGACGAGCGCTTCGTGGACGAAAAATACGTGCGCCTGATGCCCCCTCACTGGGATGTGCGGGTCCTGGCCGACGAAACCGCTGTCGCCAAAGCCGTCCGTCGCTTTTGGGCTACGGATACCGCAGAATAGAACGTGTGGCGCGGCCGAAGGCCGCGCCACGGCCCCCCATGCGGGCCACCCTGGGCGCCTTCGGCGCCCAGGGTGGCCCGCATGGGGGGCAACGCGCCGCAGGCGCCCCCCGGCCTCACGGCCGGGGGGCGCCTGCGGCGCGAATGGGGCCCGGGGAGCTACGCTCCCCGGGCCCCAAAAGGATTTTATTTGGTGTTCAGGATCTCCAGGAATGCCGCGTCGGCAATGCCGGTGGGTTCCAGGCCGAAGTCCTTCTGGGCGGCCTTCACGGCCTCGGCGGTCCATTTGCCGAACTTGCCGTCGGGGCTGCCGGTGAGGTACTTCAGGGCAATCAGCTTGGACTGAATCTGAGAAACCGCCTCGCCGCTGTCGCCGATGGTGTAGGATTCGCTCTGGGCGGGTTCCGCCGTAACCTCCGGTTCCGCGGCGGACGCATCCGCTTCCGGGGCCACCGTGGCCTCGGGCATGTCGGGCTGCTCCAGGGAGAAGAACACGGTCTTGCGGCTGCCGCCCTGGTAATAGCTCACGGTCAGGTACGCCAGGTCGCTGACCATACCTGCATCGTAGCGCTTGTAGATCACCGCGGTGTTGCCGGGAACCACCGTAGAATCGGTTTCGCCGCCGATTTCCGCCGTGGTGAACTGATAGCCGGGCACGATCTCGCCCGCGGCGTTCTGCAGAACCACGGTAATGGCGTTCTGCATCAGCACCTTCTCAAGGCCGTCGCACACGCCCAGGGTCACTTCCAATTCGCAGCCGGACTCGTTGCCCTTGAGCATGTAATCAGCGCTGTAATTGTCCGTGTAATACTGGGTATCCATCACCCGCGTCACCCGGAAGGTCAGGGGCACCTGGAAATAATCGGTCACATTTGCGTCAGTGCGAGGGCTGCCGTCGGAAAGCAGCTCCAGATTCATCTCATAGGCTTCGCCCACGGGCACAGGGTTCTCCATGCTGCCCAGCTCCGCCGCTTCCGGCGTAGGCTCGGCGGTGGGTTCCGCGGTAGCCTCCTGGGTGGGCTCGACGCTGGGTTCCGCGGTGGGCTCCGTGGTCTCCTCCGCGGGCTGGGCGGTGGGCTCCTCCGTGGCTTCGGGGGTCTCCTCGGCGGCGGGCTCGGCGGTTTCTTCCGTTACAACCGCTTCGCCTTCCCGGACGAAGTAGATTTCCACGCCGTCCTCCTGGGCGCACAGGCTGCCGTCCTCCGTCAGGCTCATTTCTCCGCCTTCCAGCATGGCCACGCCGCCCTCCACGGACCATACGGCCTGGGTGGTCTGGGTCTCGGCGCTTTCGGTCACGGCGGTGCCGTCGGCGTTCAGGGTCATGGTGATGGGCGTGGCAGAAAGGTCATATTCCTGTCCTTCGGAAACCATGCGCTCCGCCCGCCAGGTGCCTACAAAGGGCTCCCCCGCCAATCCCACGGGTTCCGCCGCGGGTTCCGCGGTGGTCTCCAGCTGAGCGCCGGGCTCCTCCGTGGCCACGGGGGTGGGCTCCTGAGTCGGGGCTTCCGTGGGCTCCTGGGTCGGCTCGTCGGTCGGTTCCGCCGTGCCCAGGTCCAATTCGTCAAACCAGGTGGGGCCGGGAGTGGGGGTTACCTCCGGCTGGGTCGTCGCCTGAGGATCTCCGGAGAGCTTGTCGTTCAGGATCCAGCCCGCCAGCAGGCCCAGAATCAACGCGATAACGAACAGTACGATCATGCGCCAGCGGTAGGATGCCCTGAGCCTGCGCTCCCGGCGCTTGTATTTCTGATACTGTGAATTGTTCATTTGGGTAAGCCTCCCATTCGTTCCGTATCTTGCATACACAAATATTATAACAATTTTTGCAGTGTTTCGTCAAGGTATTTCATACATTTGAAATAAATTTCCCCCAACGATTCTCCTCAGAAATTCAGTCCCGCGCCGTTTTTCTTCAAATAATCCTTCCATACCTGATAATCCCGCATCTGCCGCTGCACCAGATCCCAGAACCTTGCGGAATGGTTGAATTCCCGGCGATGGCACAATTCGTGAATCACCACATATTCCAGGCATTTCTCCGGCGCGAGGATCAGCCGCCAGTTGAAGTTCAGGTTCCCCTTGGCGGAACAGCTGCCCCACCGGGTTCGCTGATTGCGCACGGTCACCCGGCCATAGCTCACGCCGATGCGCGGGGCGTAGACCTCCAGCCGTTCCCGAATGCGTACCAGAGCCATCTCCGCCAGAAAGCTTCTCGCCCGATCCCGCACCTGCCGGGCGTTTTCCGGGTCGGGGCAGAACAGCACCCATTCCGTCTCCGTAAGGAAACTCTCTCTCGTTCCCTTTTCCAGCCGCAGCCGCCGGGGCCTGCCCTCCACCCGCACGCATTCGCCGCTGCGCAGCGGCGCGGGCGCAAGGGCCTGCTGCATGGCCCTGATTTCCCCGGCCCGCCGGCCTTCCAGCGCGTCGATTTCCGAAAGCGGCATGCGTTTGGGGGCGTATACCCGGGTCAGGCCCCCCTCCAGCGCCTGAATCAGCACGTCCCGCCGGGGGGCCTGAATCAGCGTATATTCCAGCTTCTTCCCCTGAAATCGAATCTCCCGCTTCATGGTCAGCGCTTCTGGGCCACGGCCATGCGCTGCCAGATCAGGGGCGCATACCGGTCCGTTTCCAATAACATGGCCGCCAGTCCCTTAATGCCGCACAGGGCGGGGGCCTCGGCGATGGTGCAGGGAATGCCCAGATGATCCCCCACCAGCTTGTCCAGCCCGGGGATCTGCGCGCCGCCGCCGCAGAGCACCGCGCCCAAATCGTTCAAATCGGCGGAAATCTCCTCCGGGGCCTGAGAGAGCACCTGCCGGCACAGATCCATCAATTCCCGCATGGGTTCCGCGCAGAGCTTGGCGATGAGTTCCGGGGAAACCTCCGCCAGCCGGGGCAGCCGGGTCTGCAGATCCAGCCCCGCGGCCCGGGCCTTGACCTTGGTCAGATCTCCGGGATGCACCGACGCCAGCGCCAGCTTCAGCTCCTCCGCCGTGCGCCAGCCCACGGAAAACCCGTAATCCGTCCGCAGCGCGTCCACGATGCGCCGGTTAATCCGGTCCATGCCGTAGGGCAGGCTGCCGAAGGCCACCTCCCGGCCCAGGGAAAACAGCGTAGCGGTCATCTTCCCCGCCCCCACGTCCACCAGAAACGTGGCCTGGGGGCCCATAAGATCCACGCCGCTGCCCAGAGCGCAGGCCGCGTCCGAGCGCACCAGCGCCACATCCGTCGCCCCCGCGTCCAGGGCGGAAACCATCAGCGCCTCCCGGTAAGCGGGCCGCGCCGCCGGGGAACAGCTCACCAGCACGGCGTTTTTCCGCCGCCGAAGCAGCTCGCCCCGGCGGAACAGCCACTGAAAGCTCCGCGTCAGCAGCATTTCGCTTTCGGGCACGCCGTCCCGCAGGGGGCTTTCCACCCGCAGTCCCCGGGGTTCCCGGCCCAGCAGCCGCCAGGCGTTTTCCCCGGCGTAAAGGGTCGCGTCCCCGTCGCTCAGCGCCAGCCGGGCGGGCTCGTCCAGCAAAATGCCGCCTCCCGCCAGCGCCATCCGCGCATTGGCCGTACCCAAATCGATTCCGCAATCCCAGCGCATGTTTCATCCTCCGTCCAATTGACATGCTTTCATTATAGCACAACCGCCTCCCGCCGTGTTATCATGAACGTACAATAACCGGACATTTCCGTCAAGGAGCTCCCGCTCAAGGCGCAAAAAGGCCTCCGGCAGCCGCCGAAGGCCCGTTTTTCCCTCATTCCATGATTTTCCCCACCACGATAAACCGCGCCCCGGTGAAATTGTACGCGCAGGTGGAAAGCACCAATAGCCGGTCTCCCCACTGCACCTCCACCTCCGTCCGGAAGGCGGACTGATCCCGGCACGCCCGCACGAAATCCTCGAATTCCCCCTCCGCGGCGAACCCCGTGGGATAGCCGAAGCCGGAGCCGCTCACGGTAAACGCCGCGAAAATCGCCACCTCATGGTCGCCCCCCGGGGTGTACAGCCGCAAAACCGGATGCGCCCGGTAATATTCCTCGCTCTTGTAGGAATCCAGCCCCCCGAACATGCTCTTGTTGCGCATGTGGTGCCCGTGCAGAATGTTCACCTGATCGGTAAACTTCCCGTCGCAGGATACATCCATCATAATAGACCCCGCGGCGTTGGCCTGTCCGTCGGGCAGATGCTTCAGATAGAAGGAATTGTCCTCCCCCTGCACCACGGGATAATCGATCACCGTGCCGTCGATGGTAATCCAGCCCACCGCGTCCGGACAGGTCTCCCACAGCGCTTCAAAATCCATCTGGGAACGGACTTCCTCCCGATCCTGCACCCGGGGCTGTTCCGCGTCCAGCGCCGGCTGTTCCCCGCCGCCGGAATTGCCGCCCCCCGCCGGGGTCTGTTTTCCCTCCCCCGTGCGCAGCTCGTCCGCCAGCGTCTCGTAATATTGCTCTCCCGCCTGCCGTTCTCGCAGCTCCAGCCATGCCTGATAGCACAGAAAGGCGGCCGCGCCGATGCATACAGTCAGCACCAGCGCCGCCAGCCTTTTTTTCCAATGTTTCTTTCGTTTAGTTGTTGCTTTCATCCGCGTCTTCGTCCTTGCGGCGCAGCACGATGAACGCGCCGATGCCCACGGCCAGAATCACCGCCGCGCCAATGAGATACTTGGGCCAGTTGTCCTCCACGCCGGTGGGCGTGGTGCTGCCGGTGGGCGCGGGGGTCGCCGCATCGGTGGGCTTGGGGGTGGTCTCGGGCTTCAGCCGGTTGGAAAAGTCGCAGGAATCCTGCTTCTCCGTGCCGTCGTTTTTGTACGCCACCACGATGGTCTCCAGCCCGTTTTCCCCGTTGAACACGCTCACCACCACCCGGTAGCTGGCGCTGTCGTACACCATGCGCTTTTCCGTGCCCGCGTCCTGGGTCAGGGTGTATTCGTACACCCCGGGCGTGGTGTATTCCATGCGGAATTCGGCGGAATCATTGGCCTTTACGGAAATCTCCGCCGTCTCGGGCATGGGGCTGTCGGCCTTGTTGGCGCGAATGCGTACCAGGAAGGTATCCGCTCTTCCGGAAAGATCTCCCGTCAGGGCCACCTTCACAGGCACCTTTGCGGTCACCCGCTGCTCCGCTGCGGCAAATCCGCACATCAGCATCAGGCAAAGGCACATAACGCCCAGTCTCGCCATCCATTTTTTCATCTTTCCATCAACCATCCTTCCCGCCGGTTCCTTATTCATTGATGAAGGCCAGCACTATGGTGCGCGCGTCGGTATATTCCGCGGAACAGGTGCTCAGGGCCAGCACTTTGGCCGGCGTGCCCTCCGCTTCCGCCGCCTGAACCCGGGCCACCAGCGCCTCATCGTAATGAAGCGCGTCCTCCCGGGCGTAATCCATCAATCCGTCTATGTCCTGCGCCCATTCGGCGGGCTGGAAGATGCGCTCTTCCGAAGCCGAAACCACCAGACAGGCGAAAATTTCCAATTTACACACCCGGTCGGGCAGCATCAGCGTTCCCGTCCGGTTTTCGTCGAAGAACTTCTTTTCCTTGAACAGATCCAGATCCCCGAACATCCGTCCGCCTTCCATGTGGTGCCCGTAAAGCAGGGTGTACAGGTCGGCAAACCCGGGGTCGTTGCGGGAATCCATGAAGATGCTTCCCGCCAGGGCAAATTCCCCGTATACGTCCGTATTTACGTAAGTCAGGTTGTCCGTCCCCTGAAGGACGGGATAATCGATGTGGGTGTTATCCACGGTGATCCAGGCCCGCACGTCCGGATTCACCGCCAGCAATTCGGCAAAGGAGGGCCCGCCCTCTTCGTCGTCTTCGGAAACCCTGGGCTTCAATTCCTGCATGGCCGCCTGCACGTCCTCCGCGGCGGAATAAATCTGCTGGTTATCCCACAGCGCATAGGCCGCGTATGCCCCGCACACCGCCAGGCACAGCCCCACCGCCAGACTCACCAGTCCGTTCAATCCCCGCAGCAGAAATTTGCTCAATCTCGTTTCCTTTCCTCTTCCCCCGGCAGAGGGGCGGGAGCCCCGGCCCCCGTCCCTCCCGGGAAATCCGGATGCGCTTCATCCGGCTGTGCAGTCCGCTTCCCTTAAGGAATTAGTCCTCCGCGCGACGCTTCTTGGCGATCAGAGCGATCACAGCAGCGCCCACCACGGCCAGCACCAGCACGTAGGGCATGCTGTCCAGCATAACGCCCATGTCGATGGTGCCAGTCTTGGTGTTGGTGAAGGTAGAAATCACTTCAGCAGAATTGATGGTACCGTTCTCATTAGTCTGCGTGGTGGTATAGCCATCAACCGCAGTTTCGGTCACGGTGTAGGTCACGCCATAGGGCAGGTTTTCAAAAGTAGCAGTCTCATCATGAGCCAGCTTGAAGGTGTAAGTATATTCACCCTTCTCGTCCCACACAGGATTGAAGTCGGTAACATTAGCGCCGGCTACCTTAGCGGTAATCGTGCTCTTAACTTCCTTGTTAGCAGGCTTGGTGAACTTCACAGTGAAGTCGAACTTCTTGCTCTGATCGCCCAGGTTACCAGCAACGGTCTTGGTGACACTCAGCTTACCAGCAGAATAGGTATTGGTGAAAGAATCCTTCTTCGTCTTGTCAGCTGCGGTTCCGTTGAAATTCTTCTCGGTATGAACAGCAGCCACACGGATTTTGCCGTTCTGCTCGATGACAGTAACCTTCAGCAGGATGTCATCACCATAATATTCAACACCAGCGGTATTGCCAGCAGTTTCTTTAATGGTGTAGGTATAGATACCAACGCTAGAATACTCAGGCAGATTAATGGTAATCTGATGGCTCTTGGTTTCAGCACCAGCTTCGCCCTCAACGTAGGAGGTAGAGCCAATGGTGGGCAGGGGCATATTCGCAGCCGTTATGCCCTCAGCCGCATCCGAAACATCCTTGCGCTCAATGGTGAACTTGAACTCTTCAGCAGGAGACTTCGTACCAGCATTCGTCCGTTCATAGATCTTAGTGATGGTAACAGTCTGCTGATCGGTATAATCAGGAGTAGCAGGAGCGTCAGTAGGCTCAGCCATCGCGACGGAGGCCACGCTCAGCAGCATCATGACTGCCAGCAGCATTGCCAAAATCTTCTTCATGGGTTCATCCTCCTAAAAATTGAATTCGTTGTTCTATGGAACCGGCCCGGTGCTGCCCGGCGCCGTTATTCCCTGGGATTTTGGGGCCACCGCCCCGGGCCCGGATTCACAGGCCCCTTCTGCGCAGGATGGTAATCACCTTGCCCTGCACGTCCTTCAGTGGGATGGGGCCGAAATCCCGGCTGTCCTGAGCGGTGGTGCGATAATCGCCCAACACGTACACGCAGCCTTCCGGCACCCTCTGGGGGTATTCCGCGCCGTCGCGGGGATAAGTGGGATAAATGATCTCTCCGCCCTGGACCGTGCCGTTGACATACAGCACGCCGCTTTCGTCCATGCTCAGGTTGTCGCCTTCCCGGGCCGCGATGCGCCCCACCCGGGTTTCACCCCCGGCGGTGTACGCGATCACGTCGCCCTTGGCGTACTCCCCCTGCAGACGATAGCCGATGATCAAATCCCCGTCCTTCATTGCGGGAAACATGCTCTGCCCCCGCATTTGGGTAATCAGAAACACTTGGGTGAGCAGCACATAACCTGCCGCGGCCAGCAGCACCACCCGTGCCAGCAGACTCCGATACCCGTCCCTTGTGCTCGCCGCGTTCCGGCGGGCGTTGATGACGTCCGAAAGAGACTGGGGTTTCCGCTCTTTACTCATCATCAGCCCCCTTCCGGGAGACGGCTTCTCCTGTCTTCCCAGCGGCGGCGGATTCCCTTGCTTCCTGAATCAGCGCGTCGCAGCGAGCCCGCTCTGCTGCCAGAGCTTCCTCGTATAAGGAATTCAATTCATTCATCCGCTTCCACACTTCGGTTTCGCGGACGCCGCCGAAGATTCCCTTGTGGAACTTCAGCTTCTTCAGCCAGCGGGCGATCTTCTGCTGCTCGCGGCTGAGCCCCTCCTCCGGAGGCGTGCTCCGGGCCGGGCCGGGGGAAGCGGCCTGTCTTCTGCTCATGCGCCGCCTCCTCAGTCGTCATCCCGGTGCTTCCGCCGGCGCACAATCACCAGCGCCGCGCCCAGCACCACCACCGCCAGAATCACCACATACGGCAGCGAATCCAGCAGCACGCCCGTATCCGGCACGGTTTCCTTGTTGTTGGTGAAGGTGATCATGCTGCCATCTGTCACATTTACCGTTACGCTGTTGCTCACCACCGAAACAATATCGGAACCATGCTTCGCCGTGACCGTATAACCGTCGGCGTTGGTTTCCTGAATGACCAATGTGGCACCTTCGGGAATTCCCAGAATTTCTTTCTGCGCTCCATGCTTCAGCGTGAAGGTCTCAGATTCCTGGTTAACGCTGCCGTCGGCGTTCAGAATCTTCCACTGGAAGGTGAAGTCCTTACTCTGATCGCCCAGGTTACCGGTGACTTCCTTCTTCACCGTAACCTTGGTCTGGCGGAACAGGGCGTAGTAGGTGGCCTGTTCATAGCCGAGAACGACCTGTTGGTTTTCGTCCTGACCATAATTCATGGTCTTGGCGGGAGTGATCTTGTTCCCGCGCACCCAGGCTTCATCCACCGGCTGCAGGCAGGTAGCGTCTTTATACCAGCCCACAAACACGCATCCTGCGGCGGCCGTGGCGGTGGAACCCTGCGCATTGCCGGTTACCGCACCCAGCGTCTCCAACGTGGGATTCACGGTGTTTCCGGTTACGTCCGTGGGCTGCACGGCAACATAGCTGATGTTCACCGCCTGCTCTACATAGTAGAAGGTCTTGACGTTCTTCGCAGCCACATTCGCCGGGTCTTCGATGGCGATGTTGATGGCCTGCTGCTCAGCACTGACCAGCGTGTAGCCCGGAATGTCTTTCGCATTCTGCGTTACCTGCGCCTGATACCGAGCGTTGCCCTCTACAGAAGCAGCAAGCTCTTCACCGGTACTCCGGCTCACGAACCGGAATTCGTAAGGATACTCAATGCGGTTGTAGTACAGATTCAGCACAAGACCTTTGTCCGTCAAAACTGCACTGGGCGTGGCCGGTGCGTTGAATTCCTGAGTATTATCGCCCGCTACGGCAGTACCCTTCACATACTCGAATCCCGGAATCGTCAGATTGGTCTCGCTGTATTGGTCGTTAATTACGCCGTTCAAATCCGTGGAGGACTGATACTCGGTGTAACCTGCGCCCTCAATGTTCTGCACCCAGTGGATGATCTGCACAGGCGCGTGCTCAGTGTCCTTGGTATACCAGAAGATAATCTCGTTTCCTTCGGCGGACAGCACCAACCGCTTCTGATACGCGTCCGGAGCGTAGCCCGTGATCTGTTCGAACTTCTCCGTGATGACTGCATCCGAGGTCTCGGCATTCTTCTCTTCATGAAGGACTTTGTTCGTATCCTTCTCCAGATACTTGACGGTGTAGGGAACCTTCTCCTTCTGTACATAAATGAACGTGTATTCATTATTGCCATTGATGTCCATCACCAGAGAATGGCTGCTAACTTCGGGGAAGTAGCCGGACTGATAGCCTGCATACAACGCCGTTCCCGTCTTTGCGTCAAAGGTCTTGGTGGTACCTGCCAATGCACTGCCCTTGGTCTCTTCCGCGATATACGTAAGAGTATCATCCGCGTTTTTGACAGCGTACTTGATGGTGTATTCCACCGACGTGTTGTAAGACCACTTGGCATACAGATTCAGGTCTTTGGTAATGGGCATGGAGAAATCGAAGGCCTTCTCAACGCCGTCCTCCTCGTAGAACCAGCCAACGAACTCGTAGCTGCCATTCTCAGGGCTTTGAGGCTTTTCAATGAGGTCGCGGTGATCCACCGTCCAAGTGTGGATCGGTTCACCCGACATTGCGTCCTTGGTCAGGAAAGTCTTAACCGTGTGCTTTACCGGTATCCACTTGGCATAAACCACAACCTTGGCAGCAGGCATTTTTTCTGTCCAGTCAACCGGCTTAGTACAACCCGGGTCGGAATACCATCCGTCGAATTTGTAAGCGTCTTTCTCCAAGGTGCCAGGAAGCCCAGGCTGATAGCTGTTTTTGTAGTTTACCGATTCGGACAGCACTTGCTCAAACGGAAGCTTCTCGGAAACCGTCGTTCCATACTTGTCATCGAATACCAGCTCATACTGATTTCGAGTGTAATAGAACTTTGCTCCATTATAAGTGTCGCCATTTTTTGCACTCACCGCAGCATTAACGGTAAATCCCTCTATGTCGTAGCGTTCTTCATCGGTTACGCTTAATCCATAGTAGCCGCATTTGGCACTATCTCTATGCTGGACTTTGTAGGACGTACCGCCAACCGTGGTTGTTCCATTTTCTCCGGGCAATACCTCTACATAGTATGTAGCGGTCGCAGTATAGTTTCCCGTTTGCTGCCCGTAGAAATTCTTTCCGCCCAGCGGCATAATAGCAAGGTATGACTGAGCAGTACTATCATCGTTTTTGTTAACGTACCAGCCATTTCCCGGCCACCCATCACCAATAAAAGCACCATACTTGGCAGTAATACGTTTACTCGTGTCCTCTTTAGTACCTTTACTATTATAGAACTTCACCTCGTAAACATTTCGCTTATAGTAAACGTTCACAACCGTAGAGCCATCGCCCTTAACTACGACGTTCGCATCCGCATGGTCAAAGGTAAAACCTGCATAGGTTTTATCACCAGACCCACTGACCTTAGAGCCAGCTTGCGCCTGTTTCTCCACGCGTTCGAAGTAGCTGTAGTCGGTGTCATTTGCATTTTCCTGCCAATACTGAACGGTATAAGTCACACCGCCCGGATTCCACTGGGCCGTGCAGGTCTTATTCTCTGCCGGCATGGTTGTAGGAATAGCAGGATTCCAGCCGCCAAAGGTATAGCCCGGCTTCTGAGGATTAGCCACAGAAATCGACGCGCCATACCGGGCGTACACAGGGTCAGCGCCATAACCGCCGTCCAGATTCAGTGTCAGCAGATAGTAGTTTCGATCGTAATAGATTTCCACCACGGTACTGCCATCGGCCGCGATCTTGGTCGTGGTGTCATAAAGCAGCGCGGTGAAGCCATCGTAGTTCTTCGCCCGATTCGCTCCAACTTCCGTCTTCGTAAGTCCAGTCTCGGTTTCGCGCTCTTTTTCAGTGTAGCCGTCATTCGCTACATTCTGCTGATAATGAACAATGGTGAAACTCACTTCAGCAGGACTATATGTAACGGTAATCGTCTGGTCGGCGCTAATGTTCTCAACGTTCAGCTCGACTTTTTCCTTGTCGGGCGTATAACCCGTCACAGCGGGGCTTTCAATCGTTCTGGAAATGGAAGTGCCTTTTGCAATCGTGGCCGTCCAGGAATTGGCAGCCGTTTCGTTGTTTTCAAAGACGTAGTTAATTACGATATTATAGGTGTCCTGCTCGCCTTCACCGGCGTTCAAGTCGGCGGCGACGGCGGCGGGGGCGGCGGCGCGGAGGGGGGTCTTCTTCAGGACGGGCTCCTGGGCGGGGGCGGCCACGGACACCGCATCGGTGAGGGTGACGGCGCTTTCGCCCTGGGAATTGCCGGCGGCGTCCAGGCAGCGGATGCGGGTGGAGGAGCCGGCGTTTTTCAGAAGCGCATAGGTGAGGGCCACGCCGGAATCGGCGCCGGCCAGATCGGCCCACACGCCGCCCACCAGAATCTGCCACTGGCCCGCGGGGCCGGACAGCACCACGCGGCCGTTCCGGGGCACGGAGACGCTCTGGCCCAGGGTGGCGGTGGCTTCGTAGCCATAGATCACTTCAGAGGTGGTGTTGGAAAATTCGTAGGTATAGACCGCGTCGGGCTCGGTGATTACCGGCGCGGGGGTTTCCGGGGTTTCCTGGGTTTCCGGGGTTGCGGCGGCGGCGGGAGTCTCCGCTGCGGCGGGGGCGGCGGAAAGGGTCAGCAGGTCGCCGAAGATGTAACCGGTGCAGCCTTCGTATTCCACGGCGTACCACACTTCGCCGCCGGGCAGGGTGACCTTCTTCAGGGGCTTGACCACCGTGCCGGACTGGGCGATTTTGCCCAGGGATTCGCTGTCCCTGCCGGGGGCGGTGCGCAGGTTCACGTCGGAGCCGGCGGTGACCGCGATCATGCCGGAGACGTCCTCTTCCACGGGGGAAGCGGCGGTTTCCGCAGGCGCGGCGGTGACTTCCTGGCCGACGGTCTCGGCCGGATGGGCGGAGGGCTGCTCCGTGTGCGCTGCGGTGGGCGCGGCGGATTCATGGGCAGACTCCGCCTGGGGTTCGACGGTGGCGGCCGCAGGCGCGGGCGTGGGGGTGGGTGTGGAAAGCAGATCCTCCTCCGTCGCGTTGGCCAGGGGCGCGAACATCGTCATCATCACGGTCAGGCAAAGCACCAGTGCCATCAACCTTTTTTTCATCTTCAAACCCACCCTTCGATTTCTGCAAGGCTTCCGGTCGATTCCCGCCGGAATTCGGTATTTTCGGGAAATGCGGATTCTCCGCACGTAGATATGCTGCCGCACGCCAAAATAGACGCGTTTTCGGTAGGACAAACACAGCCCACCGACGGTTTTTCTGCCGATATGCGGGGTTGCGAAACACGTGCGCTCCACAACGGACGCAATTTCGACTATCAATTTTCTGCTTGCCTTTATTATAAAACAACCTTCCACCCTTGTCAACCCGTTTTCGTCAAAAATATGCCATTTTCAACAGGAATATGTGAACGATTCATTGATATAATGTAAAGCACCGTGCCATTTAATATGCAATATTATATATATGATCCAACGGAATCATGCGTTTCTTCCTATTATATAGACAAAACTCCGCAGGAACGGGCCTGCGGAGCAATTTGGGGATTGATTTTATTTTACCTGAATGTCGTGGTCAAATTCCGATTTTTCCAGGGGAATTTCCCGGGGGCGCAGGCGCGTGCCGTTGCGGAACACGCCGTCGATGGTCAGGCGGCTGGTGCCGTGGCCCTCCGCCGCGCCGGTAAGCCGGCTGCGGGGCATGGGGGCGTCCGCCGAGCAGGAAACGAAAATATTCTCGAAGCGCACGTCGGTGACCTTGCCCAGAATGTGGTCGTTGGACCAGGGGCCGTCCTGTATGTGGGAGACGATCAGCTCCGGCTGATAGCTTTTGCCAAAGCCGGGATAGGGAGCGGCCATATCAGACTGGAACACCGGGGGCAGGTCGTAGGGGCTGCATTCGCAGCGGATGTTCCGCACCAGCATGTCGTGCACCCACGCCCGATCCCCATCCCGAATTTCCAGGAATATGAACGAGCCGTGAATCAGGTCGCAATCCTCCCAGAGGATGTCGTAATATTCGTCGGCACAGGTCTCCTCGCCCACCTCCAGGCAGCGAGCCCAATCGCACCAGACGGTGCAGCCGGTGACGGTTACATGGTGCACGTTGGCCGCGTCCCAACCCTTGATGGCCTTCAAAACCACGCAATCGTCAAAATCCCGCAAAAAGCAGTTGGCCACGCGCACATGGTGGCTGTTGAAAAGGTCGATGCCGTCGCTGTTATAGCGCCACATGCCGATGGTTTTGGCCCATTCGCAATCGATGCGGGCGCAATCGGCAAAGATCATGGAGAAGGTGGCGCTGTCCCGGGTGATCACCCCGGCCACCTGGCAGTTTTCGCAGGAATACAACCGGACGCAGCCCTTCAGCACCCGCTTTTCCGAAAGATGCCGGCGCAGCGTCGCCTCGTCCCGCAGATCTTCCGTGCCCTCCAGATTCCAGGGGAGCAGGGGCGTTTCGTCCGTGCGCACCTCGCGGCTGCCGTCGATCACGCCGTAGCCCACAATGCGCACGTTCTTTTTATGAATGGCCGTCACCGAACCGTACAGCACCGCGCCGCCTTCCAGGAAAAGGGTTTCCCCGTCCCGCAGCTCCAAATCGCCTTCGTGTACGCCGGGGGCCAGATAGCGCACGTTGGCCGCCGATTTGTCCACGCCGAAATCCGTGAGGGGATTGGCGAAAATATGCAGCGCGTGGTGCCAGCCGTCCAGTTCTACCGTGTAATGGCCGCACTGGGCGATTTCCAGGCGAATTTCCCGGCCCTGCACCCGGGGCTGAATCCCCCGGGAGAGGGGGCGCACCGTGCATTCCGAGAAATCCCGGCTGGCCAGCAGCGTCATTTCCACCGGCGCGTCCATTTCAAAGCTGAGAAAGGAGGCCTCCTCCGTCTGGTCCAGGGGGCGCTGACGGCCGGGCCAGGGGGTGTTATAGGGCATGGCGGAAACCCGGCAAAACCAGGGATATGCCCGTTCCCCGGCGATGGTTACCTGAAAAAACGCGTCGCAGCCTTCCCCGGCAGGGGGCTGATGAATTCGAAGCATGGATGTTTCTCCCTTCAAAAAAACGCTGAAAGGCCCGATCCGGCGGGAAAGCTCCCGCCGAATCCGGGCGCGGGGATTCCGTTATTCCGCGGCGGAGCGATCGAAATAGAATTCGCCGTAGGTCTCGCGGAACTGGCTGTTGGGGTCGTTTTCGGAAACGTTGCCGTAATTGGCGTTGACGGTGAAGCCCGTGGCGCAGCTGTCCAGGGCGATGAGATACCAGGCGTTCTCATCCACCAGACCGATCAATTCCGGCAGCACGGTGGAAACCACTTCCGAGGGAAGCTTTTCCATGGTCTGCTCGATGAGGGTGAAATACCGCTGGATCTCCTCCGGGGGCTCCTGGCCCTTGGGGGTTTCCTGATTGCGGGTTTCCCACCAGGACTTCCACAGGGAGCCCAGCCGGTAGGTATCCCAGGTCTGGAAGCGCCATTCGCCCGCTTCGGGAGAAGAGGACATTACCATGGGCGCCTGGTTGCTTTCGATGAGGGTCATCCAGTAGGAAGCCTCCGTCACCTGGATGAACACCTGAATGCCCACGTCCGCGAAGTTTTCGCGAATCAGCTCGGCGGGCTTTACCATGCCGCCGGCTTCCTGGGGATAGATGTTCCAGGCGATGGGCAGCCCTTCGGGGGTTTCCCGCCAGCCGTCGCCGTCCGCGTCCACAAAGCCCAGTTCATCCAGCATGGCCCTGGCCTTTTCCGGATCGTAGGTGGCCATGTATTCCTGCCGGGAGGGTTCGCCCAGTCCGGCGTAGATGGCGTCGTTGATTTCGTCGCAGTCGATGGCATAGCCCAGGGCCTTGCGGAATTCGGGATACTGCATGGCCTCCACGAAGGAGGGATCCTCGTCGTAATTATAATTGAAATAGAAGATGCAGGGATAGCCGGTGAACTTGGTCAGGTAATTGGCCACGGTATCCGGCGCCATTTCCCGGTAAACGGTGATGGTGTCTACGGAGGAATACGTCATGTCGATATTGCCGGCGATGACGTTCATGTTCAGAAGCTCGGCGTCCTCCAGGAAGGAGCAGGTGACCCGATCCAGATAAGGCAGCTGATTGCCCCACTGGTCCACCTTCCAATAGTAGGGATTGCGCACGAACACCGTCTGCTGATTGGAACCGCTTTCCATAATCCAGGGGTTCAGCATGGGGAAATTGGTGCTGACCACCTCGGGATAGACCTCGGCGGTAAGGGTGCTCTGAGGATCGCACAGTTCCCACTGGCCCACGTCGATGGCGTTGAACACAAACACCCAAACGCCCTCGGCGGCGGGGTCGTCGTAGCCCAGCTTCTCCGCCACGGGACGGATGAAATCGTAATACGCTTCCAGAGAGCCGTGGCATTCCTCGGCATAGGCCTTGTGGAAGGGCTTCAGGTAATGGGCGGGCTTGATCAGCGCGCTGTAAACCGGCCAGCAGTTGGCGCCCAGGTTCACCAGGAAGCCGCCGTAGGGCTTGGAGGAGGTCATGGTGTAAGTCCAGTCGTCCACCTGCTGAAGCTGCATCAGATCCGCGGAGGAATCGCCGCCGCTGTGCAGCCAGGAAGAAACCGCGGGGGTCAGCTCTTCGTTATTGACAAAATCGTTCCAGGTAAACAGCACGTCTTCCATGGTCACGGGCTCGCCGTCGGACCAGCGCATGCCCTCCAGCAATTGGAAGGTGAATTCCGTGCCGTCCTCGTTGGCGGAGGGAACGACCACGTTGCCGTAGACTTCGCTGGTGTCCCAGTCCATGGTCACCATGGATTCGTACATCATGATAAACAGATCCGCGCACCAGGAAACCTGGCTGCTCATCAGCTTCATGGTTCCGCCGTAATTTCCCTCCTGGGGGGTTACGTAGCTGGCGGGAGCGTCGTTGTAGATCTCAGGATGCAGGGGCAGCCGTTCCTCCACCGGGGGAAGAACGCCCTGTTCCACCAGTTCGGTCAGCATGGGCGCTTCCGAATAGGAAGCCTCCTCCGCCAGGGCGGCGGGCAAAAGCGACAGCGCCAGGACGGACGCCAGCAGCAGGGCGAGCAATCTCTTCATGGGATACCTCCTAAAAAGAATGTGTCTCTTATGTAAAGCCGGTCCGGCCGCGGCCGGCTTGACATGCGATTTTCGTAATCGGTTTCATTGTTGTTCTGAATTTTCGCGTTCAATTTTTGTGTTAAAATCTAACCGGTTTCATGCTTACGCCGCCATTATACCCCCAGAAAGCCCCCTTGTCAATCCCATTTTGCCGGAATTTCGCCGGATTTGTCCCGGGTTTTCTTGACTTTTTCCCGGGTTGGCGGTATAATATGGCGTATCGAAACGCTCGAAAAATGTAACCGTTTACGAAATCAGGTTGCAATTCTTTCAACGCTGGAGGGCACCCCCTTGAAACACGCGCAGCCCCGGCTGAGCCCGGGATTTCTCCCCTTTCTGGTGATGATTTCCTGCTATGTGGCGGTCACCACCGTGCATTCCACGTTTTTGAGCACCTTTCTTCTGCACGCCACGGGCAGCGCCGAAAATGTGAAAATTTTCAACATCATCCTGGCGGCCTGTCAGCCCTTTTCCATGATCGGGGCGCTGGTGCTGGTGCGGAAATTTTCCGCCATCTTCTCCCAACAGGTGGGGCTGGGGCTGATGTGCCTGACGAATCTGTATCTGTTTGTGGCCATTGAATCCGCGGCGGAGCATATTTATCTGGTCTCCGCGGCCCAGTCCATCGCCAACGGATTTTATTACACCACCTACGCCTGCCAGTATGT
The DNA here is from genome assembly GCA_902767315.1 of uncultured Eubacteriales bacterium. GTDB lineage: Bacteria > Bacillota > Clostridia > Christensenellales > Aristaeellaceae > RUG11247. The sequence goes on from CACXHB010000062.1 coordinate 24,377, forward strand.
GGCCTATACCACCAATGAAAACCGGGACCGGGCCTCCGGCATCGCCTCGCTGGTGGCGAACCTGCTGTCCCTGGGAGTCTCCATGGGCAGCAGCGTGCTGTTTTCCCTGCGGCCGGGCTATCCGGGGTATCGAATTCTGTTCCTGTTCGCGCTGGCGGTCTCCCTGGGGGCGCTGGCCGCGTCCTTCCGGCTGCCGAAATTGACCACTGTCAGCGCCGGACGGAAAATTTATTACCTGCACGCGGCGAAGATCCTGCTGGGCAATCGCTACGCCCGAAGCAGCATGCTGGTGGCCCTCATCGACGGCATGCGGCTGGGGGTAACGGCGTTTTTGCTGAACGTGCTGCTGTATTCTCTGGTGAGCAGCGAATCCCTGGTGGGGCTCAACACCTTCCTCAGCGCCCTTTCCGGCATTCTGGCCTTCGCCCTGTACGCCCGGGTGGTGCGAGTGAACAACCGGTATCGTTCGGCGCAGATGGGCATTCTGGCCCTGATGGCCGCCACGGCGCTGCTTCTGCGGATGACGCCGGTGACCATCATTCTCTACGGCTGCATCAGCGCCTTTGCCACGGCCTTTTACAGCACGCCCTTCCTGAACGCCTACTGGACGGTGCTGGAAAAGCTGCCGGAATTGGACGTGTGCCGGCCAGAGACCCACGCCGTGCGGGAATATTTCTGCGCCGGTGGCCGGGTACTGGGCATTTTGCTCACCATGCTGCTGCCCGCCACCCCCGCCGGTTCCGCCCTGGCGCTGTTTCTGATTACCGCCGTGCAATACGGGGCGCTGCTGCTTTCCCGGGGCATCATGCGGGATCTGGACGGCCAGTCCCTGTAAAGAAAAGACGCATTTTTTCTGAAAGGAGGCATTCCGTTTCATGGAAAAGCCCTCGATTTATACCATCGCCGAAATGGCGGGGGTTTCCACCGCCACCGTCAGCCGCGCCCTTTCCGGAAAAGGCGGCATTCGCCCGGACACCCGGCAGCGGATTCTGGACGTGGCCGCGCAGCTGAATTACCGCCCCAGCCAGCTGGCCCGGCGGCTTTCCGCTTCCGATATCACCATCGGCGTGCTTTATTCCGGCCAGCAATTGGAAGAATTCGGCCTGGAAATCTTCCGGGGCGCTTACGACGCGGGGCAGGAGCTGGCGGATTATCGGGTGAAGATTCGGCTGATCTATATGCCGGACATGCCCTCGGTGTACAGTCTGGAATTTTCCGATCATTACATGGAATGTCTCACAAACATTCTGGATTCCGGCGTCAACGGGCTGGTGAATTTCCCCTTTCCGGGCAATCCCCGGCAGCGGGATCTGCTGACGGAACAACTGCGGCGGAACAACGTCGCCCTGGCTCAGCTCATCGGCGGCCGGCTGGTGCAGGGGGAAAACGTCTTTTCCTATCATTCGGACACCTACACCGCCGGGGCTCTGGCGGCGGAAATTCTCTGGAACGCGCTGGGAGATCACGGCAAGGTGTGCATCTTTACCACCCTGAAGGAATCGCCCATTCACGCCGAAGGCATTCGGGGCTTCCGGGAAGCCCTGGAGAAATATCCGCTGGATCTTTCGGCCATCTATGAAAACCAGGACGACACCCACATGGCCTATTACACCGCCGACGCCATGCTCCGCAATCAGCCGGAGACCCGGGGCGTCTTCGTGGGCTCCGCCAATTCCCGCCGGGTGCTCCAGCGCCTGTGCGAAGAGGAGCATCCGGAAAAATTCTGCGTGGTGGCCAGCGACCTGTACCCCGAAATGCGCCAGTATATCCGCCGGCGGCTGGTGCGGGCCACCATCGTGCAATCCCAGTACACCCAGTCCTATGAAACGGTGAAAACCCTGGCCCATTATCTGATTACCAACGAGGCTCCCGTGCCCGACATGCGCCGGGTGCGGCCGCAGATTGTGATGCAGGGCAATATGGATCAGCATCTCATCCCCTCGGACGATCCCCGGCTGCAGGCGGTGCGGGCCGCCATGGAGGTTTACTGAAAGGAGCGTTTTTCATGGCAAACGAACGCGACAACACCGTACCCGCTCAGGACCAGCTTTCCCAGGACGCCCGGATTCGCGGCGAAGGAAAGTCCTCCCCGCGGATTCTGTTTCTGGGCAATTCCATCACCCTGCACGGCCCCAAGGCGGACATCGGCTGGACCGGGGACTGGGGCATGGCCGCCAGCGAACCGGAAAAGGATTATGTGCACCAGACCGTCCGGATGCTGCGGGCGGAAAATCCCGGCCTTTCCTGGCGCATCGGCCAATTGGCGGACTGGGAACGGGCCTTCTGGCTGGATCGGCAGGTATTGGATGATTTTCAGTGCCTGCGGGATTGGCAGCCGGAGGTGATCTTCAGCGTGATTCTGGGGGCCAACACCCCGGAGGAAACCCTGGATTCCCACGATTTTGCCCTGCATTACGCCCGGATGCTGCATTTTTTCAATCCCGAAAATCGCGCCCGGGTCATCGCCACCAATCTCTTCTGGAAAAATCCCCGGAAGGACGCGGCCATCGCTCAAGCTGCGGCGGAGGCGGGGGCGACGCTGATCGACGTAAACGATCTGGGGGACCGGGACGAAATGATGGCTCTGGGGCAGTTCGCCCACGCCGGCGTGGCCATGCATCCCTCGGACGCGGGCATGGCTGAGATCGCCCGGCGGCTGGCAGACGCTTTGCATAAGAGATAATCAGACAAAAAACGGCGCTCTCTCGATGCGGCTTCATCGAAAGAGCGCCGTTTATAAAATGCGAATTTTGTTTGCGCCGAATCTATTTCACAATGCCCCGATAGGTATTTTGCACCTGCCGATAGGTCTCCAGGGTGCCCACGTCATAACGCCGGCCGGGCATTTCCATGGCGTACACCGGCGTGCGCTGGCACATCCAGGCCACCAGGCTTCCGGGAGCATCCACGGGACATCCTTCCGCAATCGCCCGGGGAATCAGCGCCAGGGCCTGAGGCGGATAATAATAGAACGGCGGCAGGCACCAATGATCCGCCGGATGGGGCGGCTTTTCCTCCATGTGCACCACGCGCCCGTCCTCGTCCACCCGGGCCACGCCGGTTTTCTTCAATTTTTCCAGATCCGCCTGCCAGGTGCGCATGACGCAGGGGGCGCCGTGGGCCCGGGCGTATTCTACAAACCGGCCCAGAGAAAAATCCAGCAGATTATCCCCCGCCGCCACCAGCGTCTCTTCCCCAATGCCCCGCTGCTCCAGGGCGAACTGAATATCCCGCACCGCCCCCAGGCGGTTTGCGTCGCAGGTGGAGCCGTCGTCCAGCACCGTGACGGCAAAGGGCTTTTCCGCCGCCCATTGCCGGAAATGCTCCGCGAACCGGTGGTTGGTGACCACCACATATTCGCGCACCTCTCCCGTGCTTTCCAGATCCTCCGTCAGCCAGTCCAGAATGGTCTTTCCGCCCACCTGCAATAGCGGCTTGGGAAAATGCTCCGTCAGGGGATAAAGCCGCGTGGCGTAGCCCGCGGCCAGAATCATGCAGATCATGCCCCATTCCCCCTTACGCCGTCGGCGCTGCGGCAGAAATGCACGGAGAATTTCTCCGCCAGGGCCGGGAACGCCCGGGTGTACGCCCGAGTCACCGTCCGGCGAATTTCCTCTTCCTTTCCGGGATCAATCAGCGCCATGCAGCAGCCCTTGAATCCCGCCCCGGAAAAGCGCCCGCCGTACACCCCGTCCGCGGCCGCAATGGCCTCGTGGAGGGCCCTCAGTTCCGGCGAACCGGTTTCGTAATTTTCGATGCTGCTCCAGCCGCTTTCGGTGCTGAGCCGGCCGAAGGCGCGGATGTCCCCTTTCTTCCAGGCCGCCGCTCCGGCTTCCACCCGGGCCATTTCCGTGTAATAATGCTCCGCCCGGCGGCGCCAGGCCGTGGGCAGCCGGTGCTGGTAATCCTCAAAAATCTGCCGGGGCACGTCCCGCAGCCGGGTATCCTGAAACCGGCCGTAGGGAACCTCCAGCTCTCCCTCCCGGCCGTCGTCCAGGGCGTATCCCTTCAGGGCGTAGGCGGCGGATTTCAATTCATCCACCCGCATGTTGAACTTGCTGCCCACCAGCGTGCGCTCCACCCCGGAGAAAAACACCGCGATTTCCCAGGGCGGCATATTTTCCGGAGCGGGAATCCGCTGAAATTCGCCGCTGCGGGTGTCCAGATACAAAAGGCAGTCCTTCCTGCCATAAATTTCGCAGCTCTGATCCAGCCGCCCCACGGAGACCCCCACGTAATCGGTTTCCGCCTGCTGAGCCACGTCGATGAGCTCCACCGCGGAAAGCTCCAGCCCGTTTACCGCGCACAGCGCCTGCAAAAACACCAGAATCACCGCCGCGGAGGAGGACAGCCCCCCGATGGGCAGCGTGCCCTCGATGACCCCCGCCAGTCCCTTGCGCAGGGGATAGCGTTCCCCCAGCGCCCGGGTGGCTCCCCGCAGATAATCCGCCCAGTCCGCCTGCCGGTCCGGCACGTCGCTTACGTGCCACTGGGCCCGCTTTTCGAAATTCAGCGACGACAATTCCACCACGCCGTTCTGCTTCACGTGATAGGCCATGTGAATGCCCTTGTCGATGGCAAAGCCGGTAATTTTGCCAAATTGATGGTCGATGTGCGCGCCGATGGGGCACACCCGATAGGGGCAGAAGGCCACGTCGTCCGGGGCCTTGTGATAGGTTTCAAAAAAAACAGTTTCGCAGCGCATGCGTTTCCTCTCTTCATTCAATTCTGTTGATTCCGCCTTCCATTATAATTCACCCTCCGGAAGATTGCAACCGTTCCGCAAAAGGGCGCAAAAAAAGCCCCGCTTCGGCCCGAAAACCGAAGCGAAGCATGTTTTTTCATTAACCGATGATCTCCCGGAACTGCTGGCAGTAATACTGCACCAGTTCGAACTTGGCGTCCGGCGCGATGCGGTGATCCGGGCAGGGAATGTAGCCGCCCAGGGCCACCAGGGACTTGAGCCGCTGGATTTCCGCGTCCACGGCGGCCTTGTCCTGGGCAAACACGCGCTTGTCCATGCCGCCCACGCCCCGCAGGGAAGGCCCGTACTGCTCCCGCCACTTGCGGATGGAAGCGTTCCAGGTGCCCACTTCAATGGGGAACATGGTGTTCACGCCGTTCTTCAGCCAGATGGGCACCAACAGGTCGATGCAGCCGTCGCAGTCCACGGAGACGATGTCGATGCCATGCTGACGCACCAGGTCGGTAATGCGATGGTAATGCTTGCCCACCAGTTCGTCGAACACCTGCGGCCGCACCAGCGGGCCGTTTTTGAAGCAGATGTCCTCCCAGAAATGGGCGTATTCAAACCTGATGCCGTATTCCAGTACCCGCTTGGCCGCCTGATAGCACAATTCCGCCTCGGTGTCGATGATCTCCACGTAGAGATCCTCGTCGTCCACCGCCAGATAGGAAAGCTCTTCCACGCCCAGCATATTGCGGATGTTGCCGTACAGGCTGCCCAGATGCAGGCCCATGGGCAGATCCCGCTGGTCGTCCTGCTCCTTCAGCCGGCGGAACATGGCGTCGTTCACCCGCTCCTGGCAGAACTGCAGCTTGGGCAGATACATGCTCTCCCAGGCCTCCCGGTCCTTCAGGGAGGTGCCGATTTCCGCGGGGATGCTGACGATATTGTCGTTCACCCGGACGATCAGGCCGTCGGAATTGCGGATGATCTTCGCACCGTCGGCGCACTGCTCCAGCACTTGGGTTTCAAAGGGCGGATACAGGCCGGTATTGGCTCCGGGGCAGGAATTCCAGTTGAAATCGAAGCCTAAAAGATCCATCACGCGGCGATCCGCTTCGCCGCCGTCCCCCTGCCGGCGATAACCCTGAGCGTCTTCCTGGGTGATATGGCCTTCCGCGGCCCACTTGTCCAGCGTTTCCACCCAGTAGCCAAAGGCCACCACGGGCATCCGGTCATAGCTGCGGCCGTGCAGTATGGCGTCCACGCGCTGTCGGTTGTTCATGTCTTCTCCTCCGTCCGACCCGGTCTTTTCCCGGGCCCTTTTTGCCTTTTTTCCCACATCCCATGGGGTTTCCCTTTACAATTCGCTCCGCCTCTTTCAAATTCCTGCCATGTTTTTTACAAAATGCATTTTTCATTTCCTGGCAAAGGAAATCCCCCGGGCCCGGGCCCGGAGGACGCAATTTCCCGATTTTTCCGTTACAGCTGCCGCCCGCACCCGGCGCAGAACTTCGCGCCCGCGGGATTTTTCCTGCCGCAATCCGGGCAGAAGGTGAACTCAGGCTGAGCCGGCGCAGGCGCAGCCGGCTGGGCCGACGATTCCTTGGGCAGGTCGCTGCCGCAGGAGGTGCAGAAGTTTTGCCAGGTGGGGTACACCTTGCCGCACTGGGGGCAGGTCACGCCCCGGCGATTTTCCGTCGCCTCGCCGGCGGAAGGGGCCGTCACGGGCTTGCTTTCCTCCGGAACCTGCTGGGGCGCAGCGGGGGCAGCCGGCGCTTTTGCGGCAATCTCCTTACCGCAGCTGGGGCAAAAGCCCGCTTTCCCAGCAAAGACCTTTCCGCAATGGGGGCACCGGGTGGTTGCCGAATTGGCGCTGGGGGTCACCGGGGAATAGGTGCTTCCGCCGGGCAAAGTATTCGCCTGCAGCCTCAGAAACGCCCCGATGCCCAGCAGCGCCAGACCGATGATCAGGGTCGGAATGCGTATTTTCAGGGCAATGCACAAAAGCAGCAGCTGCGTTCCGTTCTCTTCTGACATTGCCTCAGAAAAGCCATATTCCTTCGCATAATCGTAGAGCAGGTCCGCCACTGCCTTCAGCTGGCTGATGGTCATCTTATAAACAGAATCCTTGTTGATCTCATACTTCGCGTATAAAATGCCGCAATAGCACACTACACAAATTGCCAAGGCCACGATGCCTGCGACGATTGCAATTTTTGCCTGCTTCAATTTCTTCGCTTTCACAAGTTTTCCTCCCCTGCTCCGTTGAAATTCCGCCGGATATTCTGTTGCCAAATGATACCTGAATTATAACATACACGCTCCCTTTTTGTCCACAGAATACGGACACATGTATTTGTGTCCGCGGGAATTTCTCACAAAAC
>CACXHB010000063.1 GCA_902767315.1 uncultured Eubacteriales bacterium
GCCGATACTTAGCACGTTTACATTTTTGGGGAAAGATGGTATAATATTGGATAGAAATATCGCTAAGGAGATCGATACCATGCGCAAACGCAGCGAAATGGACCCCAAATTCACCTGGGACTTTACGCATATTTACAAAGACGACGCGGCCTGGGAGCAGGCGTATGCCGAAGGCGACAAGGCCATTGAGGCCATAGCGCCCCATGCCGGTACTCTGGGCCAGTCGGCGGACAGCCTGCTCAGCGGCTTCCAGGCGGTGGACGCGGCTTCTCGCATTGTGGAGACCGTGTATGTTTACGCCATGCTGCACCAGGATTCCGACGGCGGCAACAGCGAATATCAGGCCATGGAGGCCCGGGCCACCGCGCTGGCCATGCGGCTTTCCTCGGCGTGCGCTTTTGTGAACCCCGAGCTTCTGAGCATCGATCAGGCGACGCTGGATTCCTATATGGCCGATCCCCGGCTGGCGGATTATCGCTTCATGGTGGCCGACGCCAATCGCGGCCGCGCTCACGTGCTGGACGCGCAGCGGGAGAAGATGCTGGCCATGCTTTCCGACGTGCAGGGCACGCCCCGGGACGCATACGGCATGCTCACCGACGTGGAAATGGAATATCCGGACATTCAGGACAAGGAAGGCAACAAGCTGCCTGTGACCCGGGGCAATTTCGGTGTTTATCGGGAAAGCCCGGACCGGGAAATTCGCGTGCAAGCCTTTGAAAGCGTCTTCGGCGCGTACAAAAAGCACATCAACACCAACGCCATGCTGTATCTGGGCTCTGTAAAGATGGACGACTACATGGCCAAGGTGCGCGGCTTCGAAGGCGCCTGCCAGAAGAGCCTTTTCGCCAACAACGTGCCCATGAGCGTTTACCACAGCCTCATCGAGGCCATTCACGATTCGCTGCCCATCATGCGCAAGTATCTGGAGCTGCGCAAGAAGGCCCTGAAGAATCCGGACATCGACATGTTCGATCTGTACACCCCCATGCTGCCGGAAGTGGACTTCTCCATGCCCTTCGAAGAAGGCAAAAAGCTGGTGAAGGCCGCCACCAAGCCCCTGGGCGAGGAATATCAGGCGCTGCTGGATCGGGCGTATGAGGAGCACTGGCTGGACGTTTACGAGAACGCCGGCAAGCGTTCCGGCGCGTATTCCTGCGGCATCTTCGGCGTGCATCCCTACGTGCTGCTGAACTACACCGACACCCTGGACGACGCCTACACCCTGGGCCACGAGCTGGGCCATTCCATGCATTCCTACTTCTCCGACCGGGAACAGCCCTTTGCCACCCATGATTATTCCCTGATGGTGGCGGAGGTGGCCTCTACGGTCAACGAGGTGCTGATTACCCTGCATCTTCTGAAGACGGAAAAGGACAAGAAGCGCCGCGCCTACGTGCTGAACCACTTCCTGGAGGGCTTCCGCACCACCGTGTTCCGCCAGACGCTGTTTGCGGAATTCGAGCTGAAGGCCCACGAAATGTACGCGGCGGGCACGCCTCTCACGGCTCAGAGCCTCAGCGAGCTGTACAAGGGCCTGTGCGAGAAGTATTACGAGGGCATCGGTATCAACGACCTGGTCAGCGTGGAATGGAGCTACATCCCCCACTTCTATCGCGCCTTCTACGTGTATCAGTATGCCACCGGCTTCTGCAGCGCGGTGTCCATTGCCCGGCATATCGTCGAAACCGGCGACGCTTCCGGTTATCTGAAGTTCCTGACCATGGGCGGCAGCGACTATCCCATTGAGGAGCTGAAGGTGGCCGGCGTAGACCTGACCAAGCCGGAAACCATCAAGAGCGCCATGAAGGTGTTCGAGGATTCCATCGACGAACTGGCGCAGCTCATCGACGAAATCTAATTCTTTCAACCAAATATTCAGTGAAAACCGCGGCAGCATTTCGGCAAAACCGCGGTTTTCCATAAAAATGACAGGAGGATACTTATGGCACAGATTCGCTGCAATTTTCTTTCCTACACCCTGCACCGGGCGGTGGACCTGACGGTGATCATTCCCACCATGTGCTTTTCTGAAATGATGGCGGAAAATCCCCATCATCCTCAGGGCGCGAAGTATCCCGTGCTGTACCTGCTGCACGGCTACGGCAACAACCACGCCACCTGGAACGGCTACACCTCGGTGGAGCTGTACGCCGAGGAGCGGAACATGGCGGTGGTCATGCTGTCCGCCGAAAACAAGGCCTACATCAACCACGGCGGCGACGACAATTACTTTGACTTCATCTCCAAGGAACTGCCGGAATTCATTCAAGGCATGTTCCCGGTGTCTTCCCGGCCGGAGGACACCTACATCGCCGGCCTTTCCATGGGCGGCTACGGCGCACTGGTGCACGGCCTGAGCCAGTCTCAGCGCTTCGCGGCCATCGGCAGTTTCTCCGGCGCGGCGAAGGTCTGCGACGACCGGGAATTCCAGTTCAGCCCCGCCAAGCTGGCGGAAGCCTGCGCCAGGGAAGACCGGAAAAAGCCCATGTACATCGCCTGCGGCGACCAGGATTTCCTGTATCAGGACAACATCGCCTTCAAGGATTACCTGGAAAAACTGGGCTTTGACGTCACCTGGGTGGTGGGCGAAGGCTACACCCACGAATGGCGCTTCTGGAACCGGGAGGTAGAGGCGTTTCTGGATTGGATTCCCCGCACGGACGCTTACTACAACGGCGGCGAAAAGCGGAAAATCTGACGCAAAAGGGGCCGTGCGGAAGCGTTTCGCCTCCGCGCGGCCTTTTGATAACGTCTTTATTCTCCCGTCGTGGTTTCGCGATTCAACGGGTTCCATTTTCCCCGGAAATAATGGATGGTCAGCATCAGCGCCAGCACCACGTTGTGAGCGATCATGCTGGCCCAGGCCGCGGACAGATCCCCATGCAGGCATTTGACGGTGACAAAGGTGCCCACGATCCGCACGCCCCACATGCAGGCGGCTTCAAAGATGAAGGGACTCAGAGTATCCCCTACCCCGTGGAAAATGCCCTCCAGAATAATGGCCACGCCATAGACAGGCTCGGAAACCGCCACCATCTTCAGCACCTTAGCCCCCAGATGGATGACCCGGGCGTCGTCGGTGAACAGGCCCATGACCCCCTCCGCGCAGAAAAACAGCGCGGTGCCGGTGATTACCATCAGGAAGAAAACGATCATAAGCAGCATGCGCGTCAGCTCCCGCATCCGCTTTTTGTCCTTCGCCCCATAGGCATTGCCCACCAGGGCCGAGGCCGCCGCCTGTACGCCGAAGCCGGGAATGTAAAAGGCGGATTCCGCGGTAATGGCGGTGGAATGGGCCGTAACGGCCACGGTGCCCAGGGAATTGACCATGGACGAGAAGGTCACCTGTCCCAGGCAGACGATGGTGCGCTGCAGCACGTTGGGCACGGTGATACGCATGCAGTGCTTCAGAATCGCCGCATCCGGCCGGAAGGCGCAGCCCCGGGGCGAAATGCCCTTGTGCCGCAAAAGCACCGCCACCATGGCCACGCCGCCGAAGACAAAGGCAATGGCCGTGGCGATGGCCGCGCCGGTCACGCCCAGGTTCGCGCCCCACATGGTAAAGGCATGGCCAA
>CACXHB010000064.1 GCA_902767315.1 uncultured Eubacteriales bacterium
TTGGGAACGGCCTGTTTCCCGGCGTCCGCTTCCTACACTTCGCCCATTGCGGGGGATAACGGACTTTTGCTGGTTCCCCCAGAAGAATATTTTTATGGCGAAGTAGCACTCACCCAAACGGGCATAAACGATGATCGAACCGCCTATTCCTATATCTATTTTGGTCAGGGGGCGGAAGGGCAATCCTCGCCCGGCAATGACGATACCTGGGCGCTGTTCATAGAATATAAAGATGCGCTGATTGATTCCGGTTATTATGAACAGGTGGATTATTCTGTAGACGGATATGAAGAGCGATGGATCCTCAGTTATGTCGGCCCCGAAAATTTAGACCAGTTTAGCTATTACAAGGGTTCGGACGAAATTGCTGCGATCAACATTCGTTCCCTTCTGGGAAACGTCTATGTAACCTATGCCAAGGACTTACGGACGACGAATTACGAGGAAGTAAATCCCTTTGACGAAGTCCCCTCCGGCAATTCTTCGGGCGCTTCCGGCAATGATGAGGAACAGTGGGACTTTTGCACCGGTTGTTCCGGCCGCGGGAACGTAACCTGCAGCAGCTGTTGGGGCTCCGGGCAGGTTTCTTCCGCCACGTCGTCCACCGGCCGCAGAACGTGCGGCGTTTGCAGCGGCAGAGGAAATGTGACATGTTCAAGATGCGGCGGCAGCGGTAAGATATATCGATAAAACAGATTCAAGGGGCAGGCGGCGGAAAACGTTGCTTGCCTTTTTTCTTACCACAAAAGGTTGCATTTTGTTTCCATTGGAACACGGGTTTGTGGTATACTGGGGACAGCAAAAGGACGGAAATCAATCCGGACAGCAGCCCGGAGTGCGTCGATCTGCATCCGGTTTTCCACCCGGACTGACGCGGCGCTGATGGGGAAGAGGAGAACAGCCATGGAGCAGATTGCGATTGTAACCGGCGGCACCGGAGGCATCGGCCTTGCCACGGCCCAGGCCCTTGGTCAGGCTGGGGTAAAGGTCTATACCCTCAGCCGGAAGCCCGGGGGCGATTCGACCTTTGCGCACCTGTGCGCGGATGTATCCGACGAGGGGCAGGTACGTCGGGCGGTGGAAGAGGTGCTTTCCCGGGAGGGGAAAATTGATTTGCTGGTGAACTGCGCCGGGTTCGGCATTTCCGGCGCGGTGGAATTTACTGGCAGCGCCGACGCGCACCGGCAGATGGAGGTCAATCTCTTCGGCACGGACAACCTTTGCCGGGCGATATTGCCGGTCATGCGGCGACAGGGAAAGGGGCGCATTGTGAACGTCAGCTCCATGGCCGCGCCGCTGCCCATTCCCTTTCAGGCATGGTATTCCGTTTCCAAGGCGGCCATTAACGCCTACACCGGTGCGCTGATCAACGAGGTGCGGCCCTACGGGGTGAGCCTGTGCGCGGTGATGCCCGGCGACATTCGCACGGGATTTACCGCCGCCCGGAAAAAGAGCGACGCAGGCGACGACGCGTACGGCGGCCGCATCGCCCGGTCGGTGGCGCGAATGGAACGGGACGAAAAGCACGGCATGGATCCCGCCGCCGCGGGAAGGGCCATTGCCCGCATCGCCCTGAAAAGGCGGGTGAAGCCCCTGTACGCCATCGGCGGGGAATACAAACTGTTCGCCCTGCTGGCGAAGCTGTTGCCCTGCGGGGCGGTGAGCCGCATTTTGGGGCGAATGTACGCCGGAAAATAAATATAGCAAAACTCCCTGGAACCATTGCGGGCTCCAGGGAGTTTTTTGAACGTCAGCCGCCCAGATAGGCCTTCTTGACGGCGGGGCTTTCCGCCAGCTCCGCGCCGGTGCCCGTGAGCACCACACGGCCGGTTTCCAGAATGTAGGCCCGGTTGGCGATTTTCAAGGCCATGTCGGCGTTCTGTTCCACCAGGAGAATGGTGGTGCCGTCGCGGTGCAGTTTGCCGATGATTTCGAAAATCTGTTCCACCAGAATGGGGGCCAGGCCCATGCTGGGCTCATCCAGCATCATCAGCCGAGGGTGGCTCATCAGCGCACGGCCCATGGCCAGCATCTGCTGCTCGCCGCCGGAGAGGGTGCCGGCAATCTGCTTGCGGCGTTCCTTCAGGCGGGGGAACTGGGCGAATACGGATTCAATGTCCGCCGGATCGGCCTTGCCCTTGGTGAAAGCGCCCATTTCCAGGTTTTCCATTACCGTCATCTGCAAAAAGATGCGGCGGCCTTCGGGCACCTGAGCCAGGCCCATCTGCACGATTTTGTGGGCAGGAGTGTTGGAGATGTTTTTGCCGTCCATGCTGATGACGCCCGTGCGGGAGCGCAGCAGGCCGGAGATGGTGCGCAGAATGGTGGATTTACCGGCGCCGTTTGCGCCGATCAGGGCCACGATTTCCCCGTCGTTTACCTCGAAGGAGACGTCCTTAATGGCGTGAATTTTGCCGTAGTAGACGTTTGCATTGTAAACCTTCAGCATGTCTCTTACGCTCCCTTCTTGCCCAGGTAGGCCTCGATGACTTCGGGGTTGGACATGATTTCCTCCGGCGTGCCCTTGGCGATGATGCGGCCGTAATTCAGCACGCAGATGCCTTCGCAAATGCCCATCACCAGGTTCATATCGTGCTCGATGAGCATGACGGAAATTTTGAACTCATCCCGCATGGTGCGGATGTTGTTCATCAGTTCCGCGGTTTCCGAAGGGTTCATGCCGGCGGCAGGCTCGTCCAGCAGGATGATCTTCGGCTCGGTGGCCAGGGCGCGGACGATTTCAAGCCGGCGCTGAGCGCCGTAGGGCAGGGAACCGGCCACGTGATTGGCCATGTCCGCCATGCCGAAGACGTCCAGCAGCTCCAGCACCCGGGCGCGGGAGAGCTTTTCTCCCTTATGATAGCGAGGGGTGTGGAAAATGGAATCGAACAGATTATACCGGATATGGGTATGCATGCCGATCTTCACGTTGTCCATTACCGACATGGAGCCGAACAGGCGGATATTCTGGAAGGTACGGGCGATGCCCATTTTTACCACCTGGTCGGTGGATTTTCCCTGGGTGGCGTTGCCGTCCACCAGAATGGAGCCGCGGGTGGGCTGATAGACGTTGGTGAGCATGTTGAAAACGGTGGTCTTGCCTGCGCCGTTGGGGCCGATGAGTCCGGCGATTTCCGTGCGGCCCACGGTGAGGTTAAAGTCGTCCACGGCGGTCAGTCCGCCGAAATCAATGCCCAGATGGCGAATATCCAGAACGGGCATTTTGCCCAGGTCGCGTTCGGGAATGATGGCGTTGCTGGGCACTTCCACCATGGGGGTACGTTCTACGGATCGATTCATGCTTCGCTGCCTCCCTTCCCGTTGATTGCGGTCTTTTTGCTCTTCTTGAATACGCCCGACAGGGCCTCCCGGATGCGGGTTTTAATGGCGATGGCCGCGGGGGAGGAGTTGAGCAGCATCATCAGGATCAGCACGATGGAGTAGATCAGCATCCGGTAATCCTTCATGAAGCGCAGATATTCGGGCAGGATGTACATGATGATGGCCGCGATGATGGCGCCGCGCACAGAGCCCAGGCCGCCCAGCACCACCACCACCAGAATCTCGATGGAGCGGTTGTAATCGAACTTGTCGGGAGTGATGGAGGCCAGGTTATGGCCGTAGAGCACGCCCGCCACGCCGGCGAAGAAGGCGGCCAGCACGAAGGCCAGCAGCTTGTAATAAGTCAGGTTGATGCCCGCCGATTCCGCCGCGATACGGTTATCGCGGATGGCCATAATGGCCCGGCCGTGGCGGGAGGATTGGAGGTTCATGGCCACGAACATGGTAATCAGCACCACGATGGCGGCGATGAGAAAGGTGGAATCCCGGGGCGTGCCCTTCAGGCCGGAAGCGCCACCGAAGAAATCAATGTTCAGAATGACGTTGCGGATGATTTCGCCGAAGGCCAGGGTAACGATGGCCAGGTAGTCGCCCCGCAGCCGCAGAACGGGAATGCCCACCAGAATGCCGAACACCGCGGCCACCAGACCGCCCACCAGCATGGCCAGGGGGAACCGGGCCGCCATGGGCAAAGTTTCCTTCATGGCGATGGAGAAAAGACACCCGGAATAAGCGCCCACGGACATAAACGCCGCGTGGCCCAGGGTCAGTTCACCCAGGAAGCCCACAGTGATGTTCAGGGAAATGGCCAGGATGATGTTGATGCAGATGGGCACCAGCATCTTCTGCAGCTGACGGCTCAGATAGCCGCCTTCATTGAGAATATAAATGGCGGTAAACATGCCAATCACCATCAGGTAGGTGATGAGCTTGTTCACAGTTGCTTTTTTCAGCTTCATTGCGAATCACCTACACTTTCTCGGAAATCTTTTTGCCCAGAAGACCGGTGGGTTTGACGATGAGTACCAGGATCAACACGCCAAAGACGATGGCGTCGGAAAGTTCTGTGGAAATATAGGTCTGGGCCAGCTTTTCGATGATGCCCAGCAAAATGCCGCCCAGCATGGCCCCGGGGATGGAGCCGATGCCGCCGAATACCGCCGCCACGAAGGCCTTGATGCCGGGCATGGCGCCGGTGGTGGCGCCTACGTAATGGTAAGCCATGCCGTAGAACAGGCCGGCTACCGCCGCCAGGGCGGAACCGATGGCGAAGGTGACGGAAATGGTGCGGTTGACGTTAATGCCCATGAGCTCGGCCGCGTCCTTATCCTCGGATACGGCGCGCATGGCCTTGCCCGTGCGGGACTTGGAGATGAACAGCGTCAGGATAATCATGATCGCGCCGGTGACCGCCACCGTCAGAAGCACCGAGTACTTCACGCTGACGGAACCCAGGGCCAGGGCGGAATTGCCCACGCTGATGGGGAATTCGGTGTCGCTGGTGCCGAAGAGTAGCTGCGCCACGTTCTGCAGAAGGTAGCTTACGCCGATGGCGGTGATCAGCACCGCCAGGGGAGAAGCCTTTCGAAGGGGACGATAGGCCAGGAACTCCACCGTGACGCCCAGCAGCATGCAGAAGACAATGCCCAGCAGAATCGCTACGATGGGGGGCAGGCCGCAGGTGGCGGTAAACACGATGATGGAGAACGCACCGGCCATGATAATATCGCCATGGGCGAAATTCAGCATTTTTGCAATGCCGTAAACCATGGTGTAGCCCAGTGCAATCAGGGCGTAAATGCTGCCCAGGCTCAGGCCACTCAGCAGGCTTTCAAGAAGTTTCGTAATAGTACCCATGGCAAAGATCAACTCCGCTTATTTGGATTGGTGCGCCGGGCGGAAGGCGAACTCCCGCCCGGCAGGAAACGATGGATGAAACTTTGAGAAGGAATTACTGCGCAGAATAGGCCACGTAAGCGCCGTCCTTGATGACCACGGCGGTAGCGCTCTTGGAGGGCTCGCCTTCCGCATCCCAGGTCATGGTGCCGGTCACGCCCTCTACGGTGATCTCGGTCATGGCGCTGATGAGCTTCTCGTTCAGGTCGGGATCGTCCAGGTCGGTGATGCCGGCCTGCTCCATGGCGGCCTTGATGGCGTACACGGCGTCATAGGCGTCGGCGGCGAACTGGTCGGGAGTCTCGCCGAACTGTTCCTTATACTTGGTGGTGAAGTTTACGGTCTTCTCGTCCTGAGCGTCGGCGGCAAAGGGGGTCAGCAGCATAACGCCTTCGCAGGCGTCGGTGTTGCCTTCGCCGATCTTGGTGAGGATGCCGTCCAGACCATCGCAGCCGAAGAAGGTGGCTTCGATGCCCGCGGACTTGGCCTGGGTCAGGATGTAGGCGGCTTCCTGAGCGTAGATGGGCAGGAAGACCAGCTCGGCGCCGGAATCCTTTACGGCCTGCAGCTGCACGGAGAAGTCAATGTTGCTCTGGCTGGTGAAGGCCTGGTCGGTCACCACGTCGATGCCCACTTCGCCGGCGCGGCTCACGAAATTGTCGTGAATGCCCACGGAGTAGTCGTTGGACTTGTCGTAGATGATGGCGACCTTGGTGGCGATGGCGTTATCGGAAATGAAGTCCGCGGCGTAAACGCCCTGCATGGGGTCAGTGAAGCATACGCGGAAGCAGTTGTCATACTGCACGCACTCCTTCTGGGAAGCAGAGGGAGTGATCACCAGCATGCCGTCCACCTGCGCTTCTTCAATCAGGGAAAGGCACGCGCCGCTGGTAACGGCGCCCAGGCTTACCTGCATGCCCTCGTCCACCAGGATGGAATAGCCGTTGATGGCCTTTTCGGGGTCGGCCTGGTCGTCTTCCATTTTTACATCAAACAGGATTCCATTGACGCCGCCTGCTTCGTTAATTTCTTCCGCAGCCAGCGTGGCGCCGTTCCGGACGGAGGTGCCATAAGTGGCGTAGTCTCCGGTCAGGGGGCCCGTGCCGCCGATCACCAGAGTCTGCTCGGCAGAAGCGCACAGAACGCAAGTGAGCATGAGAACGAGAACCATCGACAGAACCTTTTTCACTGGAATTTCCTCCTTTTGTTTTGCGGTGCCGAAGCACCTTATATACAAAAAACCGGGGCCCGCATCCTGGCGGTGCCCCGGCCTTTGCATTCTATGCAATGGAAACCGGCTGACCTTCCGGGATGCTTTTTCCTGGTACGAAAAGTACCAGGACCATAAGAACCAGGACGAACACCATAATTCGTACGGCCAGCAGGAAGGCAGCGTTCAATACGCCCACAACAAAAACAAACGCAGACGCCAGGCAGGCGACTGCGTACAGGGCGATATACTTTGCAGACTGAGCGGCACTACAAGAAGCGCCAGTTGCAGTCTGACGCTGGGCAGGTGCAAAATGCAAGTTTTTCAACATAAGCTGCACGCCTCCCAACGCATAAAAAGTAATTCGATGGTGTTATTATACACGCACAACGGGGCTTGTCAAGCGCTATTTCTGTTTAGTTTTTGTTCCCCACATAAAGTTTACCTAAGATGAAGCCGATCCTGCATAGTTGACGGCGGACCCCGGTTGCGATAGAATAGAAGCAGCAAAAAATGCAGGAAAAAACGGGAGAGAAAGGACAGATGGAGATGACGACGCTGTATCCCGTGGTTCAAATTGCCCCGGGCACCTGGGAAATTGATATTTTTGACACCGGCAGCGTATTTGTGTTGGAAGGCCGGGAGCGGGCGCTGGTGATCGATACCGGCATCGGCATCGGCGATTTAAAGGCCATGATACAAAAATTAACCGCCAAGCCCCTTACGGTGGTTATGACCCACGGCCATGGGGACCACACCGGCGGCGCGGGGCAGTTTGGTGAATATTTCATGAATGAAGCCGATTTCCCCATCTTCGACCCGCAGGCCGACATTGCAGGCCGGAGAGGCTACGCCGCCATTTTTCCCCAATTGCACCCGGACCGGTATTATCCCTGGACGGAGGCGGACATTGTGGAATGGAACGCGCCGGTGAAACGCATTCCCATGGAAGACGGCCAGGAATTCGACCTGGGCGGGCGCGTGGTGACGGCTTACGCCTGTCCCGGACACACCCCGGGCTCCATGGTGCTGCTGGACGAAAAGAGCCGCTGCCTGTTTGCGGGGGACGCGCTGAATTGCAATCTGCTGATTACCGGTAAACCCGGCAATCCGGGATTTGTCAGCATTGAAACCGCCTGCCGGGGGCTGAAGCGCCTTCGGGAGATGCGCGCCCGTTACGACGGCATTTACAACGGCCACCACGATTACCGGCCCCTGGGCGCGCCCCTGAAGGATAACGTGCTTTCGGACGCCATCGAGCTGATGGAAGGGCTGATTTCCGGAAATTATACGCCCCAGCCTATGCCGGATAATCTGCCCACCAGCCGCATCGGCGGGCAGGTGGTGAAAAAGAACGAGACCATGATCGCCTTTACCCCGGAGGGAATTCACGACCCCAAATAAAAGAAGAACGGTGAAGCAGGATGAAGTATATTTCTCTTGAAAACATTCGGCCCCTGGGGGACCTGGGGGCGCGCACGGCGCTGCTCTGCGGGCGCATGACCGCCGCGGATTATCGGCCGGAGCGGATTTTCTCCGCCGACGTCAGCGGCTGGCCCGGGGACTGGGAGGGCCGCGCCATTCTGGCCCAGACGATGCTGACCCGGCTGACGGGGCTGGAGAGCTCCTATCTGAAGGCCAATGTGGCGGCGCTGGAGGGCAATCTCAACGAAAAAGGCTACCTGAAGGGCATTTTGCCCGACGGCGAATTTGACGAACAGCAGCTTTCCGGCCACGGCTGGCTGCTGCGGGGGCTATGCGAATATTACGCCTGGCGCGGAGACGAAAAGGTGCTGGAACTGGCCCGGCGCATGGCGGAAAATCTGTTTCTGCCCCTGCGGGGACGGATGCAGGATTATCCCACGGACCCATCGGAGCGCACCGGCGGCGGCGCGGCGGCAGGCAACGTATCCTGCGTGATTCGCGGCTGGCATCTTTCCACGGACACCGGCTGCGTGTTTATTCCCATGGACGGCCTGAGCCGCCTGTGGGAGATCACCGGGGATACCCGGCTGGGAGAATTGCTGGAGGAGATGTTCCAGCGGTTCAGAACCATCGACCTGGCGGGCATCAAGGCCCAGACCCACGCCACCCTCACGGCGCTGCGGGCCATTCTGAGAATGTATCGGGTCAGCGGACAGGAGACGTATCTGGACGCGGCCAGGGAAATTTTTGATCTGTACCTGAAAAAGGGCATGACGGCCACTTATGCCAACCGCAACTGGTTCGGTCGGCCCGAATGGACGGAGCCCTGCGCCATTATCGATTCCTTCATCGTGGCCCAGCGGCTGTTTGAATACACGGGGGATACCGACTATGCCCTGACGGCCCGGGCCATCTGGATCAACGGCGTATGCCGGGCCCAGCGGCCCAACGGCGGCTTTGGCTGCGACAGCTGCGCCGGAGAAGGGGGCAGCGGCGATCTTTTGCTGGTGCATATTTACGAAGCGCCCTGGTGCTGCAGCATGCGGGGCGGCGAGGGCATGGCCATGGGGGCCCGGTTCTGCTTTGCGCAGGAAGGAGACACCCTGCTGGCGCCCATGTTCGGTTCCTGCCGGGCGGAATTCCAGGCGGGCGGCGGTCGAATCGTGCTGCGGGAAGACGCGGAGGCAGCACGACAGGGCAAGGTTCGCTTCTTCGTGGAGGAAAACACGGCGCAGCGCCCGGTGCGGCTGAAGGCGCTGGTTTCCGACGGGCGAGACGGCGGTCAATGGCGCGTCTTCCGCCTGCCCCAGACCGGCGGCGTGATTCAAGTGGAATTCGGCGTGCCGCGGTTCTTCCGGGGACGCAGGCTGATGCAGGGAGAATGGATGCTGGGTATGAAGGACGCGGGCAAGGTCATCGACCCGGAGCGTGTGCTGCAGGCCCGGGCGGCGGAGGCTGCCCCCATCGCCGACGGTTACCTGATGGAAAAAGAGGCGCTGGAGCAGTCCCGGCTGCGGGTGCTCTTCTGATTCAAAATCAAAAACGGCCCGGAACGCATTTCGCGTTCCGGGCCGCAAACTTTTTGGGAGAACCGATTAGGGCAGCACCGCACAATTCGGCGGCGCGTCTGGCGACGTCTTTTCCGCCATCTGCGGCATGCAAATTTCTCGATTTACCTCCAGTAAA
>CACXHB010000065.1 GCA_902767315.1 uncultured Eubacteriales bacterium
ACGTTCTTCAGGCCTTCGCGGATGATGGCCTGGGCCAGCAGGGTGGCGGTGGTGGTGCCGTCGCCGGCGATGTCGTTGGTCTTGGTGGCCACTTCCTTCACCAGCTGCGCGCCCATGTTCTCAAAGGGATCTTCCAGCTCAATCTCCTTGGCGATGGTCACGCCGTCGTTGGTGATGAGGGGAGAGCCGTACTTCTTGTCCAGCACCACGTTGCGGCCCTTGGGGCCCATGGTAATCTTTACGGTATCAGCCAGGGCGTTAATGCCGGCTTCCAGGGCGTGACGTGCGTCTTCGCCGTACTTAATCTGCTTTGCCATAATTCATATCCTCCAAATGATGATTCAGAATCCTGCTCGTTTTTCGCCGGATCCATCGGTTTTCACCGTTTCCGGCGGCGTTCGCAAACGCTTTTATTCCACGATAGCCAGAATGTCGCTCTGACGCACGATAATGTACTCTTCGCCGTCCAGCTTTACTTCGGTGCCCGCGTACTTGGAATAGATGACCTTCTGGCCCTTTTCCACATACATCTTGACTTCCTTGCCGTCGACGTTTCCGCCGGGGCCAACGGCCAGCACAACGGCCATCTGGGGCTTTTCCTTGGCGGAAGTGGTCAGCAGAATGCCGCCCTTGGTGGTTTCTTCGGCTTCCACGTTCTTAATGACGACGCGGTCGGCCAGCGGTTTCATAGTCATAGAACAAACCTCCTCGTCTGCTTCAATTGTTTCATTGTGTTAGCACTCTTTTTTATCGAGTGCCAACGCTTACAACTGATAGTTTAACCATTCTCGCCCCCGATTTCAAGCCCCCCGGAACCCATTTTGCAGTTAAATTTTGGTAAACCGCCGCATTTTTCTCCAAAATCCGGAAAAACCCACTTTTTTCACATCCGTGATTGTAATTGCCCCCGGGAGATGCTATAATTTTTGTATCATAATTCTGAAAAAGGATTTCCTTCAATGAATGATAAATGGAAACTGATTGTCCGGGACGACGGTCCCTACGATAAAAAGGCGGAACGCCGGAAATGGCGCATCGTGCTGGCGGACGTGCTGGCCTTCGCTGTGCTGCTTACGGGCTTTGCCTTCTTCCATCACGGCATGCAGCGGCAGACCTTTGAAAAATGCCTGGTCTCCTGCCGCAGCGGCGCTTTGTACATGGGCTATGGCTCCGACCAGGCCAACGACGGCGGCGACGCGGGTTATTTCGCCTTCGAAGGCCGCTTCACGGCCCAGACCCCCGAAACCATGACCGACGGAACCACCACCTGGTATCGGGACGGCGGCTGTGAAATCACCCTCACCACCTACCAGCTGGCCTCCGGCCCCGTCCGGGTGGCGGACGTGTACGTTTCAGACATCGCCCGGCTTTCCACCGCCCTGGCCAACAGCGCCTACGGCAAGGGCCAGCGGGAAAACGTCCTGCCCCTCACCAATCGCTACGGCGCAGTGTTCTCCATCACCGGCGATAACTATTCCGAGCGCTATGGCGGGGTCATCATGCGCAACGGCGTGCTCTATTCCCGCTCCGCCGATCCCACCCGGGATCTGTGCGTCCTGAACTGGGACGGCGTCATGTCCGTCTATTCTCCGGAGGAATTCAACCTGACGGAGGCCATCGACGCCGGCGCCTATCAGATCTGGTCCTTCGGCCCCGCCCTGGTGCGGGAAGGCGCGGCCCAGAACACCGACGGCAGCGAATATTATCAGCCCATGCGCCGCTCGGCCATCGGCTATTACCAGCCCGGGCATTATTGCTTCGTCCTCATGGAAGGCAGCGTCTCTCTGGCGGATCTGGCCCAGACCATGGTGAACCTGGGCTGTGAAACCGCCTACAATCTCTATGGCGGCCGTCTGGCGGCCATGACCTATAACGGAACCTATTACAGCACCCAGCAGGAGGTAGATCGGGCATGCAGCGACGTCATTTTGATTACAAATTAAATACCGGCCGCCCCTGGGTGAATCTGCTCTCCCGGGTGCTGACCCACCTGAGCATCGTGCTTTCCGCGGTGATGGTGGTGGTGTATTTCTGCGACGTCTACACCCGGGGGGAAATGAGCTTCCTTGCCAATCCCATCACCAAGGGCATGCTGCTTGCCCTGTGCCTTATGGTGCTGGTCAATTCCTGCATTCAGCTTTCCTGCCTGGCCAAATTGCGCAGCATGCAGAAGTTCGAAAAGCTCACCGAGAAAAAGAAGGACTGACCCTTCTCAGGAGTCCCCGCCCATGACCGAAAGACCGCCCCTGAACCGGCTGCCGGATGGCAAAACCTTCCGCGCCTATTATTATCTGAAGGAAGAGCTGGCCGCCTTCTGCCGGGAAAACCGCCTGCCCGCCTCCGGCAGTAAAGCCGCTCTGGCGGATCACGTCGCCCGTTTTCTGGATGGCGAAGCCCTGCCCGCCCCTTTCTCCGGCCGGCGAAAGGCCGTTTCCTCCGGCCCCATCACCCGGGAATCCCACATCGAGGAAAATTTCGTCTGTTCCGAAGCCCATCGGGCCTTCTTCCTGGCGGAAATCGGGAAGTCCTTTTCCTTTCGCGTGCCCTTCCAGCGGTGGCTGAAGGCCAATCCCGGCAAAACC
>CACXHB010000066.1 GCA_902767315.1 uncultured Eubacteriales bacterium
GCCTGAGCGGAGAATTGTTATAAAAGGACGTGGAATTTCCGTTGACTATGGGACATAAATGTCATATAATGAAGCTACAGAATCTACAAGGGAGGCTGTCACTATGAAAAAAACCATGATTGGATATCAGGTATATTCCGCTCGCGAAGACGCGGCCAAGGATCTGCTGGGCACCCTGAAGGCCCTGAAGGCCATGGGCTATGACGGCGTGGAATTCGCCGGCTTTTACGGACACACCGCCGAAGAAGTGAAGGCCATGCTGGACGAGGTGGGTCTGGTGGCCATTTCTCATCACGTGCCCTTCGCCGCCATGCGTGAGGACATCGATAAGGTCATCCGCGACAACAAGACCATCGGCTGCAAGTACATCGCCATTCCTTTCCTGGACGAGGAAACCCGTCCCGGCAGCGCTGGCTTTGCTTCCGTGATTCGCGACGTGTATCGCTTCGGCCGCAAGATGAAGGACGCGGGCATTCAGCTTTTGTATCACAACCACGATTTTGAATTCGTGACCCTGTCCGGCCAGTTCGGCCTGGATTTCCTGTATGACGCGGTGCCCGAGTGCATTCTGCAGACGGAACTGGACTGCTGCTGGGTGAAGTACGCCGGCCAGAATCCCGCCGATTACGTGCGCAAGTATGCGGGCCGCTGCGAAGTGGTGCATCTGAAGGACTACGTAGGCCACAAGGAAGCGGGCAAGAACCCCTACGCCCTCATCGGCGTGGACGAGGACACCGCCAAGGCCGACGAAGGCGTGGCCTTCGAATTCCGTCCCGTGGGCTACGGCTGCCAGGATATTCCCTCCATTATTAAGGCGGGTCAGGAATCCGGCACCGAGTGGTTCATCGTGGAGCAGGATCTCTCCGTGGGCCGCACGCCCCTGGAAGCCGCCAAGATGAGCGTGGAATACCTCAGGGGACTGGGACTGTAACGCATTTTTCGCCCGGGCAAAACGCTGCCCGGGCTTCTTTTTATGCGCAGGAGGCGCGAAATGACAGAAATATTGCAGGTAAAAAGAATACGCCCCTGTGGAACGCATTGGCCGAATATGCATTTCCCCTGGATCAGTTCCATCTTCGTTGACGAATCCGCCCGCGGACGCCGGCTCAGCGGACAGATGGTGGCGGCAGTGATTGACCACGCGCGAAAAATGGGATTTCGCAGGGTCTATATCCCCTCGGATATGCTGGGCTTTTATGAAGCATATGGCTTTGAAAAGATCAACACACCGGTGAACTACGGGGGAGAAACAGACTTTATTTTTGCCAGAGACATTTAAAAAAGGAGAAGCTCGCTGCCTCTCCGTTTTTGTTTACGCTTCTTTTGCCATTCCCAGATCCAGCACGTTTTTTACCTGCATCAGGCTTTTTTCCGCGCCGTCGTGGGTCACGAGAATCCGCACGGCCCGGGGACAGTGGGAAAGGATGAAGTTTGCGGCCACTTCCCGGGCGGCGGGATCCAGTCCCTTGAAGGGTTCGTCCAGAATCAATACGTCCGCATCCGCCAGCACCGCCCGGGCGATGGCCACCCGGCGACGCATGCCGCCGCTGTATTGGCTCACGGGGGTCTCGTCCCGCGCCGGCAGCCCCAGCGCCGTCAGCGCTTCGGAAATCTGCTGATCCGGGGTAGAAACCGCCAGTCGCAGATTTTTCCGGGCGGACAGGTGTTCCATCAGCCGATCCTCCTGAAACACCGCGGCAAAGGTTTTCGCGCCCTCGGGATCAATCGTCCCCGCGTCCGGCCGCAAAAGCCCCAGCATCAGCTTTACCAGCGTGGTTTTGCCCCGGCCCGAAGGCCCCAGAACGGCGGTGGTTTCCCCGGTGGGAAAGGAAAAGGAGCAGTCCGTCAAAACGGGCTTCCCCTCAAAGGCCTTGCACAGACGTTCAACGCGCATTTTCCAGCCCCCTTCCCAGGCGATTTACCAGGTGCAGCATGCATTTTTCCAGCGTGACGCTTAAAAGAATGATGGCCAGCGTCCATGCAAACAGCTCCGGCGTGGAGAAAAACACCTTGGCCCGGTGCAGCGCCGAGCCGATGGAATTCTTCGGCTGGGCGATGACCTCCGCGGCAATGCCCGCCTTCCAGCACATGCCCAGGGAAAGGCGCATGGCGGTGAGCAGATAGGGGAAGGCCGCGGGCCAGTAAATGCCCCGAATGCGATTGAAGGCGCTCATGCGGAATACCTTCGCCATTTCCAACAGCTGCGCGTCCGCCCGGTTCAGCCCTTCCAGAAAATTGGAATAGATCAGCGGCAGCACCATCAGAAAGGCCATGAAGATGGAAAGATTTTTCGAAGGAATCCAGATCAGCGCCAATATGACAAAGGAGGCCACCGGCGTGGCCTTTACCGCCGACATCACGGGAAACAGCATTTCCCGCAGCGGCATGTAGATTTTCGCCAGGGCGGCCAGGCCCACCCCCAGCACAAGCCCCGCGAAAAATCCCGCCAGAATGCGCAAAAGGGAGCCTGCCACGCTCTGATAAAAGGCGGCGGTTTGCAAAAGGGAGAAAAGCGCCTGCAATGTTTCCAGCGGGGAAACCAGCAAAATTCGCTGATTGACCGCCATGGCGGCCGTTTGCCACAAAAGCAGCCAGAACACCACGGCCAATATCCGCCAGCATCGTTTCTTCACAGGGCTTTTCTCCCTTCCGTTTGTTTGAATTTATTCGGCTACATAATAGAAATCATCTCCGGGCAGTGCGCCGCCCACGGCGGTGGGATCCTGCTCATACAGGGCGGCAAGATAGCCGGAGAGCTTGGTGGTCATTTCCTCGCCGGTGATGCACACGATGTTGCAGGCGGGAATGGCCTTCTCGGCGATGGGAGCTTTGCCCACGATTTCCATCTCAACGATCCACTCCGCAGCTTCTGCGGGATTTTCGTTGACATAGGCGGTAGAGGCGGCGTACTCGGTCAGGAAGGCCTGCACCGCTTCGGGGTTTTCTTCCGCAAAGGCCTTGCGCACCACGGCCACACCGGTGATCATGGCGCTGCCGTTGCCGATGGTGTCCCACTCGTCGGTGAGGCTCAGGGCCACGCGGGCGGTTTCGTTCTGCATCAGTACGCTGGTCACAAAGGGCTGGGGCAGCACCGCCACGGCGCCTTCCTCAGACAGCATGGCGCTGGCCACTTCCGCGGCTTCGGACTTGAACTCAATTTCCACGTCCTTGTCGGGATCCAGGCCGTTGCCCGCCAGAATGTAGCGCAGGCCGTATTCCGGGGTAGCGCCCTGGCCGGTGGAATAAATCTTTTTGCCCGCCAGATCCGCCACGGAATGCACGGTATCGCCGTTTTCGATCACGTACAATACGCCCAGGGTATTAATGGCGCACACCTGCAGGCCGCCCTCGGTCTTGTTGTAGAGCACGCTGGCCAGGTTAGCGGGAATCAGGGCGATGTCCAAATCGCCCCGCACCAGGGCGGGCGTCAGCGCGTCGGGAGTGGCTTCCATGGTGAAGGTGTAGTCGTTGGCGGTTTCTTCCGCGTGCATCAGCTGCACCAGGCCCATGGTGGTGGGGCCCTTCAGAGAACCCACCCGCACGGCGGTCTTTTCCGCGCCTGCGCCGCAGGCCGCCAGGCACATCGCCAGCGTCAGAACCAGTACCAGAGCAAGGGTCTTTTTCATTTGGGAAACACCTCTTTCTGCTAAATAAAGTACCCTAACTATAATATACCCTTTGTGTAAATTCCTAAACCGCTTGCCAGGAGAAGCAGAATGAATTATAATAGAATTATCTTAATTTGGAATCAGGAGGCTATCGGCATGTCGGAGAAAAAATACAGTCTTATCACTGCCACCAGCATGGGCGTGCGCATTACGCCCACCATGCGCCAGCCCGTGGGCATTGGCAATACCTATATGATGCAGGCCACCAGCGCGGAAAGCAACGTATTGAATGTTTCCGCTTCTCTGGGGCTGGAAACACTGGCGCTGACGGCTTTTGTAAAGGACAGCCCCATCGCGGCCTTTATCAAGGGCGAACTGCGCCGCCGGAATATTCGCTATGTGGGCCCGGAAGTGGAACAGGGCGGCCCCTGGGGATACCGGCATCAGTTTAATATCGCCGACGCGGGCTTCGGCATGCGCGGCCCCCGGGTACATAACGACCGGGCGGGAGAAGTGGGCCGCACCCTGAAGGCGGAAGATTTCGACCTGGAGACCATCTTCGGAAAAGAGGGCGCGGAAATTCTGCACATCTCTGGCCTGTTCGCGGCGCTTTCTCCGGAAACGGGCAAGCTCTGCCTGAAGCTTTCCGAAATGGCGAAAAAATACGGCACAAAAATCAGCTTCGACCTGAACTACCGGGCTTCCTTCTGGGTCAACCGCGAAGCGGAGCTGCGGGACATCTTCACCCAGATCGCCAGCCGCGCGGACATCCTTATCGGCAACGAAGAGGACTATCAGCTTGCCCTGGGCGTGGAAGGCCCCGAGGCGGGCGGCAAGGACATCGCCGCCAAGATCGACGGCTTCAAGGGCATGATTACCGCCGCCACCAAGCAGTTCCCCAACGCCAAGGTCTTCGCCACCACTCTGCGGCAGGTCATCAACGCCAATGAGCATATGTGGGGCGCCATCATGCTGGCGGACGGCCAGTGGTTTGTGGAAGAGCCCCGCGCCATTCCCGTGCTGGACCGCATCGGCGGCGGCGATGCCTTCGTGGGCGGCATGCTGTACGCCTATCTGAAGGGCTGGGAAAGCGAAAAGTGGATCCGCTTCGGCTGGGCCACCGGCGCAATGGCCACCACCATGGTGGAAGACTACGCCTCACCCGTGGACGAAGACCAGGTCTGGAGCGTATGGAAGGGCAACGCCCGGGTAAAGCGCTGAGAAAGGGAGTAAACAGCATGAAAAAAGCAGATATCGGCCTCATCGGCCTGGCAGTCATGGGTGAAAACCTGGTAATGAACATGGAATCCAAGGGCTTCACCGTGGCCGTGTTCAACCGCACCACCTCCAAGGTGACCCACTTTGTAGAAGGCCGCGGCAAGGGCAAGAACATCATCGGCACCTATTCCATCGAGGAACTGGTGGAAAATCTGGAAAAGCCCCGGAAGGTCATGCTCATGGTGAAGGCCGGCGCGCCGGTGGATTCCTTCATCGAGCAGCTGATTCCCCATCTGGAAAAGGGCGACATCATCATCGACGGCGGCAATTCCCATTTCCCGGATACCATCCGCCGCTGCCAGTATGTAGAAAGCAAGGGCCTGTATTATATCGGCACCGGCGTCTCCGGCGGCGAGGAGGGCGCCCTGAAGGGCCCCAGCATGATGCCCGGCGGTTCCCCGGAAGCATGGCCCTATGTGAAGCCCATTTTCCAAAGCATCTGCGCCAAGGTAAACGGCGAACCCTGCTGTGACTGGGTGGGCGAAGGCGGCGCGGGCCACTTCGTCAAAATGGTGCACAACGGCATTGAATATGGCGATATGCAGCTCATCTGCGAAGCCTATCAGCTGATGCGGGATTATCTGGGCATGACGCCGGACGAAATGAGCCAGGTCTTCGGCGAATGGAACAAGGGCGAACTGGACAGCTATCTGATCGAGATCACCCGGGACATTCTGGCCTACAAGGACAAGGACGGCAAGCCCCTGGTAGATGTGATTCTGGACACCGCCGGCCAGAAGGGCACCGGCAAATGGACGGGCATCGCGGCGCTGGACGAAGGCGTGCCCCTGACTCTCATCGGCGAGGCGGTGTTTGCCCGCTGCCTGTCTGCCGCCAAGGAAGAGCGCGTGGCGGCCTCCAAGAAGCTCACCGGCCCCGAAGTGGTGTTTGAAGGGGATCGCATGGCCTTTATCGAGAAGATCCGCAAGGCCCTGTACGCCGCGAAGATCGTCTCCTATGCCCAGGGCTATGCGCTGATGCGCTCCGCCGCCAGGACCTACGGCTGGAACCTGAATTACGGCGGCATCGCCATGATGTGGCGGGGCGGCTGCATCATCCGCAGTGTCTTCCTTGGCAAAATTCGCGAGGCTTTCGAAAAGGATCATGAGCTCACCAACCTGCTGATGGACGATTATTTCGCTCAGGCGGTAGAAGAGGCCCAGTCTGGCTGGCGGGACGTGGTTTCTCAGGCGGTGCTCAACGGCGTTCCCGTGCCGGCTATGGCTTCCGCGCTGACCTATTTCGACGGCTATCGCACCCAGCGCCTCAGCGCCAACCTGCTGCAGGCTCAGCGCGATTACTTCGGCGCACATACCTATGAGCGGCTGGACGCGCCCAGGGGCGAATTCTTCCATACCGACTGGACCGGCGAGGGCGGAGATACTGCCGCCTCCACCTATAACGCGTAAGACCATGAAAATTGCATATTCTGAAAACATTGCCCCCCGGGAAACGGGCTTTACCGACCAGGAACTGCGGGAGATTCTCTCCCGCACCCTGGCCCCTGTTCGCGGAAAGCTGAAAAAGCTGCTTCTGCTGCCCCCGGATTATACCCGCCTGCATTCCAACGCCGGACGCATTACCTGGCATATCTGGGATATGCTGAAGGACGAATGCGAAATCGACATTCTTCCCGCCCTGGGCACCCATGTGCCCGTGACCCGGGAAGAGGCCGCAGCCATGTTCGGCGACATTCCCTATGAGCGATTCAAGGTGCATTCCTGGCGCACGGACGTGGAAAAAATCGGCGTGGTGCCCGGGGAATACGTGGCCGAAATTTCCGAGGGCATGGTTTCCGACCCCATCGACGTGGAAGTGAACCGGCTTTTGCTGGATCCCTCCTACGATCTGATTCTGTCCATCGGCCAGGTGGTACCCCACGAAGTGGTAGGCATGGCCAACCGGAATAAGAACATCTTCGTGGGCTGCGGCGGCTCGTCCATGATCAATTCCTCCCATATGCTTGGAGCCTTCTACGGCCTGGAGCGCATCATGGGCCGGGATCACACCCCCGTGCGGGACGTGTTCGATTATGCGGAAACGCATTTTCTGCAGCAGATTCCCCTGGAATATCTGCTCACCGTTACCACCGCCCCCGGCGGGCACATCCAGACCCACGGGCTGATGATCGGCCGGGATCGGGTTTATTTTGAAAAGGCGGTGGCTCTGGCTCAGGAAAAGAACCTGAACCTGGTAGACCGTCCCTTCCAGACCTGCGTGGTGCTGTTGGACGAAAAGGAATTCAAGAGCACCTGGCTGGGCAATAAATCCGTTTACCGCACCCGCATGGCCATGGCCGACGGCGGCGAACTCATCGTGCTGGCCCCCGGGGTAGAAAAATTTGGCGAAGATCCGGCCATTGACGCGCTGATTCGCAAATATGGCTATGCCGGCCGGGAAAAGACCATCGAAAACGTGGGGAAGTACGCGGATCTGCGGGCGAATCTGTCCGCCGCCGCGCACATGATTCACGGCTCCGGCGACGGTCGTTTCCACATCACTTATTGTCCCCGGCATCTCACTCGTCAGGAGGTAGAAGGCGTGCATTACGGCTACGCCCCCTACGACGAAATGGTGAAAAAATATGACCCCGCGAAGCTGAAGGACGGCTGGAACACCGTGGACGGTCAGAAAATTTATTACATTTCCAACCCGGCCCTGGGCCTCTGGGCGGACCGAAAGAAATTCGCGAAATAAAAAATTTGCCCCCGGTCTGTGATGCTTTTCACAGCCGGGGGCGTTTTCTGTCTGATTACAGACTGTGCTTTACGCGGTCGTGTTCCTCGCAGCGCTTTGCGTCGTTAAAACGGTCCAGCGTGCCCACCAGATAGCCGGTGATGCGGCGGATGCGCTCGAAACGCACGTCGTCTTCCGAACGGCCGCAGTTGGGGCAGGTATCGCCGATGATGCCGTTATAGCCGCAGCAGGGGTCGCGATCCACGGGATGGTTGATGGAACCATAGCCGATGCCGCTTTCCTTCATCAGCCGCACGATCTTCTCAAAAGCCTCCAGATTCTGCGTGGTATCGCCGTCCAGTTCCACGTAGGAGATGTGTCCCGCGTTGGTCAGGGCGTGGTAGGGGGCCTCCAGACGGATCTTCTTGGCGGCGGAGATGTTGTAATACACCGGAATGTGGAAGCTGTTGGTGTAGTATTCCCGGTCGGTAACGCCGGGGATCTTGCCGAATTTTTCCGCGTCGATGCGCACGAAGCGTCCGGAAAGGCCTTCCGCCGGGGTGGCCAACAGGGTGAAGTTCAGGCCGGTTTCCTTGCTCTTTTCGTCGCAGCGGCGGCGCATGTGTCCAATGATCTCCAGACCCATGTTCTGTGCCATTTCGCTTTCGCCGTGGTGCTGGCCGACCAGCGCCTTCAGCGCCTCCGCCAGGCCGATGAAGCCCACCGACAGGGTGCCGTGCTTCAGCACTTCCCGCACCTCGTCTTCCCACTTGAGCTTTTCGGAATCGATCCACACGCCCTGGCCCATGAGGAAGGGGTAATTGCGCACCCGCTTGCGGGCCTGAATTTCGAAGCGCTCCAGCAGCTGATCGAACACCAGATCCATCACCCGATCCAGACCGGAGAAGAAATCGTCGATGTTGCGATTGGCCTTGATGGCCAGCCGGGGCAGGTTGATGGAGGTGAAGCTCAGATTGCCGCGGCCGTTGGAGATTTCGCGGTTCTTATCATAGGTGTTGCCGATGACCCGGGTGCGGCAGCCCATGTAGGCGATTTCCGTCTCGGGATGGCCGGGCTTGTAATATTTCAGGTTGAAGGGCGCATCCTGGAACGAGAAGTTCGGGAAAAGCCGCTTGGCGGAGCAGCGCATGGCGTGCTTGAACAGGTCGTAATTGGGATCGCCGGGATTGTAGTTGATGCCTTCCTTCACCCGGAAAATCTGGATGGGGAAGATAGGGGTTTCGCCGTTGCCCAGGCCGGCTTCCGTGGCGGAAAGCAGGTTGTCCACCACCATGCGGGCCTCAGGAGAGGTATCCATGCCGTAATTGATGGAAGAGAAGGGCACCTGCGCGCCGGCGCGGGAATTCATGGTGTTCAGGTTGTGCACCAGCGCTTCCATGGCCTGATAGGTGGCGCGGTCGGTTTCCTCCACGGCCTTTTTGTGGGCGAAGGCCTGCAGGCGGACGATGGTGGGCTCGTCCATCCCCAGGCTGGTCAGGGCGCGGCTGTCCGCGGCCCGGAAGGGCTCGTTCTGCACCAGCGAGGGGTGAATTTCCCGATTGGCCATTTCCCTGAACAGGGGCACATAGCGCTCCTTCGCGTCTTCCATGCCGCACAGAAGCTCCAGCGCCCGCACCATGTTGTCCCGATACCGCTTGGCAAAGGTCTTCTTTACGCCTTCAGCCATGGAATAATCGAAATTGACGATGCTCTGACCGCCGTGCTGATCGTTCTGGTTGGCCTGAATGGCGATGCAGGCCAGGGCGGAATAGGACGCGATATCCTGGGGCTCCCGCAAAAAGCCGTGGCCGGTGGAGAATCCGCCGTGGAACAGCTTGATCAGGTCGATCTGGGTGCAGGTGGTGGTCAGGGTCAGAAAATCCATGTCGTGGATGTGGATGTCGCCGTTGCGATGAGCCTCGGCATGCTCGGGCTTCAAAACAAACATCAGGTTGAACTGCTTTGCGCCCTCGGAACCATATTTCAACATGGCGCCCATGGCGGTGTCGCCGTTGATGTTGGCGTTTTCCCGCTTGATGTCGGAATCCACGGCGGCCTTGTTGGTGATGTCGTCGTATACCTGCATCAGCCGGGTGTTCATTTCGCGAATGCGGCTGCGCTCGGCGCGATAGAGAATATAGTCCTTGGCGATCAGCACAAAGCCGTTGTCAATGAGCACCCGCTCCACCATGTCCTGAATCTCCTCCACGGAGGGAATGCTGTCGGCGGAGAAAGTCTGCTCCATCTGTGCGATCACCTGGTCGGTGAGCTTGTTGAGTACAGAAGCAGGCTTCGGGTTGTGGTTGGCCGTAAAGGCCTTATTCATCGCCTCATAAATTTTGTCCCGGTCAAACGCCACAACACGGCCGTCGCGCTTTTTGATGTACTCAACCATTGCCTCTCGTTCTCCTTCTTTTCAAAATATCACTAAACACATTATATTGTGGTCTGGCTGGAATGTCAACCCCATATTTTGTATATCTGAAGATTTAATATCCCCTCGTATCATGCCCAAACGGCTATTATTATACCTGCTTGACCCCGGTTTTGCAAGGGCAAAAATCCCATCCGGGCGAGTTTAACAAGGCGTTCGAATATGCCCCCCGGACCCGGCGGGGGCTCCGGCGAAATCCGCGATTGCATTCTTCCGGGAAATGCGTTATGATAATAGGGATTTACGAAGGAGGTTTTTGACATGAATCAGGCGCGGGCAATTCTGCTGTTCGAAAATGAAAACCAGCGCTGCGTGGTGGCCTCCGCCGCGCGAATTTCCACCGGAGAGGGAACCGCCATGGAGATTTTTTCCCGGGCGGGGAACCCGGAAAAGGACGGAAAGCTCATTAAAAAGGTGCTCTCCTCAGGCCATAAATCCATTCTGGAGCATCAGTTTTTTTCCATTGCCTTTAACGACGTCAGCGTACTGGCGGAACAGTTTATGATCGAACACCGGCTGGCTTCCTACACGGTGAAATCCCGGCGCTATGTGAACTATTCCGGGGCGGGCTATCTTGTTCCGACGGGACTGCCGAAAAATCAGCTTTCGGCGTATCGTTCCGGAATGGACCGGCTGTTCGCCCTTTACGACCGGCTCTGCGCAGCGGGAGTTCCCCGGGAGGACGCGCGGTTTATCCTGCCGTATTCCTTCCGCAGTAATTTTTACATGACCCTCAACGGCCGGGAACTGGTTCGGCTGATCGGCGAAATGTGCTGCGGCCGGGCAGCAAACCAGCCGGAGCTGAAGCGCCTGGGTGAGCAGCTGAAGGAGCAGGTGGAAAAGCTCTATCCCGGCGTAATCGCCGCAGAAACGGCCCATATGCCGCCCTGCGCCCTGCCGGAGCGGAACATTACCCCTGCCGCCGGCGGCCCCGTAAAGGGGGAAGGAAGGCTTCTCGCGCTGTCTGAAGACTGCCGGGAGGCCCTGAGTCAGGCCATGGCCTTTTCCGGGCGTTTCCCACCGGTAAACGGAACCTACCTGACCCGGGAAAACCTGCGGGCCCTGACGGGCGATCAGCGGCCCAGGGAGCTGGAATTTATCCACGCCCGGTTCCTGATCAGGAATGTATCCCTGGCCAGCGTGACCCATTTTACCCGCCACCGGATGCAGTCCCTGCTGGCGCCGGAGGTATCCCGCGCCCTGGAACCGGGAAACTATGTTCTGCCGGAGACGATCCAGGCCGATCCCGCCCTGCGGGCTCTGTATGAGGACGCTTTCCGTCAGCAGGCGGCCCTGGCCCGGGAACTGCTGGCGGCGGGCCTGCCTGTGGAAGAGGCGGGGTATCTGGCCCTGGCGGGTCAGGTAATCGACCTGATGCTGGAAATGAACGGCCGGGAGCTTCTGCACTTTTTGAAGCTGCGCACCTGCAGCCGGGCCCAGTGGGAAATCCGCGCCCTGGCGGAGGAAATGCTGGCGCATCTTCAGAAGGCCTGTCCGGAAATTTTCCGGGATTTCGGCCCCAGCTGTCTGGTGGAGGGCCGCTGTCCCGAAGGCCGGCTCAGCTGCGGTAAACCCAGAACGAGACAATGAGGTGAACATTCAAATGAAAAAACCTGTTATCGGCATCACGCCTTATCGGAAGAGCGAAACCGGCGAACGGTATATGCCGGAAGGTTATGTCAAGGGCATCGAGGCCATCGACTGCGAAATGCGGGTCATCGATTATATGACCTTTGACCTGGAAAAGCTGCCCGCCCTGGCGGAGGAATTGGACGGCATGATCTTTTCCGGCGGTCCGGATGTGGACCCCGTCCGCTATGGCGAAACGGACTGGCCCGAGGCCGGTTCTCACGTGCCCCAGCGGGATGAACTGGAAATTCGCCTGCTGAAGCTGCTTTTGCCGAAAAATACGCCGGTTCTGGGCATCTGCCGGGGCCTGCAGATAATCAACGCCGGCATGGGCGGCACGCTGGTACAGCACGTGCCCAAGGTCTACGGCTGCGTCCATCAGCAGGAGGAAAACGATCCGCCCTTCGTGCATGAGGTCACCCTGACCCCCGGCTCCCGCACGGCGACAATTTTCGGCACGGAAAAGCTCATGACCAACAGCTATCACCATCAGTCCGCCCGGGAAGTGGCTCCGGGACTTGTGGCGGTGGGCAAGGCGGGGGAGGTCATCGAAGCCCTGGAAATGCCCGGCGACCGGTTCCTCGTGTGCCTGCAGTGGCACCCGGAGAAGACCCTGGGCATGGACGAATACTCCATTCTGCCCTTCCAGGCCCTGCGAAAGGCCATCGACGAAAATCGCTGACCCCTCACAACGCCTCCGCGAATTTTCAAAAACGCGGGGGCGAAGGTCTGTTTATTCTGTTTCCCAATCCTCCAGCGCGGAGGAAATCACATCCCAGGAAAATCCCCGCCGGGCCAGGGCCTGGGAAAGCTTTGCCCGTGCCTCCCGGGGCGGCAGATCCCGATATTTGCGGCCCAGCTTTTCAGCGGCCTGCCGGGCGGCGGTGCGCTGCTGATCGTCGTCCAGGGACTCCATGGCGCTTTCGATGTCCGCTTCGGATATGCCCTTGGCCATCATCTTGCGGCGCAGGGCGTACCGGCCCACGGGTTTGCCCGCGGCGCTTTCCGCCAGCCGGGAGGCATAGCGCAGATCGTCCACCAGCCCGGCCTCTGTCAGCCGCGCCACCGCCGCTTCCGCCGCCGGGGGCACGTAGCCTTTGTACACCAGCGCCCGAGTCAGGTCGCTTCCCGTGCGCTCGGAACGATCCAGACACGTAAGCGCCGCTTCGTAGGCGTCCTTGAACTGGGCGGCGGCCAGCTGGTCCGTGTAGGCTTCGGGATCGATCACGTCCCCCTCGCGCAGGGGATTTTTCTGAAAATGCTTCCAGGCAATCCGCAAAAGGAGACTGCCGTCGGCGTATACATACGCCAGGGCGCGCACCCTGCGCACCTGGGAAATGACAACCACATGCATCACCTCACACATATTGTAACCGATATTCCCATAGATTTTCTTGACGGGGAAGTGCACTTTGTGTTATGATATTCGTATACGTGAAACTGGGAGGTATGTTCCATGTCCGGACATAACAAATGGTCAACCATAAAGCATAAGAAGGAAAAGACCGACGCGCAGCGCGGTAAGATATTCACCAAGATCGGCCGTGAAATCGCCATCGCCGTGCGTGAAGGCGGCAGCGCGGATCCCAACACCAATTCCAAATTGAAGGACGTCGTGGCCAAGGCCAAGGCGGCCAACATGCCCAACGAAAACATCCAGCGCTCCATCAAGAAGGCCGCCGGCGAAGGCGACGCCGCTTCCTACAAGGAGATCACCTACGAGGGATACGCCCCCGGCGGAATCGCCGTCATTGTGGAAGTGGTGACAGACAACCTGAACCGTACCGCCAGCGAAGTGCGCCACATTTTTGATAAGTGCGGCGGCTCTCTGGGCGCCACCGGCTGCGTTTCCTGGAAGTTCGAGCGCAAGGGCGTTATCGAAGTGGAAAACGATAAGGGCCTGGACGAGGACGAGATGATGATGATCGCCCTGGACGCGGGCGCTGCCGACGTGGAATATGGCGGAGACACCGCTGTGATTTACACCGACCCCAACGAATTTTCTCAGGTGCGGGAGAATCTGGAAAACGCCGGCATGAAGTTCCTTTCCGCCGAACGCGCCATGGTGCCCACCACTACCACCGAGATCACCGACCCCGAAATGGCGGCCAAGGTGCAGAAGCTGCTGGACTGGCTGGATGATTACGACGACACCCAGGAAGTCTATCACGACGCGGAGCTGCCCGAGGAAGAAGAGGAAGAATAATTCGCCTCAGGGCGAAACAGAAGGCGCAGGGCGGCAGGAACCGCCCTGTGTTTTTCACGGAGGTGTTCCCTTATGGCGGATAACCGGCCCATTGGCGTAATGGATTCCGGCTTCGGCGGCATGTCCACCCTGAAAACCCTGCGAGAGATCCTGCCCCGGGAAAGCTTCGTCTTCTGGGGGGATAACGCCCACGCCCCTTACGGCGTGCATACCGCCCGGGAGATTCAGGATTACACCATGGAAGTGGTGCGCCGCCTGCTGGAAAAGGACGTAAAGGCCATCGTCATCGCCTGCAATACCGCCACCTCTGCCGCGGCGGCCACCCTACGGGAACAGCTCTCGCTGCCCGTGCTGGGGCTGGAACCGGCGCTGAAGCCGGCGGTGGAATACGCGGGGGACGGTCTGGTGGCGGTGCTGGCCACTCCGGCCACGCTGAAATTGGAAAAATATCAGCAGCTTTCCCTGAAATACGGCCGCAATACGGTAAACGTGCCCTGCCCGGAACTGGTGGAACTGGTGGAAGCCGGACAGACGGATACCCCCCAGGTGCGCGCCTGCATCGAGGAAAAGCTGTCGGCCTATCGGGGGCGTCTCAAGGCCGTAGTGCTGGGCTGCACGCATTTCGTGTGGCTTCGGGACGCGGTGCAGCGGGCAGTGCCCGGGGTGCGCGTTTTTGATGGCAATCAGGGCCTGGCCCTGCATCTGATAGACGTTCTGCAAACCAATCGCCTGGAAACAGCCGCCGAATATGGCACTTGCGAATATCATACCACTTCGCAGGATCCGGAAATTCTGCGCCGCCTGGAGGACTTCGCCCGCCGGGTAGAGGGCTGATCCGGGCATAAAACAACCGCACGCATCAGAAAAAAGATACGTGCGGTTGTTTTTGTGCGTCAGTGAGAGAGAAGGCGCGTCAGTCGTCGGAATAGATCACCATTTCGGAATCCGATACGTATTCCTTGTCCCACAGGACGTAATCGCATCCGGCATAATCCTGAGTCACGCTGCCCCAGGTGGCATACCGGTATCCGGCAAAGGCGGAACCGGTATCGTCCGTGATCAATACCAGCGTCTCCACATCGTCAGAGGAGGGCTCGCTCAGGGGCACGGCCACCTTCCAACTGCCGCCGGAAGCGCAATAGGCCACGGCATAGGTGGTCTGCACGCCGCCGCCAAACTGGCTGAAATTGCCCGTGACAAATTTTTCCAATTCGGAAGCGTCCGCGCACCCCAGAATGTCCGCCGCGCCCGAATAATCCCCTGCGTCAAATTTCTTTAAGACGCTTTTCGCGTCGTCCATCAGGTTGGAATTGAAGCCCGGATACTCTTCCGCCCCGGCAAAAACGGGCAGCAGCGCCAGACAGAAACAAATTGCGAACGTCAGAAACCGTTTCATACCATCACTCCTCTGGTTTCGTCTATCCTTTGACGGAGGGTGCCCGGGTTTGGTTGCGTTTTTCCGGGGAAAGACAGGAAATTTTAATAAACAGCCGATCCAGCGCCGCCGAATCCCGCATGCGTCCGGATTTGATGTCCGCGTCGGCATTCACCGCCTCCAGATAGAGGCTTTCCAGCGCCTCTGGGGCGTACTTTCCCGCCTTCTGGGCCATGATCTTCGCGGCGTAGGGGTTCAGGTTCAGCAGTTTCGCCGTTTCCGCCACGGAAGACCCTCCGGCGGCAAGCCGCAGATGGGTCATGCCCCGCAATTGCCGGGTAATGGAGGCCAGAATGGCCACCTGGTTGCCGCCCCGCTCCAGCATGAGCTGCAAAATGCGATATGCTCCGGCGCTGTCCCCGTCGAAAAGATGGTTTAGCATGTCGAACGCGCCGAAATCCAGAGAGGGGGAGACCACTTCCTCGATGTCCTCCTGGGTAATCTCCGCCCGCTGGCCGGAATAGGCGCTGAGCTTTTCGATTTCGCCGGAAAGCCGGGTCAGTTCCCGCCCTGCGGTGAAAATCAGCTGCCGGGCGCAGGCCGCGCTGATCTTCTTCTGCCGCTTTTTCAGCTGGCTGGCGATCCATTTGGCGATTTCCGCCTCGGTAAGCTGGGCAAAGTCCACCGTCAGCCCTCGCTTGTTCATCTCCGCGGCCAGCTTTTTTCGCGCATCCGCCTCCTGGCGCATGTAAAACACCAGACAGCAGCCGCTGTTGGCGGAATCCAGATATTGCAGAATGCGCCGGGTTTCGTTTTCCTCGTCCCGGGATTTGCCGCCCATCAGCGGCCCCCAGTCCCGCACGACCACCAGCCGTCGGTCGCACATCATGGGCAGGGTTTCCGCCGCCTCCACAATGTGCGCCGCGTCCGTGCCCTCCAGAATGTTCTCGTTCAGCGCTTCCAGTCCCGGGGGCAAAAGCGCCGCCCGCAGCTTTTCCAGGGCCTCCCGCTTGACGAAATCCTCCGGCCCGGTAAAGAGATACGCGTTTTCCACCGAACCGGCGGAGAGCTTTGTGAAAAAATCATTCCAGTTCATTGCGCCGCCTCCAGAAACGTGTCCACCCGATAGCGCCATTTGCCAATGCGCACCACCACCGCGCCGCACTCGTCCGTGCGGTAGACCTTCGCGCCGCTTTCTTCCAGCAGTTGGACCACCTCCGGGGCGGGATGGCCGTATGAATTGTTTTTGCCGACGGAAATCACGGCCACTTCCGGCGAAACGGATTTTACCACGTCCTCGTCGGTGTTCTCCCGGGAACCGTGGTGGCCCACCTTCAATATTTCCGCCCGGGGCCCGCGGCCGACATTAGCGTCGCCGGTGAACAGCACCCGGGTGCTTTCGCAATCCATCAGCAGAATCAGGGACATGTCGTTTACCGGACTGGAGGTTGACTTCCCGCTGGGAATCACGGTGAACACCGTGCCGTCAGGAGCCTGAACAGTGTCTCCTGGCGACAGCTCCACCCATCGGTCGCATCGGGTGACGGCGTACGCCCATTCCCGCTGAATGCCCTCGCCCTCCAGCGCGTCTTCCCAGCCTTCGGGTACGTAAATGGTGCCGATTTCGCAGGCCTGGGCAAATTCCCCCAACCCGCCGGCATGGTCCGCGTGAGGGTGGGTAAGAAACAACGCGTTGACGAACAGTTCCTCGCCTTCCACAAAATCAATGGTCTCCTGTGCGTCCTCGCCCAGGTCGATGACGCAGTTGAAATCCTTTAATTCAATCACGCAGCTGTCCGCCTGTCCCACGCTGAGGAAGGTGACGGTGGCCTCCGTTCCCCCGGTAAACAGCAGGGAAAGGGCGATGCACCCGGGAATCAGCCCCAGACACAGGCCCTTGATCTTCCCCGGCAGCCGGCTGAGTTCAGAAACCGCCAGCGCACAGATCAGCAGCGCCAGCCAGAGCCACACCGGCGGCGCGTTTACCGACACCGTGGCCCACTGGAAGGAGGCACACCAGGACACCAGACGGGTCAGCAGCGAAAGCATGGCCTCCGGAATCCCCGCCAGCACAGGCAGCGCCAGGCCGATATAACAGGCGATCAGGGAAATAAGACACAGGGGCACCAGA
Organism: uncultured Eubacteriales bacterium; assembly: GCA_902767315.1. Lineage (GTDB taxonomy): Bacteria > Bacillota > Clostridia > Christensenellales > Aristaeellaceae > RUG11247. The sequence goes on from CACXHB010000066.1 coordinate 17,338, forward strand.
AACAGATTGCTCAAAAAAGAGACCAGGGAAAATTCCCCGTAAAATTCCGCAATGGCGGGATAGGTAGCCGCCTGCGCTGCGGCGGTGGTGAGCAGAATCCCCAGGAAGTACCCTGCGATTTTCCCCATCAGGCCCTTTTCCCGCAGCTTTTCCAGCCGGAACAGCCGGTTCAGCGCCGGACTGAGCCAGATCAGCCCTGCGGAAGCGCAGAAGGACAACACGAATCCCGCGTCGCCAATGTTCAGGGGATTTATCAGCAAAATGATCAGAAACGCCGCCGCCAGCCGCGTGCTGCCGTCTGAGAAGCGTCCGGCCACCGGCGCTCCCTGCAAAACGGCGAACATGATGGCCGCCCGCGCCACGGAAGGAGAAAAGCCGATCAGAAGCCCATAGCCTACCACGCACGCCAGCGTAACGACAGAAGAAGCCACGGCCCCCACCAGACGCTTCAGCAGTCCCGATACCGCCAGGGCAATCAGCGTAATGTGCAGCCCGGAAATGGCCAGCAGATGAGCCACCCCCGCGTCGGCAAAATCCGATCGCAAATCCTCGTTCATGTCCCGCCGATCGCCCAGCACCAGTGCCTTTACCAGCGCCGCATTTCTGGGAAAGTGCGCGTCAATGCGCCGGCTCAGCGCAGTGCGAAGCCGGTACAAACTGTCGGCAAAGCCGCCCCGTTCCCCGGAAAGCTGAACCGCATCGGTTCGGGCGGTGACGTAGCCCGCCAGATTTTCCCGCCAGAGATATTGCCCAAAGTCGAATTCATGGGGATTTTCCGGCGCTTCCGGGCAGAAAACGTGCCCCGTTCCGGAGATTTCCTGACCGCAGCCCAGCCGCGCAAGCTCCTCCGGATCACCCCGCAGATAAAGGCGGAAGCCATAGTCCGTGGCCTGCCCGTTGAAGGTGATCTTCTCCAATTCGCAGACAAATCGCGCACCGTCCTCGTCCAGATAGGGTGCGCCGGCGATGCGCCCGGAAAATTCCACGTCGTAGGCGCTTTCGAAAATCGGCCGGGCCTCCATCCGCGCGGCGGTGTAGGCCGCGCCTCCAAAGCCCGCCGCAAGATAAAAGGCCGTCAGCGCCGCGGCGGTCAGCTTCCGCCGGCCCGGCAGCGCCAGACCCAGCGCCAATATCCCCAGCAACGCGCCGCAGAGCAGCATCCACACCGGCGGCGGGTTCAGCAGATACGCCCCAATCACACCCGCGCCGAAAAAGGCCGCGAAGCAGAACAGCGGCCGTTTTTTCATCAGTATCATATTAAATCACGTATCGGCTGCCAGCCTTGGCCAGCTGTGCGCCGGGGAAGGCGGCCTGAGCCTGGGAAAGCAGCGTTTCCGGGTCGTTGCCGGGCCGCAGGTGCGTCAGAATCAGCGCCTCCGCGCCGGCGTCCCGGGCCAGTTCGCCGCAAAGCCCGGCGGACAGATGCGGGGCGGCGAGATTCCACTGGGCGTTGGTCAGCCCCGCGTCCGCCAGAATCAGGTTCGCGCCGTTGGCCATCAGTTCCAGCCCCGGGGCCTGATTGGTGTCTCCCGTGTAGAAAAAGGAGCGTCCGTCGCATTCCACCCGCAGGCAGACTCCCGGCACCGGATGCACCGCCGGCAGAAAGCTCAGCCGCATTTCGCCGATGGTTCTATCCTGGGGTTCTATAAAGTCCAGTCGGTCGCATTCGATCAGCCGGCGCACGGTTTCCGGCTCCCGGGGGGCGATCACCGGCAGATTGCGCCGCATGGGCGTAAATTGCAGCAGATATTGCAAAACTCCCATGTCGGACATGTGGTCAAAATGCAGATGGGAAAGCACAATGGCTGTGAGCTCTTCGATTTTCACATATCGGGTCGCCCGGGCCAGCACGCCGCTGCCGCATTCGATCAAAAGCTTCGTTTCGCCGCTGTCGCTTTCCAGCAGGTATCCGGAAGTCGCGCCGCCGGGGGCGGGGAAGGGGCCGTTCATGCCCAATATCGTCAGTTTCATGGGAAAAACACTCCTCTGATCCATTGTTTTGCTTCATTATAATCCATTATAGCACATTTGCCTTCGGTTGCATATCCTGGAATTGTCGGGCATAGGATTGCCATGGTTTGCAGGAAGGATGTGTTTGCGCAATGAAGCTATTGGCAGTCTATCATGCCGGATACCTGGATTCCCTGGGCGGCGCACGTCAATTGCGCCGGGGAAGGCATCTGATTCGCGGAGGCGGCGAGATTTCGGGAGAAATCATGGCCGCGGTGCTGGGGCGCATCCGCAACGCCGCCGCCCTGGCCCGGGAACTGAACTGCGGCCCCCGGCCGGAGCAGATCGTAACCGCCGCATACCGGCGCTGGGGCCAGGAATATCCCCGGTATATCGAAGGCCCGGCGGCTACGGTGGTGATCGACCGCAGTACCGATACCCTTGTGGCCTCCCGGGACAGAATGGGGGAACGGCGGCTGTTTTACTGTCGCCATGGGCGCACGGTGGCCCTTTCCGACCATCCCGACCCGCTGCTGGACACTCCTTACGCCCAACGCATTGTGGACGCTCAGGGCCTGAACGAGCTTTTCGCCCTAGGGCCCGCCCGCACCCCGGGAAAAACGCCCCTGCGGGACGTGATGGCTCTGGAGCCGGGCTGCTGTCTGGCGGCGGACCGAAGGGGCGTAAGGGTATGGCGGTATTTCGCGCCCCGGGCCCGGCCCCACGAGGACAGCCCGGAGGCCACGGTGCAGACCGTGCGGGCCATGCTGGAACGGGCGGTGGAGGAGATTCCCGAATCCGTAGACGGCGCCATGCTCTCCGGCGGACTGGATTCCACGGCTCTGACGGCGCTTCTGCACGCAAAAGGCCGCCCCATGCGCACCTTTTCGGTGGATTATCAGGGCGACCTGACGGAATTTACCGGCAATGCCTATCAGCCGGAGCGGGACCGGGATTACGCGGCCATGGCGGCGGAGCTGTTTTCCCGGGAACATAAAAACATCGTCCTGGATTATCAGGCCCTCACCGGCTCCCTGGGGCAGGCCCTGGACGCCCGGGGCTTTCCGGGCATGGGCGATATCGATTCCTCCATGCTGCTCTTCGCCCGGGAAATTCGCCGGGATTGCGCCGGCGTGGTTTCCGGCGAAGGCGGCGACGAGGTGTTCTGCGGCTATCCCTGGTTCAAAGAAGAAAACCTCACCCTGGAAAAGGGCTTTCCCTGGTCGGGCAGCATGGATCTGCGCCGGGCGCTGCTGCGCCGGGACGTAGAAGAAGTGCTGAAGGTGAAAAAATACGCCGATCAGGCCTTCAAAAACGCCCTGGACATGGTGCCCAGGGTTTCCGGCGAAGGGGAAATGGACGCGGCCAATCGGGCCATGCAGTGGCTGTGCATCCGCTTTTTCATGAGCAATCTGCAGGAACGCGCCCTGTGCATGTGCGAAAGTGCCGATTTGGAGGTCATTACCCCCTTTACCGACGAGCGTTTGGTGGAATATCTCTGGAACGTGCCCCGGGAACTGAAATTCATGAACGGCGAGGGTAAGGGCCTTCTGCGGGAAGCAGTGAAGGATCTTCTGCCGGATACCCTGCTGCACCGGAAAAAGAGCCCCTATCCCAAGGTCTATTCCAAGGCCTATACCGATACCCTGCGCCAAAGCGTCCGGGCCATGGCCTCGGACCCCAATGCGCCCATTTTGCAGGCGGTGGATTCCCGGGTGCTTTTGCAGCTCTGTCAGGCGGAGCTGCCCGCCGGCGGCCTGCCCTGGTTCGGGCAATTGATGTCCGGGCCCCAGATGCTGGCCTACCTGTGGCAGGTGAACCAGTGGCTGGAAACCCGGCGCATCCGCATCAGTCTGTAAATTCCGGGGCCTGGGGCCGGCCGTCTTTGAGCAGTTCAAAGTGCAGATGGGGCCCGTCCGCGGCCTCCGCCAGGGCGCTGGTTCCCACGCTGCCGATGGTGGCGCCCTGCTTCACCGTTTCGCCGGGATCGGCCATTTCCAGCGTGCCCAGGCAGGCGTATCGGCTGACCCAGCCGCCGGAATGGGTAATTTCTACCGTGTAGCCCATCAGATCGTCCTTATACGCGGCGGAAATCACCCCGTCCGCCGCCGCCATCACCACGCTGCCCGTGTCGGCGGAAAAATCCACGCCTCCATGGGTGCGCCACTGGCTCAGGGTTTCGTTCCATTGCAATTCATCCGGGGAATATGCCGCCGTCAGTTCCCCCTGCACCGGCTTTCGCCAGCTGGGCTCGGGCTCCGCCGTGGGGGCGGGGGATACGGCGGCGGTTTCCTGGGCCAGCACCGGCTGGGCCGCCGATGCGGCGTACACCGCGTCCGCGTCGTGATTTCCCGTGCGATACAGCCAGGCCGCCAGGCCGAACAGGCTCAGCAGGCAGACCAGCGAAATGTAGTAACCGTAATTTTTCCAGACGACCTGCGCCTTTTTCCAGATGGGCTGAAGCTTTTCCTTCATAAAAAACGATCCCTCCCTATGCGATTCCTTCAGGAAAAGTATGGGAGGGATGCTTTTAATTTATGCGCTTTTTCACAAATCAAACCGGCGTTTCACGGCGATTTTCGCCCGTTTCACCCCGTTGCGGGGATACCCCGCCTCCAGCGCCGCGTCGCCCGCCTGATCCAGCTCCTCGCCCTCCATCATTCGGGAGAGCAGGAACATCTCCGGCGTGACTTCCGTCCGCTCTGGCGCGGCGGCCTTTTCGCAGGGCGGCACTTCCACCACCAGGCAGTATTCGCCCTTTTCCACGTTGGGATTTTCCGAAAGCGCCGTCAATACCTGATTGCAGCTGCCCCGCAGCATCAATTCGTATTTTTTCGTCAGATCGCAGCAGACGCACAGCCTGCATTCCGGCCAGACGGCTTCGATTTCGCCCACCAGCTTCACCACCCGGTGGGGCGATTCGTACAAAACCGCCACCGGAACGCCCGTTTCGCCAATGGCCTGCAGCTTTTCCCGCAGCGCCCCCTTTTCCCGGGGCAGAAATCCGTAAAAGGCAAATTCCCGTGCGTCGAATCCCGCGGCGGAAAGGGCGGTGGCCACGGCGGAAGGGCCGCTGACAGGAACCACGGGAATGCCCGCCTCCCAGCAGGCGGCCACCAGCACGTGCCCCGGGTCGGAAATGCCCGGAGTGCCCGCGTCGCAGGTGAGGGCCACAGTGAGGTCCTCCGCCAGCATTTTTTCCACGATGCCGCCGGATTTCGCGTCCTCGTTGTGCCGGTGGCAGGAGATCATGGGCTTGTGCAGCTCGAAGCGGTTCATCAGCTTCATGGTGACCCGGGTGTCTTCCGCCGCCACCAGATCGCATTCCTCCAGCGCCTGACGCATTCGGGGCGTCAGGTCGTTCAGGTTACCAATGGGCGTGGCCACTACATAAAGCTTCGCCATGGTCTGTGCCGCCTCCGTTTCTTTGAATCAGATAAATCAGTTCGTCGTTTTGCACGTATCGGTCGAAAATGGCCCACATTTCCGGCAAAAGCCCCTCGAACCACTGGCTGTAATGCCGCTCCATGCCCACGCCCCGTCCGGACAGGGTGCGGGTGGGGAAGGTGACCGCCGCCTTTTCCGAGGGCAGGCTTTCGATCAGCGCCGCCGCCGCGCCCTTTTTCTGGTTTTCCAGCACGGGCAAAAGCTTCATCGCCAACGTCAGGTCAAATGGCCCCTCCGGTAGAAAGTTGGGGCACAGCGCGTCTCCCAGGCGGGCTTCCAGGGGGTATCCGCCCGCCGAAGCCCAGCGGTTCATCATCTCGATCTGTCCGCCGGCGATGTCCACTCCGGTCACCGCAACGCCCATGGCCGCCAGATAGATGGGGTTCAGCCCGCAGGCCACGTCCAATACCCGCCCGGGCCGGCCGGTGCGGGCAAACAGCGCTTCATAAAAGGGCCCCAGAGGCTTCCGCTCCCGGGTGGAGGCGTGCATCTCCAGCGCCCCCTCCATGTCGCCTGCCTTCAGCCGCTCCTCCGCCCGCTTCAGCTCCTCCGGCCTCATAAACGCGCCGGTAATGCCGTGCAGGGTTTCCCGGGCGGCTTTTTCGGCCTCCTTGGGCTTTTTGTATCGCTGAGCGCAGTCCTCTGCCACCCGCCGCAGGGTGTCCGGACAGAGGGCGGCGTATTTTTTCGACGCTGCCAGCTTTTCGTAAATGGAATTCGTCATTTGCCCCGCAGCCTTTCCATGAGCCTGCCGAAGAAACGCAGGTTGTGGGCCGTGGCCAGGCGCATGGCCGCCGGGTCGTTCATGCGGAACAGATGCTGCAGATACGCCCGGGAATGATTTTTGCACGCTTCGCAGTCGCAGCCTTCCTCGATGGGCCCGCCGTCCCGGCAATATTTGTCGTCCATAATATAGAGGTGCTTATAGAATTTCTCTTCCAGCGTCGCACCGGGCTGAAACACGTACAGCCGCTGATGCCGGGCCTCCCGGGTAGGAATCACGCAATCGAAAAGCTGATAGCCCATCTTCACGCAGGCCACGATTTCCTCCGGCTTTCCCAGCCCCATGGCGTATTTGATTTTGTGATCCGGCATGGCGTCCGCCGCCATCTGAAGAATGTCCTCCCGCAAAGCCCCCTGACCGTCCAGGGGCCAGCCGCCGAAGCCGTAGCCGTCGAAGCCGATTTCCTCCAGCCGCGTACCGCATTCCCGGCGCAGTTCCGGGAAGGAGCCTCCCTGCACAATACCGAACAGCAGGGGCTTTTCCTTTTTGCCCTTCATCAGTTTATCGAATTCCGCCCGGCAGCGCGCCCCCCAGCGCACGGTCAGTTCCACGCTGCGCTTCTGCACCTCGTAAGGGTCGTCCGGATGGGTACACAGATCCAGCGCCATGAGAATGTCGCTGCCGTACTGATATTGGGCCTGAATGCACTTTTCCGGGGTATAAACCAGCTTCTTTTCGCCCATGTCCGGGCGGAAGATGATCTCGTTGTCCCGGATTTCCCCGTATTCCGCGTTTTCCCGAATCAGGGAATAGAGCTGAAATCCGCCGGAATCGGTGAGAATCGCCCCCCGGTATCCGGTGAATCCGTGCAGGCCGCCCAGGGATTTCACCAGCCTGGCCCCGGGCTTGCTCATCAGGTGATAGCTGTTCATTTCCAGCCCAAACAGACCGGCGGCGTATACGTCGGCAAAGGAGCCCGCCCGAACGCCGCCGTAGGTCGCGTCCGGGAAAAAGGCAGGCAGGGGAATTTCCCCTGCGGGGGTCAGAAGGCGTTCGATCATGGCTGTTTTCCTGCCTTATATTTTTTCCAGTACTCGCAGACTGGCGCTGCGGGAACGGGGATTCTCCGCCAGTTCCTCCGCCGAAGCGGTGATGGGCTTGCGGGTAATCAGCTTCACCGTGGGCTTTTTGCCGCAGACGCATACCGGCATTTCCGGCGGACAGGTGCAGGGATTGGCCAGTTCCCGGAAGGTATTTTTCACAATCCGATCCTCCAGGGAATGGAAGGTAATCACGCACAGCCGCCCCTGAGTTTTTAACATGTCCGCCAGCATGCGGATGGAATCCGCCAGGGGGTCCAGTTCGTCGTTTACCGCAATGCGCAGGGCCTGAAAGACCCGGCGGGCGGGGTGCGAACCGTCCTTTTCCCGGAATTTTTTCGGAATGGCCGCGTCGATGACGGCCACCAATTGGGAAGTGGTGACGATGGGGGCCTGCCTGCGCCGGTCGCAGATGACCCGGGCGATCTGCCGGGCCCATTTTTCCTCTCCATAATCCCGGAAAATCCGGTTCAGTTCGTCCTCGGAACGCTCGTTTACAATCTGCGCCGCCGTTACCGGATCCTCCGCGTTCATGCGCATGTCCAGCGGCGCGTCGTCGTGGTAGGAAAATCCCCGTTCACGCACGTCCAATTGATGGGAAGAAACCCCCAGATCCGCCAGAATGCCGTCGAATTTTCGTCCGTCGGTAAGCTCCTGCGCGTCGTGAAAATTTCCCCGCAGGGCCTGAAACCGGGGGTCGGTAATGCGCCCGGTGGCCGCGGCGATGGCGTCCGCGTCCCGATCGATACCGGTGAGGCTGCCTCCCTGAATTCCCGCCAGAATCTGGGAAGAATGGCCGCCGCCCCCCAGGGTGCAGTCCAGATAATCGCAGCCGTCCCGCAGATTCAGCTGCGCCATGCATTCCTTCAGCAATACCGGAAGATGATGAAAATTTTCCATGGATACCTCGCGTTTCTTAAAAGCATTCGCTGCCCGCCAGCAATTCCCGCACCGCGCCCGCGATGTACAGCGACCCGGCGAAAACCCGGATTCCGTCTTCCGCCATGGCCTGCTCCAGGGCGTTTCCCACGCCGGCCACGGCCTGAACCGCCGCGCCTTCCCGGGCGTAAACTTCCGCCAGTTCCTCCGGAGAGGCGGCCCGGCTTTCCTCCACCGCGGTGCAGATGACTTTTTTGCATAAGGGGGCCAGAATCGCCGCGCAGGCTTCCATCTGCTTGTCCCGCATCATGCCGGTGACCAGGGTAATCTTTTCCCCGGGGAAGCAACTCTCCAAATAATCCCGCAGGGCCCGGGCTCCCTGGGGATTGTGGGCGCCGTCGATCAATACGCCGTTTACCCATTCCAGCCGGCAGGGCCACTTGGCCCGGGCGATTCCAGCGCGGATGGCCGTCTGATCGACGCCCAATTCCTTCATGGCGCAGATGGCCAGGGACGCGTTTTTCAATTGATGTCTGCCGCACAGGCCGGTTTCGTAATCCACTCCGTTCAAACGGAATTTCGTTCCGTATGCGCTTTCCTCCAGAATTTCCGGCATGGGCGCGATGGTCAAAGGACAGCCCCGCTCCCGGGCGGTTTCCCGAAATACCTGCAAAATGGAATCCTGCTGATCCTGCACCACGCAGGGCACGCCGGGCTTGAAAATGCCCGCCTTTTCCCGGGCGATGGCCTCCACGGTGTCGCCCAGTATCTTGGTGTGATCCAGCCCGATGGCGGCCACCAGCGAAATTTCCGGCAGGATGACGTTGGTGGAATCCAGCCGCCCGCCGATGCCCACTTCGATCACGGCGAAATCCACCTGCTGCTGGGCAAAGTACGCAAAGGCCAGGGCCGTGCCCAGTTCAAAGGTGGTGGGGAAGACGTTCTTTTCCAGCAGCGTCTCCGTAACCTGACGGATGCGGCTGGTCAGAGAAATCAAATCCGCGTCGGGAATGGGCTTGCCCATCACCTGCACCCGCTCGTTGTAGGTAATCAGATACGGGGAAGTGTACATGCCCGTGCGGTAGCCCGCCTGACGCAGAATGCTTTCGGTATAGGCGGCGGTGGAGCCCTTGCCGTTGGTGCCGGCAATGTGCACGCTGCGGAACTGATTTTGCGGATTGCCCAGGGCCGTCAGCAGCGCCCGCATATTTTCCAGTCCGTTTTTCTGGCCCTTGTAACGGGCCCCCTGAATCCAGTCGGCGGCCTCCGTGGCGGTTTTGAACATGCCTTCGTCCCTCCTGCCTTTCAAGAAAAAGCCGGCGGACGCGGGTTGCGCCGCCGGTTCTGCGGGGTTCTTACAGCTTCAAAGGCGCGATGCCCAGCTTTTTGCGCACCTTCAACATGGTCTTGTGGGCAATGCGGGAAGCGCGATCCGCGCCGTCCTGCATCACGCTTTCCAGATACGCCTTGTCGGCGCTGATGCGTTCGTATTCGTTCTGAATGGGCTCCAGCGCGGAAATCACGCTGTCGGCCACCGCGTCCTTGAAGGGGCCGTAGCCCTTGCCGGAATAGGTTTCGGAAATTTCTTCCATGCTCATGCCGGACAGGGCGGAGAGAATGCTCATCAGGTTGGACACGCCGGGGCGGTTTTCCGGGTCGAACTCCACGCAGTTTTCGGAATCCGTCTTGGCCCGGCGCATCTTCCGGCGAATCACGTCGGGCTTGTCCAGAATGGCGATATAGGTCTCCTCCGGGTCGGATTTGCTCATCTTCCGGGTGGGGTCCTGCAGGGACATGACCCGCGCGCCTACCTTGGGGAAGTAGCCCTCCGGCACCACGAACACGTCGCCGTACACGCCGTTAAAGCGCTGGGCGATGTTCCGGGCCAATTCCAGGTGCTGCTTCTGGTCCGCGCCGATGGGCACCATGTCGGACATGTAAAGCAGAATGTCCGCCGCCATCAGCACCGGATAGGTGAAAAGACCGGCGTTGATGTTGTCCGCGTGCTTGGCGGACTTGTCCTTAAACTGGGTCATCCGCTGCAATTCGCCCATGTAGGTAAAGCAGCTCAAATACCAGTTCAGCTCCGCGTGCTCGTGCACATGGCTCTGGAAATAAATGATGTTTTTCTGGGGATCCAGCCCGCTGGCCAGGAAAATGGCCATGGTGCGCAGACAGGCCTTGCGCAGCTCGGCAGGATTTTGCCGGACGGTGAGGGCATGCATGTCCACGATGGAATACAGGCAGTCGTATTCATCCTCCAGCAGCTTGAAATTGCGCAGCGCGCCGATATAGTTGCCCAAGGTCAACTGGCCCGTAGGCTGAATGCCGGAAAAAATCCGCTTTTTTTGCTGAATATTCGCTTCCACGTAAGGCACCTCCACCAAATTTTCCATTTATAAATTATAGCATGAAGCCATTTTTACGTCAAGGTTGACTTGCGCAATGGGCCTAATTCTGGTAAAATGAAAAGAGATAAAGGAAAATGGGTGGTTTGTTGTGACGAGATATCAAATTGCCGTAGACGCCATGGGCGGGGATCACGCGCCCTCCAGCGTCGTTGACGGCGTAAAGCTGGCGCTGGCGGAAATGAACGATATCGAGATCCGCCTGTGCGGCCCCGCTTCGGCCCTTGACGCCTGCCGGGACGATCGGGTGCATCCCGTGGAGGCCAACGAGGTCATTACCATGGAAGAAGCCCCCATGCTGGCGGTGCGGAAAAAGACCGATTCTTCCCTGGTAAAGGCCATGCTGGAGGTACGGGAAGGCCGGGCTCAGGCCGTGGTTTCCGCGGGCTCCACCGGCGCGGTGCTGGCCGGCGGCATGTTCCGCATCGGCCGCATCAAGGGCATTGAGCGCCCCGCCCTGGCCACGGTGCTTCCCGGGCAGAAGGGCCCTGTGATGTTCCTGGATGTAGGCGCGAACGTGGATTGTCAGCCGAAATACCTGGCGGCCTTCGGGCTGATGGGGTCGGCGTATATGAAGGGCGTTCTGGGCATTGAAAATCCCCGGGTAGGCCTTGCCAATATCGGCGTGGAGGCCGAAAAGGGCAATCGCCTGGCCAAAGAGGCCCGGGAACTGATGCTGCGCCAGAAAGGCTACTGCTTTGCCGGCAACGTGGAGGCAAGGGATTTTACCTCCGGCGAATATCAGGTTATCGTCTTCGACGGGTTCGACGGCAACCTGATTCTGAAATATACCGAGGGCGTCGTCTCCACCTTCTCCGGCATGCTCAAGGAAGAATTCACCCGGAACCTGCGCTCCAAGATCGGGGCGATGCTGCTTCTGCCGGGGCTGAAGCGGTTCAAGGCAAGAATGGATTATCGGGAATACGGCGGCGCGCCCCTGCTGGGGGTAGACGGCGCGGTAATTAAGGCCCACGGCGCATCTGACGCCAAGGCCGTATGCTCCGCCATTCGTCAGGCCCGCACCATGCTGGAAAACGACGTGGTGGGCAAAATTCGCCAGGGCGTGGGAAAAATGGCACAGGATGAAAATGAAGGAGGAAACAACAATGGCTGACGCGAAGGTAGTATTTGAAAAGGTTCGGGAATATATCGTCAATCAGCTGCCGGTAAAGGCGGAAGACGTAAAGCTGGAATCCCGGCTTATCGAGGATCTGGGTGCGGACAGCGCCAATCTGATGATGCTGATTATGGATTTGGAAATGGAATACGACATCACCGTATCCGACGATATGCTCACCGGCGTGAAGACCGTGGGCGACATCGTGAAGTATCTGGAGGAGAACACCTGACCGTGGAACAGATCGAAGCTGCGCTGGGATACGTGTTTCGGGACAGAAGCCTTCTGACCACGGCGCTGACCCATCCCTCTTACGGCAGCGATCACCATGTGCCCCATTACCAGCGCCTGGAATTTCTGGGGGACGCCGTGCTGGAGCTTTCCATCAGCCGCATCCTCTTTTTCGAAATGCCCAAAGTCAACGAGGGCAGGCTTACCCGGCTGCGGGCGGAACTGGTGCGGGAGGAGACCCTCTATCGCATCGCCCGGAAAATCGATCTGGGCAAGTATATCCGCCTGTCCGTGGGCGAGGAAAAAAGCGGCGGCCGGGAAAAGCCTTCCATTCTTTCGGACATTGTGGAAGCGCTGATCGGGGCCACGTATCTGGACGCGGGCTTCGACCAGGCCTTCGCGCTGGTGGCCAGCCTCTATGGAGATATGCTGGATCCCGCCGGGCTCACCGACAGCCTGGATGCGAAAACCCACCTGCAGGAGGCGCTGCAAAAGCGGGGAGAGATTCCTTCTTATGAAGAAATTTCCGCGGAAGGCCCGCCTCACGCCCCGATATTTACCTATCGGGTGCTTTGCGGAAGTAAGGAACTGGGCGTAGGGAAGGGCCGCAGCAAGCAGGCCGCCCAGCAGGAGGCGGCCCGGGCCGCACTGAAGAAGATCGGAGAGAAGACCTGATTTGGAGCTGAAAAAACTGGTCATCCACGGGTTCAAGTCCTTTGCCGACCGGGTGGAGCTCACCTTTGAGCACGGCATCACCGGCGTGGTAGGCCCCAATGGATGCGGAAAATCCAATATTTCCGACGCCGTGCGCTGGGTGCTTGGCGAACAGAGCGCCAAGTCCCTGCGCGGGGCGAAAATGGAGGACGTCATCTTTAACGGCACCGAGAAGCGCCGTAAGCAGGCCTTCTGCGAGGTGACGCTTGTTTTTGATAACACCGACCACGCGCTGCCCATCGATTTTGCGGAAGTGGCCGTTTCCCGCCGGGTGTATCGCAACGGCGACGGCGAATATCAGATCAACGGCGCGCCCTGCCGGCTGAAGGACATCGTGGACCTTTTCCGGGATACGGGCCTGGGCCGGGACGGCTATTCCATCGTGGGCCAGGGCCGCATCGATGAAATCCTCTCCGCCAAGAGCGAGGATCGCCGCCAGGTGTTCGAAGAAGCCGCGGGCATTATGAAATATAAGGCCCGCAAAAACGAATCCCAGCGAAAGCTGGAAAGCTCCCAGACCAATCTGGAACGGGTGCAGGACATTCTGGGGGAATTGGAAGAACGGGTGGAGCCCCTGAAAAAGCAGAGCGAGGAGGCCCGGGAATATCTGGCCCTGCGGGACGAACTGAAGACGCTGGATCTGAACGTCTTTCTCACTCGCAGCGTGAAATACGAAGCCCGCATCGCCGAACTGCGTCAGGCCCTTTCCGACGCGGAAAAGAATCTGGCGGAAGCCTCCGCGCAATTGGAAGCCCTGGGCGCAAAGCGCGACGATCAGCAGATGGAACTGGATCGGCTGGAGATGGATTCCGCCGAAAAGCGGGAAGAAGTGCAGACACTGATTCGTCAGGTGGAATCTCTGGACGGCGAGGTGGGCGTGCTCCACGAGCGCATCGGCAGCCTGAAGCGGGAGCACGACCGGCTCTGCGCCCAGCAGGAACGGGCCGCAGGCGGCGGCGACGGCATCCGCGCTCAGGTAGAAGAGATGAAATCGGAGCTGGAGGACGCAAAAGCTCGCCTGATCGAAGAAGAAAGCGCCCTGACCCGACAGGAGGAAGAACTGAAGCGGGCGGAAAAGTCCCTTTCCGAAATGGAAGCGGCGGCGGAAGCAGCCAAGGGCGAAATCATCCGCATCATGAACCGCCTCAGCGACGTGCGCTCTCAGCAGGCCCGGCTTTCCGCCATGAAGGCCGCCCTGGAGCAGCAGATTTCCGGCATGGACCAGACTTCCCTCCGGGATCAGGAGGGCCTGGACGCCCTGAGTCAGCACGCCCGGGAGGCCCAGGATCAGCTGGTCGCGGAAAAGCAGCGCCTGACGGAATTAAAGGGGCGCATGGAATCCATGGCGAAATCCGTGCAGGAGGCCGCCGAGGAAGGCAAGCGCCTGGAAACCGAATTTACCCAGGCCCGGGATAAGCGCCAGCAGTGCGCCTCCCGCTTGAAGCTTCTGCAGGAAATGCAGCGGGATTACGAGGGCCTGAACAATTCCGTCAAGCAGGTGCTCATGCAGGCCCGGCGGCTGCCGAACAGCGGCGTGCGGGGCGTGGTGGCGGAAATTCTGCGGGTGCCGGAAAAGCTGGAACGGGCCATGGATATGGTGCTGGGCGCCGCCCTTCAGAATATCGTGGTCAACCGGGACGAGGACGCCAAGCGGATGATCGAATATCTGCGGGCCAATCGCTTCGGCCGGGCGACCTTCCTGCCCATTTCCTCCGTCCGGGGCCGCACCCTCTCTCCGGGAGAGCGGGGCGTGCTGAAGATGCCCGGCTGCATCGGCCTGGCCTCTGAACTGGTGGAATTCGACGCGGAATTCCAGGGCGTGGTGGATAACCTGCTGGGCCGCACCGTGGTGGCGGACAATCTGGAGCACGGCATCGCCATTCAGCGGGCCGGACGCTATCAGTTTCGGCTGGTAACGCTGGAAGGCGACGTAATGCACTCCGGCGGCTCCATGACCGGCGGTTCCGTTCAGTCCCGGGTCACCAATCTGCTTTCCCGCAGCCGCGAAATCGAAGAAAGCGGCCGGCTGCTGGAACGCCTGGAGGCGGAAATGCAGGAAAAATCCCAGGCTTCTCAGGCCCTGGAGCAGCGCCGCGCCGCCCTGAAGCAGGAGCGGGCCGAGCTGTACGACGCGCTGCATGGCCAGGAAATCATCTGCGCCCGGGCGGAAGAAGCCCTGAAGGCCGCCCGAGAGGAACAGACCAGTCAGCTGGCCCGTTCTGAAAAGGTGAAAAATGAACGCGCCCGCCTGGAAAGCCAGCTGCATGAGACCTGCGCGTCTCTGGAAAAGCTGGTTTCCCGTCAGGACGACGAGACCCAGAATACCGACCGCATGCAGCAGAAGGTGCGGGAAATGCAGGAAGAAATCTTCCAAGCCCGCGCCCAGACCGGCGCTTTGCGGGACAGGGTGTCCGCCCAGCGGGTGAATTTCGCCACCCACAGCCGGGATTGCGAAACTCTGTCCGGCGAAATCCGCCGCCTTTCGGAACAGGCGGACGACACGGAACGGCTTTTGCGGGAAACCGGGGCGCAGCTGGAAAAGTGCAACGGCCTGCTGGCGGAAAACGGCGGCCTGCTCACGGAAAAATCCGACGCGCTGACCGCTTCGAAAACGGCGCTGGACGCCGCCCGGGAACAGTTCGCCCTCTGCGAAAAGGCCCGCACCGGTGCGCAGAAGCTGGTGAAGGATCTGTCCGCACAGATCGATACCTGCCGGGAGGGCGTGGACGTTCAGGGAGACGCCCGCCATCGCACGGAGATGCTGCTGCAGCGCTCCGAAAGCGAATTCAAGCAGATTCAGGATCGCATCTGGGAGGAATATGAACTGACTTACGCCGGGGCGGAGGCCTTCCGTCAGGCGGATTTCAAGCTGATCGAGGCGGAAAAGCGGGTTTCGCAGATTCGCCAGCGCATCCGTCAGATGGGTTCGGTGAACGTCGCGGCGGTGGACGAATACCGCCAGACTCTCTCCCGGGTAGAGGAACTGTCCGCCCAGCGGGACGATCTCAACGCCGCCATTGCCGATCTGGAAAAGATCATTGCGGAACTGGAAAAGCACATGGATTCCCAGTTCCGCAAGCAGTTTGAAATCATGAACGCGAATTTCAAGCGCACCTTCGCCACCCTCTTCGGCGGCGGCAGCGCGGAACTGCGGCTGAACGACCCCAAGGACGCGCTGAACTGCGGCATCGAAATCGTGGCCCAGCCTCCGGGCAAAAAGCTGCAGACCCTTTCGCTGCTCTCCGGCGGCGAACGGGCGCTGACGGCCATCGCCATTCTGTTCGCAATGCTGGAAGTCAAGGCCACGCCCTTCTGCATTCTGGACGAAATCGAGGCCGCGCTGGATGACGCGAACATCGACAATTTCGCCGAATACCTGAAGACCTATTCCGCAAAGACCCAGTTCGTGGTCATTACCCACCGCAAGGGCACCATGGAACGCTGTCAGGCGCTATACGGCGTGGTTATGGAGGAAAAGGGCGTTTCCAAGCTGGTGTCCGTGGCGCTGAACGAAGCTGTGAAGGAGGCATGACAAATGGGATTGTTTGATAAGATCAAATCGGGCCTGAAGAAGACCCGCGACGTACTTACCGGCCGCATGGACGATCTGGTGGGCAGCTATAAGGAGCTGGACGACGATTTTTACGAGGAGCTCAGCGACATTCTGGTCATGAGCGATATCGGCATGGAGACCACCCAGCTGGCGGTGGATCGCCTGCGGGAAAAGTGCACCTCCGAAAAAATCGGCGACCCGGAGAAAGCCCGCGCCGCCCTGAAGCAGATTCTGGTGGACATCATGACTGCGCCGCCCATGCCCCTGGAAAGCCCCATGGCGCTGATCATCGTGGGGGTAAACGGCGTTGGCAAAACCACCACCATCGGCAAACTGGCCTCCCGTTTCAAGGTCATCGGCCGAAAGGTGATTATCTGCGCCGCCGATACCTTCCGCGCCGCCGCCGCCGATCAATTGACCGTCTGGGCCCAGCGGGCGGACGTGCCCATTGTAAAACATAAGGAAGGCGCAGACCCCGCCGCCGTGGTTTACGACGGCGTACAGGCCGCCCGTGCCCGTGGCGCGGACATTCTGCTGATCGATACCGCCGGCCGTCTGCATAATAAGGTCCACCTGATGGAGGAGCTCAAGAAGATCAGCCGCGTGGTGGAACGGGATTATCCCGAGGCGAAGATCAAGGCGCTGCTGGTCATCGACGCCACCACTGGCCAGAATGGCCTGGCTCAGGCCAAGGTGTTCTCCGACGTGGCCAATATCGAGGGCATCGTGCTGACCAAGCTGGACGGCACCGCCAAGGGCGGCATCGCCGTGGCCATCGCCAACGAATTGCATATGCCCGTGCGTTATATCGGCCTGGGCGAGCAGATCGACGATTTGCAGCCCTTCGACGCAAAAGAGTTTATCGACGCGATTCTGGGCTGAATTTCCCGCCGCTCCGTTGTTTCGGAGCGGCCTTCTGCAAAATAAGGAGGCATTTTTATGCAGGCAATCGTAAACGGCAAAATCGTGACCCCTTCCGGTGTGGTGGAAAATCAGATTCTCCTGTTTCAACAAACCGTCGTCGGTATCGAAAGCACCCTGCCCGAGGGCTGCGAGGTCATCGACGCGGCGGGCGGCTATGTGGCGCCGGGCCTCATCGACGTGCATACCCACGGCTATCTGGGGGCGGACGCCAGCGACGGCGAAATTTCCGGCCTGAAGATCATGGCCGAGGGCATGGCGAAAAACGGCGTAACCGGCTTTTATCCCACCACCATGACCCTGGGTTATGATCGCCTGGATCGGGCCTTCGATTCGGTGCGGGCCTATCGGGCCAATCCTTCTCCGGAAGGCGCGGCGGTGCTGGGCGTGAACGCCGAAGGTCCGTATCTCAGTCCGGACAAGCGCGGCGCCCATGATCCCAAATATCTGCGCCTGCCGGAAGCAGACTTTTTCCTGAAAAATAAAGACGTGGTGCGTATCACCACCATCGCGCCGGATCTGCCCGGGGCCATGGAGACCATCCGCACCCTGACGGAAAACGGCGTGCGTGTCAGCGCAGGTCACACCACCGCCGATTATGACACCACCCTGCGGGCCCTGGACGCGGGGGCGACCCAGGCCACCCATACCTTCAACGCCATGCCCGCCCTGAACCACAGAAAGCCCGGGGCCACCGGCGCGTTTCTGACGGATTCCCGGGTTTATTGCGAACTCATTGCCGATGGTTTCCATGTGCACCCCGTCTTTTTCGGCATGCTGCGGCAGCTGAAGGGGGAAAAGCTCATTCTCATTACCGACTGCACCCGCGCCGGCGGCATGGGCGACGGCGATTATGATCTGGGCGGCCAGATGATGCACGTGGAGGGCATTCATTGTCTGCTGCCCGACGGCACCATCGCCGGCAGCATTCTCCGGCTGAACCTGGCGGTAAAAAACATGATCCAACTGGGAGGCGCTTCCGTGGCCGAGGCTGTGAACATGGCTTCCCTGAATCCCGCCCGGGCCTTCGGTATCGACGACCGAAAGGGTTCCCTGGAACCCGGCAAGGATGCGGATATCGCCATTTTCGACGCGGATTTCAACGCCCTGCGGACCATCATCGGCGGCAAAACGGCATATTGTCGGTAAGGAGCGCGAGGGCATATGGACAGCCTGGAATTGTTTCGCGCCTGGGTGCAGGAAGCCCGGCGCATGGTGTTCTTCGGCGGTGCGGGGGTTTCCACGGAATCCGGTATTCCGGATTTCCGCAGCGTGGACGGCCTGTACCATCAGCAGTTTGATTTTCCGCCGGAGGTTATGCTCAGCCATTCCTTCTTCGTGCGGCATCCGGAGGCCTTCTTCGATTTTTATCGAAAGAAGCTGATTCCCCCGGCCAATATTCGCCCTAACGCGGCCCATGAAAAGCTGGCCCAATGGGAGAAAGATGGGAAGCTGCTGGCCATCGTGACCCAGAATATCGACGGGCTGCACACCCTGGCCGGCAGTAAAAACGTCTTCGAACTCCACGGCAGCGTCTATCGGAACCACTGCACCCGCTGCGGCAAGGCCTACGGCGTCGAGGCCGTGCGGGATTCCGCCGGCGTGCCCCGGTGCGAATGCGGCGGCGTGATCAAGCCCGACGTGGTGCTCTATGAAGAAAATCTGGATCAGCAGGTGATGTACGGCGCGATTTCCGCCATTTCCGAAGCGGATCTTTTGATCGTGGGCGGCACCAGTCTCACGGTATACCCGGCGGCGGGCTTCGTGGACGCTTACCGGGGCAGCCGCATGGTACTGATCAATCGTTCGGAAACCGGAAAGGACCATCGTGCCAACCTGATTTTCCGGGAACCCATCGCCCAATTGCTTTCCAGCCTGTAACAGGCGCAAAAACCCCGGCGCTTCTCTATATCGAGAAAACGCCGGGGCGCATTTGTCTGTTACGCGTCGAACATGCTCAATTGCTCGGAGCGGGATTGACGCCACAGATCGGTCATGTCCTCCAAGGATTTTCGGGTAATCTGTCCAAAGCCGATGGCGCCTTTGTTGATGAGGGAATGATTGCCCTTGTCGCCGTTCCAGGCGTAAATCCAGTCGCAGCGGTGATGGCGCAGCGCGTCGGATTCCCCGCGCTTTCCGTCGGTGTTGAAAATGAACACCGCCTCCGCCAGGGAAATCAGCAGCCGGTTCCGGGCGATGGCGTGGGGCACGGTAAACAGCGCGTCGGGATGTTCCGAGGAAATCGCCGTCAGCCGCCCTTCGGAAAACAGCTTTCCCGCCTCCTTGCGCTCGATATAATCGGAAAGTCCGCCGGCCATGGCGCAGGTGAGGGGACATTTGCCTTCCAGCACATAGCCCTCCATCACCCGGGAAACCCCCAGTTCGCCGCCCGCCAGAATGCGATATCCGGCCTTTTCCGCAAAGGCGGCGATGGCGCTGATGGAAGCGCGCACCTCCGGGGAGGTTTTCACGCCGCTCATCCCCAGAATGCCGATGGCCGGTGCGTTCAGCGCCTGGGCGTCTCCGTATAGATAAAACACCGGCGGCGCGTCGCAGCCCGCCCGCTTGGTCAGCCGCCGGGGATATTCCGCGTCGAATTCCGTAATAATGCGAATGCCCCGGGCCAGAAAGCCTTCCATGGCGTAGGAAAGCTGCACGGAACGGCTCAAAAGGATGAAAATGCGATAAGCCTCTTCCTCCGACATGGACAACAGCTGCATCAGCCCCGAAATGTCCACGTTCATCAGCCCGCCGATGTGCCGGGCGGAGGATTCCTTGGCCCGCTGGCAGACGTCTCTGTATTCCGATGTGGACAATGGCCGGGCATATTCCTCCCGGTTGGGGGAAAGCGCCAGGCAAAGGAGCATGGCGGCGTAGGAATCGGAACTGTAATTCATGAATCCACCTCGAAACGTTCTTCTCCTTCATTATATCATAACCTTGCCCGGAATGGAACGCCTGCCGCGGTTGTTTTTGCGGGCCCGGGGTGATATAATAAAAAAACAATACCTTTCATGGGAGGCTTTCGCCAATGATCACCGCCCTTTCTCTGAATCCCAGCATCGACCGCACCCTGACCGTGCCGAAATTTACCTACGGCGGGCTGAACCGGGTTTCCTCCGAAAAGCAGGACGCCGGCGGCAAGGGTATCAACGTCAGCCTCGTGCTGCGGGCCCTGAATTGCGACGTTTGCTGCGCGGGCTTTCTGCACCGGGAAACCAGCCCGATTTTTGCGAAAAAACTGTCGGCCGCCGGCGCGGATTACGATTTTGTCTTCTGCCCCGGCGCTACCCGCACAAATCTGAAAATTCTGGACGCGGCCGCCGGTATCATCACCGAAATCAATCAGTCCGGTCGCCCCGTTTCGCCGGAAGAACTGGCGCAGATGACGGAAATCGTCCGTAAGCATGCCCAGGAAAGCAGCATGATGGTGCTTTCCGGCTCCGTGCCCCCCGGCTGCCCCGGGGATTATTATGAACAGCTTATCCGCCTCTGCCGGGAAGCGGGCTGCCGCTGCATTCTGGACGCAGACGGCGAAAAGCTGGCCCATGGCCTGAAGGCCGCCCCCTTCCTGATTAAACCCAATCGCTACGAACTGGAACAGCTCTCCGGCCGCTCCCTGAAAAATCGCAGGGAAATTCTCGCCGCCGCCCGGGAGATCATTTCCGGCGGCGTAAGCGTGGTGGCTGTCTCTCTGGGGGCGGAAGGTGCCATGATTGTCGATAAGGAAAACGCCCTGTACGCGCCGCCGCTGCCCCTGCAGGTGAACTCCACCGTGGGCGCAGGGGATTCCATGGTGGCGGGTCTGGCCGCGGCCTTCGACCGGGGCGATTCCCTGGAAGAGGCCTTCCGCACCGGCGTGGCCGCCGCCTCCGCCGCCTGCCTTACCGAGGGCACCCAGCCCTTCACGCCCGCCCAGTTCGAAGACTGCCGTCGAAAGGTCGCGATGGAATATGTGCGCTAAGCGCCGCCCGGTCATGGCGTTTATCCCCGTTCGGCTCATCGCCCTGAGCTTTCTGGCCATGATTCTTCTGGGGGCCTGCCTTCTGACGCTGCCCATCGCCGCAAAAAGCGGCCGGATGAGCTTTTTCGACGCGCTGTTTACCGCCACCTCCGCCGTGTGCGTCACGGGCCTTACGGTGGTGGAAACCGGCCTTCGGTTCTCCCTGTTCGGCCAGGTCGTGCTGCTGCTTCTGATCCAGATGGGCGGCCTGGGCTTTGTGACCTTCCTTACCCTGGGCTTCATCGCCCTGGGCCGGCGCATTACCATTCGCGACCGGCTGCTGATTCAGGAGGCCATGAACGAAAGCAATATCGGCGGCATGGTGCGGCTGATTCTGTGGGTCACCCGCATGACCTTCTGCTGCGAAGGCCTGGGCGCGGCGCTGCTCTGCATTCGCTTCGTGCCGGAATTCGGCCTGGGAAAGGGCCTGTGGTATGGGGTGTTCCACGCGGTTTCCGCCTTCTGCAACGCGGGCTTCGACGTGCTGGGCGAAGGGGTCAGCATTGCCCGATATGGCAAAGATCCCCTGGTGCTGCTGACCCTGAGCTTCCTGATAATCGCCGGTGGCCTGGGCTTCGGCGCGGTGTACGACCTCATTCGCGCTCGAGGACTCAAGCGGGCGCGGCTGCATACCCGGGTGGTTTTCGTCGCCACGGGGGCGCTGCTGCTTTTCGGAACCGTTTCCGTGCTCATGGGGGAATGGAATAACGCCGGCACCCTGGGAAAACTGTCCTGGGGTGAAAAGCTGCTGGCGGCCTTTTTCCAGTCCGTCACTTTCCGCACCGCGGGCTTCGCCGCCCTGAATCAGCGGCTGCTTCGTCCGGCCACGAAATTTCTCGGTACGGTTCTGATGCTCATCGGCGCGGCTCCGGCCTCCACCGGCGGCGGCCTGAAGGTCACCACTGTGGGCCTTCTGCTGGCGGCGGCGGTGTCCATCGCCCGGGGCCGGGATCAGACCCGGATCTCCGGCCGCAGCGTGCCCATGGAAACCCTGCGCCGGGCGCTGTCCATCGTGGTCATCGGCCTGGGGGCCTTTGTGCTGGATGTGGCGGTGATTGCCCTGATCCATCCCGACGCGCCCCTGAGCGATATTCTGTATGAATGCGCCTCTGCCGTGGGCACGGTGGGCTTGTCCAGCTGGGGCACCGTCCGGTTCCATCCGGCGGCGCGTATGATGCTGATTCTCAGCATGTACATGGGGCGCATCGGGCCGCTGTCGCTGACATTGGCCATTGCCCACCGGCAGCAGAACGAGGACCGAATCCTCCTCCCGGAAGAAAAAATCGCCGTAGGCTGAGTTCGAAAGGAATATGACGATGGGAAAAAAGCAATATGTAGTCATCGGCCTGGGCCGGTTTGGCCGAGCCGTATGCGAAACGCTGTATGAAAACGGCGCGGAGGTGCTGGCGGTAGATATTCGCCAGGATCGGGTCAACGACGCGGTGAGCTATTCCACCCACGCGGTCTGCACCGACGCATCGGAAGAGGGCGTACTGCGGGATCTGGGCATAGGAAATTTCGACGTGGCCGTGGTGGCCACCGGCAACCAGATCAAGGCCAGCAGCATGATCGCCCTGCTTCTGAAGGAAATGGGCGTGGGTACCGTCATCGCCCGGGCCAACGACGAAATTCACGGCCGCATGCTGAAAAAACTGGGGGCGGATAAGGTGGTTTATCCCGAACGGGATATGGGCCGCCGGGTGGGGCATAATCTGCACCAGCATCACATAATGGACTTTATCGAGGTCTCCCCGGACTATGCCCTTTCCGAAATTCGGCCTCTTGAAAAATGGGTGGGCAAAAACCTGGGACAATTGGCCATGCGCGCCCATTACGGAATCAACGTTCTTGCGATAAAAACAGGCGACAGTGTCAACGGCGCACCGGATGCACATACCGTCGTCGGTTCGGATGACGTGCTGTTGATTCTCGGTTCGGCGGACGCTTTGCGGAATCTGGAAAAGTGAGGTGACTTTCATGGTCAGAAAGCGCATTACGGAAGAAGATCTGCTGGCATTTCAGGAAGAAAGTCAGCGTCTTTCACAGGAAGTGGAAGTGAAATACGACGCCATGGACCGGGTGGCCAAGGAGCGGGAACAGGCACCCGGCATTCGAGAACTGGGCTTTGTGCTTTTGCATGATTCCGCCGCGGACGAGGGCCAGCTGCGCCCCTTTGCCGGCCGGGCGAAGGCCGCCGATTGCGCAGTGGAGCTGGTTAAGGTCAACGGCTATCGTCCCCGGGACCGGTTCGACCGCACGCCCCAGTGGCAAAGGCGGCTGGAGCAGGCCCAGGCGGGCTATCTCAGCGTCTCCGAACGGGCCGGACGCGTGGTGGTGGTGGGGGCGGGGGAATCCTGTCCCACGGCGCTGATCCTGGCCGAACAGTATCCGGTGGACGCGCTGGTGCTGGTGGGCGGCGGCCCCAGAACGCGCCCCTTCGCGGACCGGAATCTCTCCCGGCTTTGCAGCATCGCCCGGGCCAATCTGTTCTCCGTGGTCTGCCCGGTGCTTTCGCTGGTGCCCGAGGATTGCGGCCGGCTCAGTCCCGCGGCGGCGGCGGATTACCAGCGCTATACCCGCTCGTCTCGTGTGGTGCATCATCCCCTGGCGGGCAAAAAAGATACCGACGTCTGGACTGAAATGGAAAATGAACTGACAAATCGTATTTTTGCGTTTCTCAGGGGCGAGGATATGTAAAAATCACTTGTCAAATCATTATAAATGTGTATAATATAAAGGTGTATTTGCGTCCACGGGGTGGATTGCGAACCAGTAGCATTGAGAGGGAGATTCATAATGACGAAAAGATTTGCCAAGCTCGCCTGCCTGTTTACTGCGCTGGCGCTGATGCTTACGGGCTGCAGCCTGATCAAGGTGGATCCCATCATGCAGGCGGACGAGGACATGGAAGCCCTGCAGAAGGATTACGCCCAGACCATCGTCACCTACGACGGCGGCGTCATCACCAAGGGCGATATCGTTGCCGATTACCTGTACAATTATTCCTACCTTTCCTATATGTACTCCATCTACTACGGCACCTCCGTGGACGACAGCCAGCTGGAGTCCATCGCCCAGAGCGTGGCCCAGAGCTATGTGCGTACCCACGCGGTGCTGAAGAAGGCCGACGAATTGGGCATCACCCTCACCGAGGATGAAATCGCCGAGTGTGAACAGAGCGCTCAAACCAGCTACGATGACGCTTATCAGAACGCTTATGACAAGACCACCGGCGAAACCGAAGAAGCGCACGTGAAGAATGCCGAGTATTACCTGGCTTCTCAGGGCACCACATACGATTATTATTACAAGCAGCAGACCTGGTCCAAGCTGCTGGATAAGGTGGAACAGCAGGTAAAGGCCGAAAAGAGCGAGCTTTCCGACGAGGAGCTGGCCACCATGTTCGCCGCCCAGACCCAGGAAGACGAGAAGACCTATTCCGAAGATACCGCCAGTTTTGAGCAGAACATGACCAAGAGCGATACCTTCATCACCTATATGCCCGAAGGCTATCGCACCGTGAAGCACATTCTGGTGAAGCCCGCCGACGACGTGCTCCAGGCCGCCACCGACGCCCGGGACGCATACAAGACCGCCAACAGCGAACTGGCGACCCTGAACAACGAACTGGCCAACCTGGGCGCCGAAGATTCTACCAGCACCCGCACCGAAGAAGAGGTGCAGGCGGACATCGACGCCAAGAAGGCCGAAATCGAAGAGAAGAAGGCCGATATGGAAGCCAAGGAAGCCGCGTGCGTGGCGGACGTGCAGGATAAACTGGACGAAATCTACGCCAAGCTGGACGCCGGCGAGAACTTCGACGACGTAATGGCCGAATATGGCGAAGATCCCGGCATGCAGGAAGAGCCTGCCAAGACCCGCGGCTATTATGTGAGCATGGCTTCTACCACCTGGGACACCAATTTCCGCAACGCCGCCATGGCCCTGGAAAAGGTGGGAGATTACTCCGCCGAACCCGTGGTCAGCTCCTCCGGTGTGCATATCATCTATTACAACAGCGACGTAACCCCCGGCGCGCTGAATCTGGATGATGTGAAGGACGAATACTATCCCTTCGCCCTGGAGCAGGCCCAGACGGATTACTTCGAATCTCAGGCCGACGCCTGGACCGAAGCGCTGAATCCCCAGTATGACCTGAGCAAGTTCTTCGCGGAAAACTAAAAAGCGACACATTGCGGCCCGGAGTGATATGTACCCAGTTTTCTGGACACCAGCTTAAAAATAAGAATTAGGTTATGGCCATGGATGCTTCTCTGAACTTAGAGGGAGGCA
>CACXHB010000067.1 GCA_902767315.1 uncultured Eubacteriales bacterium
CTAATCTTCTTCTCATGGAGGGTGTGCTATAATAAAAGAAAAAATCCGCAAAGGAACGATGCGCACATGAGAATCCTGTATGCCGAAGACGAAAGGGATCTGAACGACATTGTGACCCGGGCCCTGAAAGGCGAGGGCTACGGGGTAGACCGCTGTTTCGACGGGCGAACGGCCTGGGAATATTTGCAGGCGGCGGAATACGACGCGGTGATTCTGGACATTCTGATGCCGGGGCTGGACGGGCTGACGGTGCTGAAGAAGCTCCGGGCCGCGGGCAGGGCCACGCCGGTATTGCTGCTTACGGCCAGGGACGCGGTGGCCGACCGGGTGGCGGGGCTGGACGGCGGGGCCGACGATTATCTGGTGAAGCCCTTCGCTCTGGAGGAACTCAGCGCCCGGCTGCGGGTGATGACCCGTTCCGCGGCCGGGACGAAAAGCAGCGTGCTGACCGCAGGGGATCTGACGCTGGACACCGCCACCCGCCGGGCCGCCCGAAATGGACGGGAGATCGCCCTCTCTGCCCGGGAATACGCGCTGCTGGAATATCTGATGCTGAATCAGGGCATTGTGCTTTCCCGGGAGAAAATCGAGAACCACGTGTGGGATTTTGATTATGAGGGCGGCACCAACGTGGTGGACGTTTACATTCGCTATCTGCGCAAAAAGATTGACGAAGGCAATGAGCAGAAGCTGATTCACACCGTACGGGGCATGGGCTACGTGCTGCGGGAGGACGCGGAATGAAACGGGCAAAGCTGCAATGGAAGCTCACCTGCTGGTTTTCGGCGGCGCTTCTGCTGATGGCGCTGCTTACCTTTGTGATTGTGTTTTTTGTCAGTCATTCGGTCCTGCAGAAAAATCTGAAGGACGAATTGATTCACACGGTGGAGGACAATCTGGACGAGGTGGAATTCTACCGCTCCGTTTCCCAGATGCACATCGACGGGGACACAGACCAATACATCCACTACGGCGTGGGCTATCTGGAAATCGACGACGACTTTCTGGATCAGGTCAACGGAATCTGCACCGGACTTTACCGGGAAAACGGCGAATTGCTTTATGGGGAAAACCCCATCACGGAAGTGGAAATTCCCGCCTTTGCCGACGGGGTCTGCCACACGGTGCGTCAGGGCGGCGAGGTGTATTATCTCTTCGACCGGCAATTGGAGCAATCCCCCATTCGGGAACTCTGGCTGCGGGGCGTGGTGGCGGAATCTCAGGGAGACGCACCCCTGCGGCGGATTGTGCGCATTTGCCTGTGGTGTCTGGGGGCGATGGTGCTTTTCGCCATTGGCGGCGGGGTGGCCATTACCCGGCGGGCCCTGCGGCCCATTCGCGACCTGTCTCAGGCGGCGGCACAGATCAGCGGCGGGGACGATTTGAAAAAGCGCATTCCTGCCGCCGGGAACGACGAGCTTTCCCAGTTGGCCGGGGCCTTTAACGGCATGATTCAGCGGCTGGATGAGGCCTTCGAAGCCGAGCGGCAGTTTGCTTCCGACGCTTCCCACGAGCTGCGCACCCCCATGGCGGTGATTTTGGCCCAATGCGACGAGGCCATGGACGCGGAGCTGTCCCCGGAGGAATACCGGCAGGCGCTGCGGGTGATTCGCCGGCAGGGCAGGCGCATGAACCGGATGATCGCGG
This sequence comes from uncultured Eubacteriales bacterium, assembly GCA_902767315.1. Taxonomy (GTDB): domain Bacteria; phylum Bacillota; class Clostridia; order Christensenellales; family Aristaeellaceae; genus RUG11247. Next base: position 1,648 of record CACXHB010000067.1, read on the forward strand.
GCATGCTGGAATGCATGCGCATGGAGCGGAAAAGCGACCTGTACGCCCGGGAGGACGTGGATCTCAGCGAACTGACGGAATCCCTGTGTCAGGATCTGGCGCTGATTGGGGAAAAGGGCATTCAGGTGACCTGGCAGGTGGCGGACGGCATTCACTTTACCGGCGACCGGACGCTGCTGAGCCGGATGATCGCCAATCTGGTAGGCAATGCCTATCGATACGGCCGGGAAAACGGCCACACCCAGGTGACGCTGAGCCGGGAAGGAGCGCATATCCTCCTGTCCGTGGCGGACGATGGCATGGGCATTGCCCCGGACCAGCAGGAAAAGATTTTCCGGCGGCTCTATCAGGGGGCTTCTCACCGAAACGGCGAGGGCGTGGGGCTGGGGCTTTCCATGGCCCGGCAGATCGCACGGATGTACGGCGGGGAGATTGCCGTAAAAAGCACCCCCGGCGCGGGCAGCACCTTTACCGTGCGGCTTCCGGCAAAATAAAAATTCAGGCGAGTTCGCAAAAAGCGGCTCGCCTCTCATTTTCCTCTAATGCAGGCGGGGTATCATAAGACCACACCAACAAGGGAGGCGACAATCGAATGAACAAGACGAAAAAGACTCTTCTCACCTGGATGCTGGCCCTGGGCCTTGTGCTGACGCTGATTTGGGCGGCGGGGGCTTCCGCTGCCGGGACTGTGGACGCGACTGCCGCGGAAAATCTCGCGCTGGCGGAGGCGGGCGTTTCCCGGGAACAGGCGACGCTTTTGCGAACCGAAACGGAAACCGAGCACGGGCGCAGCGTTTACGACGTGGAATTCCGCTGCGACGGCTTCGAATACGAATACTGGGTGGCGGCCGACGACGGAACCATCGTCAAGCGTTCCTGGGAACTGGCTCCGGAAAAGGCCCTGGAAATGGCCGGATTCCAGAGCGCCGGCAGCGAATGCATCGGCGAGGACGCGGCGCTGAACCGGGCGCTGACGGACGCGGGGCTCACTGCCCAGGGCGTAACCGTGATGGAAACCGGACTGGACGCGGACGACCTGCTGCGGGTATACGAAATTTCCTTCTGCACCGCCGGGGCGGAATATGAATACGAAATCGACGCCATTACCGGCGCGGTGTGCGGCGTGAGCATCGAATATTTCGCCGAAAACGAAACCCAGCGGCCCGGCCAGCGCCCCGCCGGGGAAGAAGCCGCTCAGGCCGTGACCCGGGAAGGCGCCCGGAGCATCGCGCTCACCGACGCGGGGCTTTCCGCCGGAAATGTGACCTTCACCAAATCCAAGCTGGACCGGGAAGACGGAAAATGGGTGTACGAAATCGAATTCATCACCGGCGACGCGGAATATGAATACGAAATCGACGCGGCCACCGGCGCGATTGTGGAAAAGAGCGTGGAGGGGCGGAAATCCTCCGGCGGCAGCACCGGCAGCGCCAAGTCCATCGGCGTGGATCAGGCCAAGGCCATCGCCCTGAAAAACGCGGGACTGTCCGCCGGCGACGTGACCTTCACCAAGGCCAAGCTGGAAAAGGACGACGGCGTGCGCAAATACGAAATTGAATTCCGCAAGGGCGGCACGGAATACGAATACGAAATCGACGCGGCCACCGGCGCGATTCTGGAATGCGACATCGACCGGGAGGACGAGCCCGCCAGACCCGCCGAACCGAGCCATAATGACGATGACGACGACCGTTATGACGACGATCATGACGACGACGATGACGATGATCGTTACGACGATGATGACGACGATGATGACGATGATCGTTACGACGATGACGACGATGACGACGATGACGACTAAGGCGGATGAAACCTGCGGCAACCCGAACCTTTTCAAAAAAGGGGCGTTCGGGTTGCCGCTTTCTTCGAAAAAGCGTGCTATAATAAAGAAAGGATGTGGATAACCCATGCGAAAAACCCTCTGCATCGTCCTGGCGCTGCTGGTTCTGGCGATCCAGGCCCCGGCCTTTGGGGAAGAGGCTTTTCGAAGCGCCAAGGCCATGGGCAATTTTTCCGAAGGATACGCGGCTTTTTCCGATGAAAACGACCAGTGGGGATATATCGACCGCCAGGGCAACGTGGTGATCGCCCCGGCCTGGAATCTGGCGGACTGCTTCATCGGCGGCGTGGCCCGGGTGGGCACGGCCGACCATCTCTACGGTTACATCAACACCGCAGGCCAGGTGATCTTCCCCACTGTCTGTTCCGCGGCCTCGGATTTCCACGATGGGCTGGCCACGGTGGCGGTGGACGGCGAATACGGCTTTATCCAGACGGACGGCAGCTACGCCTTCGACGGGCGCTGGGCGGACGCGGGCTATTTCAGCGACGGGCTGGCTTATGTGCAAATCGGCGGCCAGTACGGCTTCATCGACGCGACGGGCAGCGTGGTCATCGCGCCCCAATGGGACCGGACCTACAGCTTTTCCGAGGGCTATGCCGCGGTGGAGAAGGACGGGTTATGGGGGTTTATCGACACGTCGGGCAACGTGGTAATTGCGCCCCAGTATGAGGACGGCGTGCTCTTTTCCGACGGGCTGGCCCCGGCCACGAAGGAGGGCCTGAGCGGCTACATCGACCCGACGGGCAACGAGGTGGTGCCCCTGCAATACGAGCGCTGCAGCTACGTTTATCAGGGCCGGGCGTGGGTGAAGCTGAACGGCATGTACCGCATGATCGACAAAACCGGCGCACAGGTGGGCTCCTCGGAATGGCGGAACGTGTTCAGCGACTTTGGCTGGACGAACCTGACCCGGGTCAACAGCGACAACCTGTGGGGATATGTGAACACGGAAAACGAAACGGTGCTGAATCCCGTTTACGAAAAGGCCACCCGCTTCAGTGACGGACTGGCCGCCGTTCGGAAGGACGGCGCGTGGTATCTCATCGACGAAACGGGCGTGGACGTGCTTTCCGGGGAAAACACCCAAACAATGGAATAAAATTCAAGACAAACCGGGCGAAGCGCACGACTTCGCCCGGCTTTTTTGATTCAATTCTACGTCGCTAAAAATAGGATTCCAGCATCAGCCGCTCCAGCACGGTGGCCTCCCGGGCCGTATCGAAAGCGGCGGATTCCCCGGCGCAGGCCCGATTGGCCCGGACGGCCTCCTGAGGCAGCACCCATTCCAGGACAAATTCTCCCTCCGGGCCTTCTTCCGGGCCGGGGACGGGCAGCGCCTGACAGAAATAATAGAAATGATCGTGCACAAAAAATTCCGCGTCACCCTGATGATTTTTCCCCAGGCAGCGGACGTATCCGAAATCCTGCAGGGTTCCGGGGCGCAGGGCCAGCCCCGCCTCCGCCGCCAGCGCCCGGGCCATCCCCTGGGCGGGGGCTTCCCCTTCCCGCAATTCGCCGCCGGGGAACAGGTACGCGCCGGTCTTTGGGGAAAAGAGCATGGCGACCCTTCCCTGACGCAGCAGAATGGCCCGAACGGAATGGCGCACCTGGGATTTACCGGTTTTATCGTAATCGCGAGCGTTCATTTCAAACAGACGGCGCACGGGATTCCCTCCTCGCCTGATTTTTTAGCCGACCTTGCGGCGCTTACCGGCGAAGGGCTCACCCCGGAGCATCTCGATGCATCCATGGGGGCAGACCTCCGCGCACCAGCCGCAGCCCACGCAGTTCCATTCGATGACGGAATGATGTTCCCCCTCACCCCCCAGAATCGCGCCGTACATGCACACGCAGCCGCAGATATCACAGCCGGTGCATTCGGGATAATGAATCATGGCGTGCCGGCGCAGAGCTTCGTTGGCCTGCAGCGCACCGGTGGGGCAAAGATCCGCGCACTGCATGCAGCCCATACACTTGGCCGGATTGATTTCCGGAAGATTCTTTTTCATGGTAATCGCGCCGAATTTACACACCCGGGCACACAGGCCGCAGGCAATGCAGCCGGCGGCGCAGTTTTGTTTGACCGCCTGGCCTTTATCCAGGGCGGAGCACAGGCTCTGCACCGGCCGCATCCGGGGAGACAGGCGAATTACCGACCGGGGGCAGGCCTCCACGCAGGCCCCGCAGCCCACGCACTTTTCCCCGTCCACCCGGGCCAGTCGGCCTTCTTCCATTACGATGGCCCCGAATTTGCAGGCGGCGGCGCAATCGCCGTAACCCAGGCAGGAATAAGCGCAGGATTTATCCCCCATGGCCGTCTGTTCCGCGGCGCGGCAGGTGCGGGGACCGTTATATTCAAACCGCACGCTGCACACCCCCGCCGCCCCCCGGCAGGCCACCGTGGCCACCTGAGGTTCCGGCACTTCCACCTTTTTTCCAATGATCTCGCCAATTTTTCCCGCGGCGGCTTTTCCCGCCACGGCGCAGGCGGCGGGCCCGGCCTTGCCTTCCAGCACAGCCTGGGCATACGCGTCGCAGCCCGCGCAGCCACAGCCGCCGCAATTGGCCCCGGGCAGCAGGCCGCGGATGGCCTCCTTGCGGGGATCTTCCGCAACGTGAAACAGTTTTCCCGTCAGGGCGATAAGGCTTCCGAAAAGCAGACCCATACCCGCAAAAATCAGGGCCGGAAGCCAGATAGACATACCGCTCATACGCCCGTCCCTCCTCAGATCATGCCGGCAAAGCCGGAAAACGCCACCGCCATCAATCCCGCGGCGATCAGTGCGCCGGGGGTGCCCTTCATCCACTGGGGCAGGTCCGCCAGCTCCAGCCGTTCCCGGATGCCCGCGAAGAGCACAATGGCCAGGGTAAAGCCCGCGGAAGCGCCGAAGCCGTTTACCGCGGATTCCAGCAGGTTATAGCCCTCGTCTACGTTCATGATGGTCGCGCCCAGCACCGCGCAATTGGTGGTAATCAGGGGAAGGTACACCCCCAGGGCGCGATACAGCGCCGGGGCCAGCTTCTTCAGCGCCGTTTCCACCACCTGCACCAGCACGGCGATGACCAGAATAAAGGCGATGGTCTGGAGATATTCCAGGCTCAGGGCCACCAGCAGCTGCCGCACGAAATAGGTGACGATGGAGGCCACGGTGATGACGAAGATCACCGCCATGCCCATGCCAAAGGCGGTTTCCACCCGCTTGGAGACCCCCAGAAACGGGCAGCAGCCATAGAATTTGTTCATGACGAAGTTATTCACCAGCATGGAGCCCATGAGGATCAAAATCAGCTTCATTGTGCGCCCTCCCTTTTAGCCGAAAAGGCGTTCACCGCCGCCAGGCACAGCCCCAGCACCACGAAGCCCCCGGCGGGGGTCAGCACAAAGGTCATGGGCTCATAGCCCGCAGGCATGACCGCCCGGCCGAACACCGTACCCGCGCCGACGAGTTCCCGAACGCAGGAGACCAGGGTGATGGACAGGGTAAAGCCCAGGCCCATGCCCAACCCGTCCACGGCGGATTCCAGGGGCGGATTCTGAAAAGCAAAGGATTCCGCCCGGGCGAAGATGATGCAATTGACCACGATCAGGGAAATGAACACCCCCAGAGTATCGTACAAATCCGGAAAATACGCGTGCATCACCATTTCCACGATGGTCACAAAGGTGGCGATAATCACGATAAAGGACGGAATGCGCACCTTTTCCGGAATGACCTTTCTCAAAAGGGAGATCACCAGATTGGAAAACACCAGAACGAAGGTGGTGGCCAGGCCCATGCCGACGCCGTTGCGGGCCCGATAGGTAATGGCCAGGGTGGGACACATGCCCAGCACCAGCCGGAAGGTAGGGTTTTCGTGGAAGAGGCCGTTTTTCAAAATGGCCTTCAGTCGCCCGATCATTCTGCCGCCTCCTGTGCGTAATGGGTCGCATAATGGGTCAG
>CACXHB010000068.1 GCA_902767315.1 uncultured Eubacteriales bacterium
ACCTTCAGGGGCTCGAACCCTGGACACCCTGATTAAGAGTCAGGTGCTCTACCAACTGAGCTAAAGGTGCGCAGAACCAATCAACAAATGATATTATACACGCGAGGGATGCAAATGTCAATGGTTCCTGGAAATTTTGTACATTTCTTTACATTTCGTCCTGCTGGCGCTTGAAGCGGGCCCAGGCGCGGGCGAAGAGGACGCAGAGGGCCAGACCCACCATGGCGATGGCGTACCAGGCGATCATGGTAGCGTTCCAGCCGCGGTTTTGCAAAAGCACAGCGATGCCGTACGTGGAAAGGGCGCTGCCCACATAAGTGCAGGAATTCAGCAGGCCGGACATGAACGAAATTTTGCCATAACGGCTGAAATAGGGGGGCGTCAGGCAGATCAGCACGAAATTCACGCCGTGGGCCGCGCCCACCGCGAACATCATCAAAATCAGCGACAGCACGGCGCTGAAAGAGCCCACCAGCCTCAGCAGCACCAGCGAGATCACCGCCGCCAGAAAAAGCACCGCGGCGCAAACCAGTTCATTGGAAAACACCCGCTGATTCAGCCACAGGGCCACGCGATAAATCAAAATGCTGAACAGAGGCAGCGCCACGCTGGTGAGAATGGCCGTGCCGCTTTTCAACTGGAAGCATTCCACCAGATAGGCGGGAGTCCAAGTGGTCACGCCGTCCCGCAGCACGCCCTGCATGATGATGGCGACCATAATGGCGGCCAGCAGGGGCGCGATGCTCCGGGGAATCCGGGGCGCGGGCGCGGAGGAATCCGGCGCGGAAGCGCTGCTCAGCAGGGGCAGCCGGGCCTCCAGCCGGGGATAGACCACGCGCCATACCAGCGCCATGCAGAACACCAGCACGCCGGAGATGTAAAACACGCACTTCCAGCCGCCCAGGGAAATGAGCAGCGGCGCGGCCAGGTATACCACCACGGAACCGAAATTTCCGCCCCAGGAAATGCCCATGCTGCAGGTTTTGAAATCGCTGCTGATGAGCCGCTGGGTGGTCAGGCGCATCAGCGGCGGCCACAGCATGGCCTGAGAAAGGCCGTTGATGCTCCACAGCACGGTCATCCACTGGGGGCCGGGGCACAGGGGCAGCAGCAGGTTCATGCCGGAACAGACCAGCATGCCCGTAAACACCAGCTTGTGGGGAGCCAGTTTGTCCCCCAGATAACCGCTGACGATCTGGCCCACGCCGTAGGCAACAAACAGGCCGGTCAACGCCACGGAGGCCGCCTCCTTGGTGTACCCCTGGGCGGAGATGATTTCCACCAGCACGGCGGCATAATTAATCCGCGCCAGATAACTGAAAAAATACACCGCGGCGCAGACCAGCATAAGCCTGGTTGCGTCCTTTTTGTCGTATTTTCGCTGTTCCATGGCAAACATCCTTCCAATAAAAACGGCCGGGCGTTTCGGCCCAGCCGCAGGATCCCTGAGAAGTGGCACTATTATAGCACAGTTTCAGAAATGCACTATCAAAGGAAGGTTGCGCCGAGATTAACCTTGCGTCAATAAGACTGGGAAGAACTGGCGGATGTGGGGCGTTCCAGCAGTACGCCCTCGGCGGTGGAGATGCGGCCCACGGCCAGTGCCCGGTATTCATAACCCCTTTCGATGGCCTTGCTGCCGGAAGCCTTGGCAGTGGCATTGGTGGCGGAACCGCTCCAGGAATCCAGACTGTGCCATTTGCCGTTTTCCTTGCGCTGCAGGTAAACGATGATGGAAACCTTACGGGTTTCGGTGGAGGCAAGCGGCGAGATATTACCAGTAACGGTAGCTTTGCCGCCGCTTATGGTAATAAAAGCATCGATGTTCTTGGTGTAGTTTAGCTGGGGTTCGACGATTCCTTCCGCAAAGGCGAAGCAGGACAAAACAGAGGAAAGTAGCACAAAAGCAAGCAAGATACTCAGAAACCGACAGAATTTCATGGAAAAACCCTCCTGTATTTTGATTCCATATATAAAACGATACAGGAGGGAAAAACCGGACAAATTATTGGATAATTTTTACCCCTTCTGCAATTTTTAACACTTCGTCTTTGGGAAGATTTGAATCCACTACGAAGAAGCGGATGCCGTTACTCCAGATGACAAAAGTGTATGAGCCATTGCGTATTTCAATTACATATGCCTGTTCACCGTTTACGACGGTTTCGGACCAGACAGCGTCTGTGTTGTCAATCTTTGATGTGTAATTCTTGGGGCATTCTTTATAAGAAAGAGTGTACCCCTCATTATTAGAATATTCCACGAGATGTCCTTCGGGAAAAATATCACTTAATTGAAACCCATCAGGAATGTACGAGAGATAATAACTCCCAAGCCATTGCGCAGGCACATCGAAAGCGGAATCGGTCACTTCTGCCATTTCAATGGTAATGTAATCCGCTTTATTCGAAAGCACTAGCCGGGATGTATTGACCCGCAGAAAATCCGTATGGGCGATGGCCCAGGGCACGGCCACGATCAGCAGCACCACCATGCAGACAGCGACTTTCCAGGTTCGGGCCGTAAACCGCAGGGGATACGTCCGGCGCTCCCGGCGTTCCAACCGGGCCAGCTTCCGCAGGAAGGAAGCGTAGGCCCGCCGGCAAATGGCCTCGTCCTTCGGGGAGAGTTCGCCGGTGCATTCCGACATGATCTGCCGGGTTTCTTCCATTGCGTCGTATTCAAAGGCCAGCCGGAGCAGCGTGTCCAGCCGTTGTTCCTCCAGAACGGCGCACTCCTGCTTATCGTTGCACATGATTTTCTTCCTCCTTTGTCTCGCAGACGGCGGCTCTGACTTTCTCCCGGGCGCGGCTAAGGTATTTGTAGATGCTTGCCTGAGAAAGTTTGGCGTATTTGGCGATGTCGGCGCAGTCCAGTTCGAATTCGTATTTCAACTTCAATACGATGCGCTCCTTCAGCGGCAGCTGTTCAACGGCCTGCAGCACCAGCACCACTTCTTCCTGCAGGATGAAGTTTTTTTCTATGCTGGCGCTGGAGGCCACGTCGCCGAATACCTCCAAAGAGACGAAATACTTCTGATGGCGTTTGGCCGAGCCCAACAGATCCAGCGGCTTTCGCTTCACCGCGGAGGCGATGTAATAACAGTGACACAAATCGTCCAGCGCCCGAAGAGCGGCGATGTTCCGATAAAGGGCGATGCAGCTTTCCGAAACCACATCCTCCGCGTCGGCATGATTGTTGGTATATTTTCTGGCGATGCGCAGCATGAAATGCTGATGTTTGCGGTAGAGGGCGGCCATAAAAGCCCGATCCTCCTCGTTTCCGATGGTCATGAGAAAAGAAAGCATACGCCATTTCCCTTCAGTAAAAATTTTTTTGAGAAAATTGCAAAAATGTTGTCCGGTTTTGGGCCGCTTCGTCGTTTATATAGACAAAGGGGTCAGCGAGCAAGACCCCGACCAAACCAGGGGAGGTGACGGCGAATGCGCAGGAAGAAACGGTAGTCCTTGTTGTAGAGGAAAGCGCCCTGCCAGGCGCTCTCAATCCGGCCAGGGATGTTTTGCAACGAGGATATAGATATTATAGCATTCGCAATGAATTCTTTCAATAAAAAACTGTAAAACAAAATTTAAAATAAATAAATGTTGATGACGATCTCCTGATTCGTTAAATAATGGTTGATAATTGGATGTTTGTATGGTAAATTGATGGTAATCAATCTATGCATAACAAAAGGAGGAACGGGAATGAAACGGTGGATGGGATATCTGTTGGCCCTGGTACTGACGGCGGGCATGATTCTGAGCGGCGCTTCCTTTGCGGAAGAATCCGGCGCGGCGAAAACGCTGGAGGTGGGCAAAGACTTCCAGTACGCCGTCGCTCAGGACCGGGTGTGGGTGGTGACCCAGGATGGGGTTGCCGTATACGACGGCTCCATGGAGACCCAGGTTTCCTCCTTTGAAATCGATTTTCAGCCCATGCGGCTGGCCGCCGGAGCGGACGGACTGTACCTTTTGAAGGGCGATGGCAGCGCTTCGGAAGTGGTGCGCATAGACGAAAAGGGTCAGGTCACCGGGCAGTGGCCCCTGCCGGAGGGAACCGGATGCGTGCAGATGGAAATCGCGGAGGACGAGGCGCTGCTGCTGGTGGATCCCACGGGCCGGGACCATTCCGACGACGTGGACGAAGACCATTTGTCGGTGCTGAAATGTCAGCTGTGGAGCCTTTCTCTGGCGGGGGGCGGCATGACCCAGATTGAGGGCGTGGAGAACCTGTTCAGCATTTCCGTGGCCGGCGATGTGATTGCGGCCTACAGCCAGGACGCCGGCGAGGTTACGCTGCTGGACCGGAAAACCCGGAAGCCCCAGGGCCGCTGCTCCGTTATCGGGCAGGCGTATGTGACCATTACCGAGGAAGGCGAGCTGTTTGCGCTGGACGGCGCTATGGAAAATACGGCGATTTCCTATGTGAATATCGCGGAGGAAAAGCTTCAGATGATCTATCAGGTCGGCACCTGGGCCATGGGCCTGCGGACGGCCAATGGTTATCTGTATTGCCGGACCATGGACCAGAACCAGCTGCTGGCCTATCCCGCCGCGGAGCCTGAGGCGACGGATCAGGTGTTCACTATCGGCTGTTTGTGGAATCAGCCTGCTGGCGAACAGTTTACCATCGCGCTGGAACAGCTGAAGGCGGAATTTCCCGATCTTTCCGTGGAATATAAGGTGGTGGACGTGAGCGAAGAACTGGCCACGTCCCTGATGGCGGGGGATTTGGGCTGCGATGTGTTTTACTATGGCAACGGCGTGGACGGCACGGGCGCGTGGGAATATTTCCGCGCCGGCGCGTTTCAGGATCTTACCGGCTATCCCCGGGTGATGGCAGCCTACGAGGAAACCCCGGATGTGAAGAATCTCTTCTCCTGCGATGGCGGCGTATTCGGCGTGCCGATGAATGAGTCCATCATGTTCCACGCGTTTCAGGTGAATCAGGCGTTGTTCGATCAGTATGGGCTGGAAGTGCCCTCGGACGACTGGACCTGGGAGGATTTCTTCGCCCTGGCCGATCGGGTGCAGCAATTGCAGCAGCAGGGAGAAGACGTGTACCTGCTGCAGGACGAATATAACCCCTGCTATCTGAACCAGTACAACCTGAACTGCATGGCGGAAAATCGCTTCGATTATACCGACGAGGCGTATCGGACGAATCTGGAAAAATGGGTGCAGGCGGAAAACGCCGGCGTGATCCGGCTGATTCCGGAGGATTACGATTACGAACAGCCCCTGGGCGAAAACGCGCTGTTTGTATACGTGACGTATATCAACTATGCTTACGCGACTTCGGAAGGCGTATATTTCATCAATCTGCCCCGCCTGACGGAAAACACCAAAAACATTGCGGACACATGGATGATGGTGATTCCCGCGGGAGCGAAGAACCCGGAGGCCGCCGAGGCCTTTCTGGCGGCCATGCTTTCCAAGGAAGCCATGTGCTCTTATGTGAGTGTGCAGACGATCGGCCCGCTGTATCAGGATCTGGATGTGAGCGGCATCGATCCGCGCAATCTGGAGGAGCTGAATCTGGAGGAAACAAACATTCAGCGCTGGCGGAACTGGATGGCCAACAGCGTCAATCCCCCGGAAAAATCCTTCATGTGGGAACAGATGACGGATTGGTATCCCCAGCTGTGCAGCGGCGAGATGACCATCGACCAGTTCCTCTTCCAGACCCAGGAACGGGCGGATATGGTGCTGGGCGAATAAGCAGAAGACGATCCCCGGGGCTCCCCGCGGGCCCCGGGGGACGATTCCGACAGAAGAAGGGAGGCCTGCAAGATGCGAATGCAGCGGCGGGCGATGCTCATTGCGGCGCCACTGATGCTGTGCTTTCTGTTTCTGTATGTGTTCACGTTTCTGTATTCCCTGAAATATACCGTCACCGAAAGCGCGTTTTCCCCGGAATTTGTGGGCCTGAAAAATTATCAGCAGGTTTTTGAAAATAAATATTTTCGCCTGGGCATGAAAAATACCTTTGAGATTATGGCCGTTTCCGTGCCGATTCTGGTGGCGTTTTCGCTGTTTCTGGCGCTGGAGGTCAGCGCTTTGGGCGGAAATTACCGGCTTTTGCGGGGCGCGTTTCTTTTGCCCATGCTGATTCCGTCGGCTTCGGTGATGCCGGTTTTTACCAATCTCTTTGTTTCTCAGCATTCCTTTTTCTATCGGCTTTTCAGTGAATGGGGCTTTTCCCGGGGACAGCTGGCGCGGCTGCCGGTGTATCTTCTGTTCCTGTGGAAGAATTGCGGATTTAATATGATTCTGTTTTTGTCCGCGCTGCGGGTGATTCCCGGGGAACTGTACGAGGCGGCTTCCCTGGACGGCGCGGGGCGGGTACGTCTGTTTACCCGGATTACCCTGCCGGCCATTGTGCCCACGCTGTTTTTTGTGACGGTTTATTCCATGGTGCAATCCCTGCGCATTTTTAAGGAGGTCTATCTGCTTTACGGGGCGTATCCCGATCCGTCCGTTTATCTGGTGCAGAATTACATGAACAATCATTTCTATAAGCTGAATTATCAATACCTGACCACTGGCGCGGTGATTTTTGCGGTGATTGTGTACGTCGTGGTGGCGGTGATGTACCATTTCGAGGGAAAGCGAGGGCTTTCTTCATGAGAAAAGGGCTGCGGCTGGCGGTGCTTGGGCTGTTGGCGCTGATTTTTGTCTTTCCCATTTTGATGACGGTGACTAATTCCTTCATGACCGCCCAGGAATTGGACGAGGTGTATTCCGGGAACGGCGGCCTGCGGCTGATTCCAAAGCGGATTTCGCTGGAGGGCTATGAGCAGCTGCTGATTTCCAACGCTTCCTATTTAAGAATGTTCTGGAATTCCGTGATGCTGGCTTTATCCATCGCCGGGGGAAGCATGATCGTTTCCCTGCTGGTGGCCTTTGCCCTGGCGAAATGTCGGATGCCGGGGGCCCGAAGCCTGCGGTTTGTGTATATCGTTTTGATGATGATGCCCTTTCAGGTGACCCTTTTGCCCAATTATCTGGTGATGCGCACGCTGGGATTGTACGACACCCTGTGGGCGCTGATTCTGCCGGGGGTTTTCGCGCCCTTCGGCGTGTTTCTGCTGTGTCAGTTTTTGCGGGATATGCCCGAGGAGGAAATCGAGGCCGCAAGCCTGGAAACCTCTTCGGCGGTGCGAACCCTGACCTGGGTGGTTGCGCCGCGCATATATCCGGCGCTGCTGGCAATGCTGCTGCTGTCCTTTGCCGAGGCATGGAACATGGTGGAACAGCCGCTGATTCTTCTGAAAAGTCAGGAACTGTATCCCCTTTCCCTGGCGCTGAATTCCCAGAACGCGGCCTCTCAGCCGGTGGCCTTTGCGGGCAGCGTATTGTATATGGCCCCCATTTTGATACTCTATGGATTGTTTGACGAGGAGCTGACTCAGGGACTCAGCGCCGCGCGATTGTAGTAAGGAGGAAGGCGCATGAAGAAAAAACACGCTGCGGTGCGAGCCGCCCTGATCTTTTTGGGCATAATGGCCGCGGTGACCTTTTTCTCCCGCACCCTGCGCTACGCCATGATTCCCAAGGTGGAGGTGGCCTACGCCGTGGGCGGCACGCTGAAGTGGAATTGCCAGTCCGATCAACTGCAATTGAAATCCACCGGCCGCATGCGAATCCACCCCGCCTGGGACGAAGGCGAATTGCGGGTGGAGGAAATTCTGGTGCAGGAAGGGGACGCGGTGTCCCCGGGCGACGGACTGTTGCGCTTCGAGGCCCAAACCGGCGAAAGTGCGCTGACGGCGGCGGAGGCATCCTTTCAGACGGCTCAGCGGGAACTGGACGCATGGGACGCGGCGTATACCCAGAAACTGGACGCGCTGGATCAGGAAATTTCCGCCTTGAAGGTGGAATTGCGCACCACGACCCAAAATCAGCGCAGACTGACGGAAAAAATCGCGGAAGCTCAGGCACGGCGGGAAAAATGGGCGCAGGCGGCGGAAGTGGACGGCGTGCCCCGGACGGAAAAGGAGCAAAATCTGGCCCGGGCACGGGAAAAC
>CACXHB010000069.1 GCA_902767315.1 uncultured Eubacteriales bacterium
CATGCGCTTCCGGCGCATCAATCCTTCCAAGATCGTGCTGCCCATGATTAAGGCCACCAAGGCCGGGCTGAACGTGAACATGAACGAACTGGAGGCCCATCTTCTGGCCGGCGGCAGCGTGGACCGGGTGGTGGATTCGCTGATCGCGGCTCAGTCCGCACAGATTCCCCTGGAATTCGAACAGAGCCGGGCCATCGACCTGGCGGGCCGAAACGTGCTGGAGGCCGTGAAGATGTCCGTAAACCCCAAGGTCATCGAGACCCCTGTGGTGGCGGCCATCGCCAAGGACGGCATCGAGCTGCGGGCCAAGGCGCGGGTGACGGTGCGGGCCAATATCTCCCGGCTGGTAGGCGGCGCGGGAGAAGAGACCATCATCGCCCGCGTGGGCGAGGGCATCGTAACCACCGTCGGTTCCGCCACCACCCACAAGGAAGTGCTGGAAAACCCCGACAAGATCTCTCAGACCGTTCTGAACAAGGGCCTGGACGCGGGCACGGCCTTTGAGATTCTCTCCATCGACATTGCGGACGTGGACGTGGGCCGCAACGTGGGCGCGCAGCTGCAGATGGACCAGGCCGAGGCCGACCGGCGCATTGCCCAGGCCAAGGCGGAGGAACGCCGGGCCATGGCCGTGGCCCATGAGCAGGAAATGATCGCCCAGGTGCAGGAACAGCGGGCCAAGGTTGTGGAAGCCGAGGCGGAAGTGCCCCGGGCCATGGCGGAAGCGCTGCGCAGCGGCAAAATGGGCGTGATGGATTATTACCAGATGCAGAATGTCATCTCCGATACCCGCATGCGTCAGTCCATCGCCGGCGATCAGGGCCAGAACCCTGCGGAGCCCCAGAACAAACAGTAAGAATTTTTTTCGGAAGGGAGGGCGGTTTTCTTGGGAGAAGTCATCGGCGTTTTGATCCTCATCGCCATTGCGATTTATAAGATTTCGGGCCAGAAGAAGCAGCCCCCCGCGGCCCGGAAATCTCGGCCGACCCGGCCCCCCAGAATGTGGACGGAGCCCTCGCCCATGAACGCCGTGCCCGAGGACATGACCCCCGAGGAGATGCAGAGCGAGGACATGACCCCGGAGGACATGCGCCCCCTGGAGGCGGAGGAATCCGCCCAGGAAACCATGGAGGGCCTTTCCGTGGCTCAGACCCCCGGCCATGAGCATCACGATCCCACCGAGGGTTCCATCGATCTGCCGGAGGGCTCTCAGGAGGGAACCTCCCAGTGGACGGAAAAGCCCCGGGCGCAGGCGGAACCTGTGAAAGCCCGGGCGCCCCGGCAAAGCCGGAAGCGGATTTCCCCGGAGGAAATGCGCCGGGCGGTGGTACTGTCCGAAGTGCTGGACAAGCCCCTGGCCCTGCGGCCCCGGGGAAAAAGATAAGGCGGATTTCTCCTGCTCGGATTCGGGCAGGAGAAATTTTTTCACAGACCCGACAACCCCCTTGACTATTTCCGGCGCATGTCGTAACATGTACCCACAAAGAATACTCCTCTTTGGAGGGCGCATGAAGAAGATTGATTTCACGGGCCTCAGACATTTCAACCTCGGAAAGGCGCTTCGCCGCCTGGGACAGTCCTTTACGGAAGGCTGGTATGTAAAGGGAGACGCCGCTTCCGGGGACAGAATGCGGCTTCTGGCCTGCAACTATACGTCCAACGTCATTGCCAACCTGGTGGGCGGCACGTTCTGGACGGGCTTTCTTTTGCTGCTGAACGCGGATGACGCCTTTGTGGGCACCATTTCCATTATCTGCACCGCCGCGAACCTGCTGCAGTTTCTGATGCCGCTGATTCTGGAACGCTTTCCCCGGCGCAGAACCATGTTGACCCTGTTCAGGGGGGCCTCGTACTTTCTGAACGTGGCGCTGATGGGCGTGATTCCCCTGTTCCCGGTGAGCAGGCAATTGAAGCTGTTGACGGTGGCCATCACGGTGTTTCTGGTGAACCTGATCAACGCCTTTATCTCTCCCGGGCTGTGCATCTGGCACATTCAGTCCGTGCCCAATAACGTGCGCAGGCAGTTTTATTCCATCATCACCATGACCGTGGGCGCGGTGGTGGCGGTGGTGAATCTGGCGGGCAGCAAGCTCATGGACGTGATGACCGCCGCCGGCATGGAATATCAGGGCGTGCTGATCATCCGCGGCATTACGGTGGTGCTGTGCGCGGTGGAAATCTATCTGTATTTCCACATTCGGGAATATCCCTACGAAACGCCGAAGGAGAAATTCGGCCCGAAGGAGCTGTTCTGCGAACCCTTCCGACATCCGCTGTATCTGCGTACGGTGGCGGTGGCGTTTCTGTGGTGCTTCGCGGCCAATGTGCCCAGTTCCTATTACACGGTGTACCTGCTGCGGAATCTCAACGTGAGCTATTCCTACATCACGGTGATTTCCATGCTGAACGTGCCGGTGGTGCTGCTGCTTACGCCCATCTGGCGGAAGGTGCTGGTGAAGTTTGGCTGGTTTAAGACCCTGTATGTGGCCATGTCGGTGTATCTTATGCACTATCTGCTTTTGTCCATGGTCACCCGGGGCACCATGGTTCTCTATCCCACGGCCAATATTCTGGCCTTTGTCTTCGCCATCGGCATCAACCTGGCCTTCACAGGCATTCCCTATGTGAACATGCCCGAAAAGCGGCAGACGGTGTTTATCGGGTTTTATTCCTCCGCCACCAACCTGGCGGCGCTGCTGGGGGTGACGGTGGGCAAGTATTTCGTGCTTTCCACTGAGAAAATGAACCTGCATTTTCTGGGCATCACCTTTACCAATAAGCAGGCGCTGATGTGGCTGACGGCGGGGCTTCTGGTGCTGGCCACGGTGGGCATCTGGTGGATCGACCGGAAAACCCCCCGGTCCGACTGATTTTTTTGAGGGAGGAAGCCTTGGAAAAGATTCGCATACTCATCGCCGACGACGACCCGGGCATGCGCCTGGTCATGCGGCGCATTGTGGAAAAAAGTCCGGATTATCTGCTGGCGGGGGAGGCGGCCGACGGCGAGGAGCTTTTGCGGCTGTACGACGAAACCCGGCCGGAAGTGGTGCTGATGGACGTGGAAATGCCCGGCATGAACGGCGTGGAATGCGCCCGGGCCATTCAGGACCGCAACCCCAGAACGATTTTGGTGTTCGCCACGGCCCATGAGGAATACATGAAAAGCGCCTTCGAGGTGTACGCTTTCGATTACCTGGTGAAGCCTTTCAAGCTGGAACGGGCGCTGAATACCCTGCGCCTTATCGGGGAAAGACTGCGGGGCGGGGAAACGCCTCAGCCCGTGGCGATGCCCCGGACCGGCGGCGGAATTCGCCGGCTGATGCTGCGGCATAAGGAAGGCGTGAAAATTCTGGACCCCCAGGAAATCGCCCTGGTGCAGCGGGAGGAGCGCTCCACAGTGCTCTACACCGTTTCCGGGGAAAAATTTGTCACATCGGACAGCCTTTCCGAAATGGAAAAGCGGCTGCCGGAAGACCTGTTTTTCCGCAGCCATAAGTCCTATATTGTGAACCTGGGCTGCATCGAATCCGTCTTGCCCTATGGGCGCTGGACGTATGTGGTGCGGCTGAAGGGGCTGAAAATCGACGCGCTGATCACCCACGAGCGTTATGAAACGCTCCAGCAAATGTTTGAATAAAGAGAGGAGCAAACCATGATGAACCGTTCCCATGTGGAAGCGGCGCTGGCGGCAGCACTGGCCACCGGCGGCGATTTTTCCGAACTGTTTTTTCAGGACTGTGTGGAAAATAACCTGTCCATGACCGACGGGCGCATTGAAAACGCCGTGACCGGCCGCCTGTGCGGCGCGGGCATCCGGGTCTATAAGGGCCTGGGCAGCGTTTACGCCTATACCAACGATACTTCCTACAACGGCCTGATGGCCTGCGCCCGGAAGGCCGCGCAGGCGGTGGGCGAAGGCGCCTGCGAACGACAGGTGCGCCTGGGCGGCAGCGTGGCCGCCAACATCAGCCCCGTTCAGAAGATTCCCATGTACGTGCCCGGCGCGCGCAAGGCCGAAATTCTTCGGGCCGCTTCCGCCGCCGCCAAGTCCGTCAGCCCCGAGATTCGCCAGGTGCGGGTGGGCATGCTGGACTGGGACAGCTCCGTGACCATCGCCAACAGCGACGGCCTGTGCGTGTCCGACCGGCGGGTGTATTCCCGGCTGCTGTGCTCCGCCGTGGCCGCCAATGAAACCGAAAACCAGACCGGCGCGGTCAATCCCGGCCGGCAGATGGGCTTCGAACTGTTTGAAACGCTGGTAGACCCCGAGGAATGCGGACGCACCGCCGCAAAGCAGGCCGTGACCATGCTGCACGCGGACGCCTGCCCCGCCGGACGCATGCCCGTGGTAATCGACGGCGGTTTTGGCGGCGTGATCTTCCACGAGGCCTGCGGCCATTCCCTGGAAGCCACCTCCGTGGCCTTCGGCAATTCCGAATTCGCCGGAAAGCTGGGCCAGCAGATCGCCTCCCCCGTGGTCACCGCCATTGACGACGGCACCATGCCCGGGGAATGGGGCTCCCTGAACGTGGACGACGAGGGCACCCCCGCCACCCGACTGGTGCTCATCGAAAAGGGCATTCTGAAAAACTATATGGTGGACCGGCTCAACGGCCGGCGCATGGGCATGGCCCCCACCGGCAGCGCCCGGCGGCAGGATTACACCTTTGCCCCCACCTCCCGCATGCGCAATACCTTCATTGCTCCCGGCGAGGATGACGAGGCGGAAATCATCGCCACCTGCGGCGACGGCCTGTATGCCAAGGAAATGGGCGGCGGTTCCGTCAACCCCGTTACCGGCGAATTCAACTTCTCCGTGCGGGAAGGTTATCTCATTCGGGACGGCAAGATCGACCGGCCGGTGCGCGGCGCTTCTCTGGTGGGCCGCGGCGCGGAAATTTTGCCGAAGATCGACCGGGTGGGCCGGAAAATGTGGATGGCCCAGGGAATGTGCGGCTCTCAGAGCGGCTCCATCCCCACCAACGTGGGTCAGCCCATGATCCGCGTGACCGACATTATCGTGGGAGGCAGATAACATGGAACTGAATCTGTTTATCGAAAAACTGTTTGCCCGCGCTGCGGAAGAGGGCATGGACAAGTGCGAAGTGTATTACGTGGACGGCTCCTCCTTTGACGTGAACGTATACAAGGGCGAAGTGGTGGATTACAGCGTGTCCGACGCGGCCGGACTGGGTTTCCGGGCGCTAGTGGACGGAAAAATGGGCTACGCCAGCACCCAGGCCTTTGACGAGGAGGCCGTGGAGCTGCTGGTGAACGCGGTGAAGACCAACGCCGCGCTGATCGAAAGTGAGGACGAGCAGTTCCTGTACGACGGACACGGGGAATACGCGAAGCTGGATTTGTACGATCCCGCCATCGATACCGTTTCCGCCGGGGACAAGATCGCCTACGCCCGGGAAATGGAGAAGCGCACCCTGGCCAGGGACGCCCGGGTGGAGCAGCTTCAGGCCAGCGAAATCTTTTCGGAATCTTCCAAGGTGCGCATTGTGAACACCCTGGGCCTGGACGTTTCCTCCAGCGCCAACGTCATGGGCGGATGCGTGGGCCCGGTGGCCCGGGATGGAGAAAAGGCTTCCAGCGCGTACCGGCTGTTCCTGGCCAAGGGCGCGGATTTTTCCGATTCTGAAAAGGCCATTGAGGAAAGCGTCAACGAAGCGACGGCCTTTTTGCAGGCCGAGCCCATGCCCTCCGGCGCGTGGCCGGTGGTGTTCCGCCGGGATGCGGTGCGCAGCCTGCTCAGCACCTTCTGCGGCGTTTTCAGCGCCGATAACGCCCAGAAAGACCTGTCCCTTCTGAAGGGCCGGGAAGGGGAGAAAATCGCTGCCGAGTGCGTGACGCTGGTGGACGATCCCCACATGGCGGGCAGCGTTTCCTCCACCCCCTTCGACGGAGAAGGCGTGCCTACCCGCCGGAAGGAACTGATTTCCGAAGGCGTGCTGACCACGCTGATGCACAACCTGAAGACCGCGAAAAAGCAGGGCGTTTCCTCCACCGGCAACGCCGCCCGGGCCAGCTATGCCTCCGCCGTGGGCATCGCGCCTACAAACTTCTACATCGCCCCGGGCAGCGCGTCCTTTGAAGAGGTGCTCGCCCAGGCGGGCGAGGGCGTGGTGGTGACCCAGCTGCAGGGCCTGCACGCGGGAGCCAACGCCATCAGCGGCGATTTCTCCCTGGGCGCCAAGGGCTACCGCATTCGCGGCGGCAAGCTGGATCGCGCGGTGAAGCAGTTTACTGTGGCGGGAAATTTCTATCAGCTGCTGAAGGACGTGGAAACCGTAGGGGCAGACCTGGAATTCGGCATGCCCGGCGCGGCTCGTATTGGTGCGCCCAGCCTGCTGGTGAAGGGCCTGACCATCGCGGGAGAATAAATTTTTTCTGAAAAAATTTTCCCCGGGGTATTGACAAAGAGGAACGGCGGGTATATAATCCAAATCAATCAAAGAAACCGTTGAGTAAGAGGAGTAACTCCGAAGGCAATGTCCCAAGAGAGTCGCGGATGGTGAAATCGCGATGGCGGAGCGCGGAGCGAATGGACTTACGAGGGCGACCGAAAGCGCAAGCAAGTAGCAGTCGACGGGTACCGCACCCGTTATCCAGGCGGCGTGCATTGTTGGATGCACAGTGAGCGGCGTAGCGATACGCAATTTGGGTGGCACCGCAGGATTCACATCCTGTCCCATGAAAGATACATGGGACAGGATGTTTTTTATGTTCCTGAAAACACATGAGAGGGGAGAGCACGAAATGTTCCAGCCGGGCAGACGATGGCGACGCGGAAGTGTAGCCCAGGCACCCACAGACCACCAAAAACAAAAGGAGAAAATGAAAATGAAAAAGTTTGTATCGATGATTCTGGCGCTGGTTCTGACCATGGTTTTCGCTTCTTCCGCTTTTGCCGCCTCCGTTCCCACCATCGGCATCGCCCAGTATGGCGAGCACGCTTCTCTTGATAACTGCCGGGAAGGCTTTCTGCAGGGACTCACCGACGCGGGCCTGACCGAGGGCAAGGATTACGAAATCGTCTATCAGAACGCGGGCTTTGACGACGCCATCGCCACCCAGATCGCTCAGGGCTTCTCCGCCCAGAACGTGGCCATCATGTGCGCCATCGCCACTCCCTGCGCCACGGCCTGCTTCGCCGCCGCCGAGGATAAGGACATCCCCGTGATCTTTACCGCCATCACCGACCCGGTGCAGGCCCATCTGGACGAGGGCAACATCACCGGCACTTCCGATAAACTGCCCGTGGAAGCTCAGCTGGACCTGATCCGCAAGCTGCAGCCCGAGGCTAAGACCATCGGCATTCTCTATACCACCAGTGAGCCCAACTCCGTTTCCGCCATTGCCGAATACAAGGAAAAGGCCGGGGATTACGGCTTCGAAATCGTGGACATTGGCGTGACCGCTCAGTCTGAAGTGACCCAGGCCACGGATACCCTCATCGGCAAGAAGGTGGACTGCATCTCCAACCTCACCGACAACAACGTGGTAGGCGTGCTGCCCTCCATTCTGGAAAAGACCGACGAAGCGGGCATCCCCGTGTACGGCAGCGAAGTGGAGCAGGTGAAGCTGGGCTGCGTGGCTTCCGCCGGCATTGATTACTTCGAACTGGGCCGCCAGACCGGCGCCATGGCCGCCAAGGTACTCACCGGCGAGGCCAGCGCTTACGACATGGATTACGAAACCATTTCCGAATACGGCATCTATGTCAATTACGACGCGCTGACCGCCAAAGGCATCGAGCTGCCCGCGGACGTGGCGGAAAAGGCCATTGACGCCCTGGCCGAATAAAAGAATTCCCATAAGCATCGATTGAGAGGACAGAGTCGAACATGGATGTATTTCTCGATACCTGTATCAGCACCCTCACCCAGGGCCTGATCTACGCGCTGCTTTCCTGCGGCATCTATATCACCTACAAGATACTGGATTTTCCGGATCTGACCGTAGACGGCAGCTTCCCTCTGGGGGCGGCGGTGACGGCGGTGCTGCTGACCAGGGGCGTGAACCCCTGGCTGACCCTGGCGGTAGCCATGGCGGTGGGCGCGGCGGCGGGCCTGACCACGGGACTGATTCACGTGCGGCTGAAGGTGCGGGATCTGCTGGCGGGCATCATCACCATGACGGCTCTGTTCTCCATTAACCTGCAAATCGCCGGTTCCAACCTGAACGTGGAACGGGCCATGAAGACCATCTTCACCTCCAAACTGGCCATGGGCCTGATGGGTTCCTCCACGCTGATGCTGCGCAAGCTGGTGATTTCCGCGGCGCTGGTGCTGGTGGTGAAGCTGCTGCTGGATCTTTACTTCCGCACGAAAAACGGCCTGCTGCTGCGGGCCGTGGGTGACAACGACAACGTGGTAACCTCCCTGGCCCGGGACAAGGGCTCCGTGAAGATTCTCGGACTGGTAATCGCCAACGCGCTGGTGGCCCTGTGCGGCGCGGTGGTCTGTCACGAACAGCGCTCTTTCTCCGCCACCATGGGCACCGGCCAGATGGTTTTCGGTCTGGCGGCGGTAATTATCGGCAGTACCCTTTTCCGCCGGCTGGGCTTTGTGAAGGGCACCACTGCCGCCATCGTGGGCAGCATCGTCTACAAGGCCTGCATCCAGCTGGCCATTACCGCGGGCCTGCCGGCAAATCTGCTGAAGCTGATTACCGCGGCGCTGTTCCTGGTGATTCTGGTGGCCGGTTCCACCAAGGGGAGGTCGAAGGCTCGTGCTTGAACTGAAAAATATCACCAAGGTGTATGACCCGGGCACGGTAACGGAAACCACGCTTTTTAAAAATTTCAATCTCACCGTGCAGGACGGGCAGTTTGTCTCTGTGGTGGGCAGCAACGGCAGCGGAAAAACCTCGCTTCTGAATATCATCTGCGGCTCCCTTCCGGTGGAGGGAGGAAGCGTTTCCATCGGCGGCAGGAACATCACAAAGGTGAAGGAATTTCGCCGGCATACCCGCATCGGTCGGGTGTATCAGAATCCCTCCATGGGTACCTGCCCCAGTCTGACCATTCTGGAAAATCTTTCTCTGGCGGACAACAAGGGCAAGCCCTTCGGCCTGACCCCGGCGGTGAACCGCAAGCGGGTGGAGAAATATCGCGCCCAGCTGGCGGACCTGAAACTGGGATTGGAGGATAAACTCCATGTGAAAATGGGCTCCCTGTCCGGCGGACAGCGGCAGGCGGTGGCCATGGTAATGGTGACCATGTCGCCGCTGGATTTCCTGATTCTGGACGAACATACCGCGGCGTTGGATCCCCGGACGGCGGAAATTATCATGCAGCTGACCGGGCGGATTATCGCGGAAAAAAAGCTCACCGCCATTATGGTGACCCACAATCTGCGCTATGCCATCGAGTACGGCGAACGGCTGCTGATGATGGATCGGGGCGGGATCGTGCTGGATCTGGCGGGCGAGGAAAAACAGAAGGCCTGCGTGGACGACGTGCTGGAGGTGTTCAACCAGATCAGCATCGAATGCGGCAACTGATAAGTGTTGGGCCCTGCGCCCCCACCGAATGGCCAAAGGCCATCCGGTGGGGGCGCAGGGCCCAACCTGCGGAGGGGGCTGCGGCCCCCTCCGCGCCTCCCCCGGGGTTTGCGGGGTCAGTCGGTCAATTCGATATTTTCCCGGCCGAAGATGTCGTAGGACTGTTCGATGATCTTTTTGGCGGGACTGGCGGCTGCGGCTTTGGCTGCGGCTTTTTCCATGCCCTCCTGCTTGAGGTTCACGTGAACGCTGCGGCCGTAGGCGGCGGAGAAGGCCGCGTCCAGCAGGACGGTTTTCCGTTCCAGCAGCTTCAGATGCATCATGTTTTTCTTGGCGAAGACCACTTCGATCACGTCGCCGTTTTCCCCGGCGTAAAGCATGGAGGCCAGCGCACCGGCCAGGGAGGGATTTTCGGCCACCAGCGCAGCCACGGCCTTGCGGTACGCGTCGGTGGGATCGGGGCCGGCGGTGGGCTGAGGGACGGGCGCCGCGGCCTGGGCGGCGGGGGCGGAGGCGGTGGAAGGCGCGGACTGAGCAGGAGCGGCGACGACGGACACGCCGTTTTTCACCGCCGATTCCACCCGGGCCAGCCGCTCTTCCAGGGTAGCGTCGGCTTCGGCCTCCGGATGGCAGGAGCGAACCGCGCACAGCTCCAGCACGGTGCGGGGCTGAGTGGCCCACTTCATGTCCGGCTCCGCCCGGAGGAACAAATCCATGATGCGCATGAATTTTTCCCGGGGGGCGCGTTGGGCCTGGGTCCGATAACGGCCCGCGTCCTCCTGGGTCAGTTCGGCGACACTGGCCAGATCGTCTCCCAAAATCCCGGCCAGCAATACCGTGCGGGCGTGAGAGACGGTATCTCGGGCGAAAACCTGCGGATCCCGGCCCAGATCCATGGCCTGGGCGATAAGCTGCAGAGATTTTTTCGCGTCGCAATCGATGAGCGCATCCATGAAGTCAAACTGGAATTCCCGGCCGGAGGTGCCCAGCACGTCCCGGGCCAGCTGTTCGGTGACTTCGCCATCGGTATAGGAAAGGCACACGTCCATCAGCGACATGGCGTCGCGCATGGAGCCCTCCGCCGCCCGGGCCACTTCGTACAGCGCGCCCTCCTCCGCCGAACGGCCGATGCCGCCCAACACGATCATCAGCTTTTCCACGATGGTATCGGCGGAAATGCGATGGAAATCGAAGCGCTGGCAGCGGGAGAGGATGGTGGCGGGCAGCCGTTGGGGCTCGGTGGTGGCCAGAATGAACACCGCATGGGCGGGGGGCTCTTCCAGGGTCTTCAAAAGGGCGTTGAAGGCGCCGGTGGAGAGCATGTGCACCTCGTCGATGATGTAGACCTTGTACTTGGCCTGGGTGGGAGGGTATTTCACCTTTTCCCGCAGATCACGGATTTCGTCCACGCCGTTGTTGGAAGCAGCGTCGATTTCCACCACGTCCATGCAGCTTTCGCTGAGAATGGCCTGACAGATTTCACATTTTCCGCAGGGCTCCGCCGAGGAGGTATCCAGACAGTTCACCGCCCGGGAAAAGACCTTGGCCGCGGAGGTTTTGCCGGTGCCCCGGGTGCCGCAGAACAGATAGGCATGGGCGATGCGTCCGGAAGAAATCTGCCGCATGAGGGTGGTGACCACCGCGTCCTGACCGAAGATTTCCGAAAATTTCCGGGGCCGCCAAGCCCGGTAAAGCGCCTGATATGCCATAGAGAGCACCTCCCGTAAAGTCCATGACTATATAATAAACCAAATTTAGCAAAAGAAAAAGAAGTTTTACGTCAATCTTATAACATTTTTCGAAGCTGCATGATATAATGCAGTATATGCGGAAAATTTGATTCTCAAAGGCAGGATTTCCAATATGAAGCGAATCATTCTCACCGGCGGCGGCACCGCGGGACATGTGACTCCGAACCTGGCGCTGATTCCCCGACTGCTGGAGGACGGCTGGGACGTGCATTACGTGGGAGAAGCCAATTCTGTGGAGCAGCGGCTCACCGCCAGCATTCCCGGCGTTACCTATCACGCCGTTTCCTGCGGCAAGCTGCGCCGGTATTTTGACGTGAAGAATTTCTCCGATCCCTTTAAAGTGATCCGGGGCGTAGACCAGGCCCGGCGGCTGGTGCACAAGCTGAAGCCGGACGTGGTGTTTTCCAAGGGCGGATTTGTTTCCGTGCCGGTGGTGTACGGGGCGAAATTGAACCATGTGCCCATTGTGTGCCACGAATCCGACATGACCCCGGGACTGGCCAATAAGCTCACCGCGCCCTTTGCCACGGTGATGTGCTGCACCTTCCCGGAGGCCGCCAAGCTGGCGGGGCCCAAGGGCCTGTATACCGGCACGCCCATTCGGCCGGAAATTCTGAAGGGCGACCGGGCCCAGGGCCTGAAGCGCTTCGGCTTTAAGGACGGCATTCCGGTGATCATGATCACCGGCGGCTCCAGCGGCGCTGTGGCCATCAACGAAGCGGTGCGGGGCGCGCTGCCCAAATTGACGGAATGTTTCCAGGTGCTGCACCTGTGCGGGCCGGGAAACTTCAACGCCTCTTTGGAGGGCACCCGGCGGTACACCCAGTGCGAATATCTGGACGCGGAAATGGCGGACGCTTACGCCTGTGCGGATATGCTGATTTCCCGGGCGGGTTCCAATACCCTGTGCGAAATCGTGGCCCTGCGCAAGCCTGCGCTGCTGATTCCCTATCCCAAGGGAGCCAGCCGCGGCGACCAGATCATCAACGCCCAGTCCTTTGTGGACCGGGGGCTGGCCTATCAGCTGATGCAGGAGAACATGACGCCGGATTCTCTGTACGAAGCGGTGGTAAAGGTGTACGCCAACCGGGGCGCACTGTACGAGGCCATGGATCACGAGCCCGCGGGCAACGGTCTGGAAAACGTGCTGCGGGAAATTTATAAGGCGGCCGGGAAATAAAAAATGTAAAGCGTCTGCTTGCTGAAAAAATTTCGGCAGGCGGGCGCTTTGGCATAGAAAAGAGGGGGAAGTGGACAGATGGACGCGTTGGAAGCGATTTTTACCCGGAGAAGCGTGCGAAAATTTACGAATAAGCCCATTGAGGAAGAAAAACTGCGCCAAATTCTGGAAGCGGCCATGAGTGGGCCCAGCTGCGTCAACGCCCGGGATTGGGCGTTTGTGGTGGTAACGGAAAAGGAAAAGCTGCGGCAGATGGCCCAGGCCAACGGCCGTCCGGCTCAGCCGCTGAAGGAAGCCGCCGCGGGCATTCTGGTGTGCGGGGATTTGCAGCGGGCCTTTGGCCCCGCGCCGGAATATTGGGTAATCGACGGGGCCATTGCCGCGCAGAACATCTGCCTGAGCGCCCAGGCCATGGGAATCGGCTCGGTGTGGCTGGGTACCTGGCCGCAGATGGATCGGGTGGAAAACCAGCGCCGGCTGTTCGATTTGCCGGAAACGGTGACGCCTCATTCCATCATCGCCCTGGGTTATCCGGCGGGGGAGAGCGCCGCACCCCGGGAAAGCCGGTATGAGGAAGACCGAGTGCATTGGGAAAAATGGTAAAAAATGGAGGAGAGACGTTTCGACCCTCCTCCGTTCAGACTGTCGAAAAACCCTTGGAGCGCTCGAGAGGGCCAAAGCCCTCTCGAATTTCCTTGCAGTTTTTGCGCCCGGAAATCTGAAAGATTTCAGCAAAAACTGGTAGGGGTGGCAGGAAGGCTGAAAACCCAAAGGGTTTTCAGGTTTCGCCGAAGGCGAAACTGCCGA
>CACXHB010000070.1 GCA_902767315.1 uncultured Eubacteriales bacterium
GTGGGCGCGGGCGTAATCTCCGCCGAAACGTTTACATACGCGTCGCCGCCGCACAGACTGCACCCGGCCAGATTCTGTTCCGCCGCGTCCGCCAGGGCCATCAGCCGCCACTGCCCCGCAAATCCTTCGCATTCGTCGGAGGTGTGGCATACGTCGTTCTCGTCCACCCAGATGTTCGGAATATTTTCCGTCACAAATTTCTCATCCGGCGCGTCGCAGGTGCCGCAGGCCTTAAAGCCTGCGTTCACGCTCTCCGCCAGGGTATACGCCTCGGCGCTGGACATGCCCTTGCAGGTGGATGCCATGTGATAGAACCGGCCGTTGCTGGAATGGTACACCGTGGCCTCGCCCGCGGGCTTTACTGTGGGGGCCGGGGTGGGGTCGTTGGGAATATCCACCTGCGCCGGAACCGCCGTGACCTGGCCGGGGGCGGGGGTGTTGCCCTGAACCGCCGCCGTCTCCTCCGGCTGGACGGTCTTCTCCGGCTGAACAGTCTTCTCCGGCTGAACGGTCTTCTCCGGCTGGACGCTCTCTTCCGGTGCGCCGGTGTCTGCGGGCGCTTCCGTGGGCGCGGCGGTGATCTCCGCCGCAGCGGTAGCTTCCGCCGTAATGGCGGCCTCGGGGGTAGCCGCTGCCTCAGCCGGCCGGGTCAGGTCCCGGGCCCCCTGGGCCAGGGAATTCACCTTTTCCGCCGCCAGCGGCATCTCCCGCCCGACGAAAATCCCCATTTCACGCCCGAAGGCCGTCAGGTTCTCCCCGGTCTTTTCCAATTTCTGGGAAACGGTCTGCACGGAATTTCCCAGGAAGGTGTTCATCCGGTCCTGGGCGTAGGTAATGCGCGGATCTCCCGTCTGCACCGTCAGCGCAAAGCCCATCCAGCAAAGGCACAATATCAGCGTCAGCAGCGAGGAAATCATCTTCACGCCCACGCTCCAGTTCAGCTTTCTGCGCCAGAGCATGGCCATGCCCGCCGGCCACAGCAGCGCTGAAACCAGCAGCGAAAGAATTCCGTATATAATTCCGTGCCCCTCCCGCCGGTTTCTTTTCCGGGGAGCGCGGTTATAGCTTGCGCGCCTTTGGGAGCGCACCAGATATCGTTCGTCATTTCGAGCCATGCAGTTTCACCTTCCAACGCCCGCAGGGCGGCATAGTCTTCCATTAAACCTTATTATATCATGATCCATTCGGGCGCGCAAACGACAACATTGTGACAGAAATCGAAAGCCTTCCATTTTCTTAGCCGCCAAAGGAAAACCGGAAATTAACGCGGTAAAAGCAGGATTCAAGGAACCCATGTCGAAATATAGAAATTGGCTTTTGTTGGATTAATGAAAGTTTACAATATGCTATGGAGGGAAGAAACATGAGTGTGGAACGCAATCTGCCCATCGTTCGCGAACGCAGGCTCGCGATTCTGAAGGGCGATCCCCAGCTCTCCGAACAGCAGAAGAAGGCCGGGAAGCTGCTCTCCCGGGAACGCATCGCGCTTCTTCTGGATGCCGCGAGCTTTGTGGAGCTTGACGCGCTGAACGCCGAGGCGGGCGTGGTCACCGGCTACGGCCTGGTGAACGGCAGCCCCGTGTACGTGTTCTGCCAGGATCTGACCGTGTGCGGCGGTTCCGTGGGCGCTTCTCATGCCCGTAAGGTGCTGAAGGTGCTGGATCTGGCCGAAAAGACCGGGGCCCCCGTGGTGGGCATCTATGATACCGCAGGCGCCCGTCTGGAAGAGGGCGTGGACGCCCTGAACGCCTATGCCCAGATCGCAGGCCGCATCAGCGCCCTTTCCGGCGTGGTGCCCCAGATCGCCCTGGTGCTGGGCCAGTGCGGCGGCGTTGCCTCCGCTCTCGCCGGCATGAGCGATTTCGTGGTCATGAGCAAAAACGGCGCCCTGTTCGTCAACGGCCCCCAGGTGGTCTCCGCCGTCTCCGGCAAGCAGGTGGATATGGACGAACTGGCCGGCTGCGCTGCTTCCATGAAGTCCGGCGTGGCTTCCCTGACCGCCGAAACCGACGAATCCGCCATCGCCTCCGCCCGGGAGCTGATCTCCATGCTGCCGGTCAATAATATGGACGAGGCCATCGGCCCCTGCGCCGACGATCTGAACCGGGAAAGCCCGGATCTGAACCACATCGAAAAGCTGGCCGACGCCCGGGATCTCATTTCCCGCGTGGCGGATGAAGGCCGCTTCTTCGAACTCTCCGCGGATTTCGCCGCCTCCATGGTCACCGGCTTCGGCCGCGTGAACGGCGCCACCGTGGGCTTTGTCGCCAACCAGAATTCCAAGGACGAAGGCCGCCTGACCGTTTACGGCTGTAAGAAGGCCGCCCGTTTCGTCCATTTCTGCGACAGCTTCTCCATTCCGGTGGTCACCGTGGTGGACAGCATGGGCATGAAGGTCTCCGCCGCGCCCCAGGGCGAACTGTCCCGGGCCGCCAGCCAGCTGCTGTTCGCGCTGACCGAAGCCACCACTCCCCGGCTGGCCCTCATCGCCGGCAACGCCGTGGGCATGGGCTACGTGGCCCAGGCCTCCCGTGCCGCCAGCGACGTGGTTTACGCCTGGCCCGGCGCGGTGATCTCCACCGTGACCCCCAAAATCGCCGCGCAGCTTCTGTATGCGGACGAGATGAAGGCCGCCGACGATCCCGCCGCCAAGCGCGCCGAGATGGAACAGCGCTATTGCGACGACGTGGCCGACGGCGTGAAGGCCGCGCAGCTGGGTTATGTGGACGACGTGATCGAGCCCTCCATGACCCGGGCCATGATCGCTTCCGCCCTGGAAATGCTTGCCGGCAAGCGCGAAGCCAGGCCCGCCAAGAAGCACGGCAACATGCCGCTGTAAGGAGGCCGCATCATGAGCATCTCTGCAATTCTGGCCTACGGCGGACAGGTCACGGCCATCGGCCTTCTGATCGTGTTCACGGGCCTGTTCATCATCATCGGCTGCATCTACCTGATGAGCGCACTGTTCAAAATGGGCGGTAAGGCCGCCGAAAACCGCGCCCGCCGCAAGGCCGAACGGGCCGCCGCCAAGGCCGAACCCGCTCCCGTGGAAACTCCCGCCCCCGTGCAGGAAGTCGTTTCCGCTCCGGAACAGGACGACCTGGTGACCGACCCCCAGCTCATCGCCGTCATCGCCGCCGCCATCGCCGCCACCGATTCGGGCCGCACGCTGGTGGTCCGCTCCGTGCGCCGCGCCTCCGGCTGGAAGCGCGCCGCCCGGGAAGAGGCCGTGTGCCGCTTCTGATTCCCCGCAAAGCACCGATTTATAACAGGAGGATAAAACCATGCGTAAGTTCTCTATCACCGTAAACGGCCAGGCCTATGAAGTCGAAGTCGAAGAAATCGGCGGCGCGCCCGTGTACGCGGCCGCTCCCGCTCCCGCCCCCGCCGCGCCCGCAGCGCCCGCTCCCGTAGCCGCCGCGCCCGCCGCCGCGCCCAAGGCTGCCGCTCCCGCTCCCAAGGCCGCGCCCGCTGCCGCCGCCGGCGGAGAGCCCGTGAAGGCTCCCATGCCCGGCACCATTCTGGACGTGAAAGTGTCCGCCGGCCAGGCCGTGAAGAAGGGCGACGTGCTGGTGGTTCTGGAAGCCATGAAGATGGAAAATGAAATCATGGCCGCTCACGACGGCACCGTGGCCTCCGTGGCCGTAACCAAGGGCGCCACCGTGAACTCCGGCGACGTGATGCTCACCCTCAACTGATCTTTCAGGAGGGCATGAGGAAATGTTGAAAAAAGTAAACGTCAAGCGCGCCTTCGCCTGCCTTCTGGTGTTGTTCGCGCTGATGGCGGCCCTTATGGCCTTCGGCGAAGGCGCCGTGGAGGAAACTCCTTCCGCCACCGAAGCCCCCGCCCCGGAAGCCGCCGCCGAAACCGATCCGGATTATGACCCCTATGACGTGCCCGGCATCACCGTTTCCAACGGCGATATCACCGCCATTCCCAATCCCGACGAAGGCGAACAGGATCCGGAAATCGACTTCCTGGGCGGCCTGAAGCAGATTTGGGACAGCACCGGTCTGAAGCAGGGCACCTGGCAGCAGTACGCCATGCTGGCCGTGGCCTGCCTGCTTCTGTACCTGGCCATCGTCAAGGGCTTCGAGCCGCTGCTGCTGCTGCCTATCGCCTTCGGTATGCTCCTTTCCAACCTGCCCATGGGCGGTTTGATGAGCGATCCGGTGTATAAGGTGTTCACCTCCGCCGAAAAGGCCGCCCAGTACGGCGCGTATTACGGCAAGAGCGTGGAAGTGGTGCTGAATTCCTCCGGTAAGGAAGTCTATCAGGTGCTCTATCAGAACGGCGGCCTGCTGCACTATCTGTACAAGGGCGTCAAGCTGGGCATCTATCCCCCGCTGATCTTCATGGGCGTAGGCGCCATGACGGATTTCGGCCCCCTGCTGGCCAATCCCAAGAGCCTGCTTCTGGGCGCGGCCGCGCAGCTGGGCATCTTCCTGGCGTTCCTGATCGCCAAGCTCACCGGCCTGTTCTCCGCCTCTGAAGCGGCCTCCATCGGCATCATCGGCGGCGCGGACGGCCCCACGGCCATCTTCGTTACCACCCGCCTGGCGCCCCATCTGCTGGGCCCCATCGCCGTGGCCGCCTATAGCTACATGGCCCTGGTTCCCGTCATCCAGCCGCCCATCATGAAGGCGCTGACCACCAAAAAGGAGCGCACCATCCGCATGAGCCAGCTGCGGCCGGTTTCTCATACGGAACTGGTGGTGTTCCCCATCATGGTCACCATCATCGTCTCCCTGCTGCTGCCCGATGCGGCCACTCTTATCGGCATGCTGATGCTGGGTAACCTCATGCGCGTCAGCGGCGTGGTGGAGCGTATCTCCAAGACCGCCCAGAACGAGCTGTGCAATATCGTCACCATCTTCCTGGGCCTCACCGTGGGCGCCACCACCAAGGGCGAAACCTTCCTGACGGTAAAGACCCTGGCCATCGTCGTCATGGGTGTGGTCGCCTTCGGCGGCGGCACCGCCGGCGGCGTGCTGCTGGCCAAGCTGATGAACAAGCTGTTCCACGGCACCATCAATCCTTTGATCGGCTCTGCCGGCGTTTCCGCCGTTCCCATGGCGGCTCGCGTGTCTCAGGTGGTCGGTCAGAAGGAAGACCCCGGCAATTTCCTGCTGATGCACGCCATGGGCCCCAACGTGGCCGGCGTCATCGGCTCCGCCGTGGCCGCGGGCGTGTTTATCGCCCTGTTCTCTCATTAATCTGATAGGAGGCAATTGATCGTGGGAAAGGTAATGATCATGGATACCATCCTGCGCGACGCGCATCAGTCCCAGGCTGCCACCCGCATGCGCACTGAGGACATGCTGCCCGCCTGTGATATTCTGGATAAAGTCGGCTATTATTCCCTGGAATGCTGGGGCGGCGCCACCTTCGACGCGTGCCTGCGCTTCCTGAACGAGGATCCCTGGGTTCGCCTGCGCAAGCTGAAGGAAGCCCTGCCCAAGACCAAGCTGCAGATGCTCTTCCGCGGCCAGAACATCCTGGGCTATCGCCATTATGCCGACGATGTGGTGGATGAATTCGTCCGCCTGTCCATCAAAAACGGCATCGACGTCATCCGCATCTTCGACGCGCTGAACGATCCCCGTAACCTGGAAACCGCCGTGAAGGCCACCAAGAAGTATAACGGCATCTGCGAAGTGGCCATCAGCTACACCCAGAGCCCCGTGCACACGGAAGAATATTTCGTGAACCTGGCCCTGGAGTTCGAAAAGATGGGCGCGGATAACATCTGCATCAAGGACATGGCCAACCTGCTTTTGCCCTTCCAGGCCTATTCTCTGGTAAAGAAGCTCAAGCAGGCCCTGAAGAGCGAAACCAAGGTGCACCTGCATACCCATAACACCACCGGCACCGGCGACATGGTGAACCTGATGGCCATTCAGGCGGGTGTGGATATCGTGGATACCGCTCTGTCCCCCCTGGGCAACGGCACCTCTCAGCCCGCCACCGAGCCCCTGGTGGCCACCCTGGCCGGCACCGAATACGATACCGGCATCGACATGAACCTGCTGACCCAGGCCACCGAGCACTTCCGCAAGGTCGCCGATAAGCTCACCCAGCAGGGCATCCTGGATCCCAAGGTGCTGAAGGTGGACGTGAACACCCTGAAGTATCAGGTGCCCGGCGGCATGCTGTCCAACCTGATCAATCAGCTCAAGCAGGCCGGTAAGTCCGATAAGCTTTACGAAGTGCTGGCGGAAGTGCCGCGGGTCCGTAAGGACTTCGGTTATCCCCCGCTGGTCACCCCCACCAGCCAGATCGTGGGCACTCAGGCCGTGATGAACGTCATCACCGGCGAGCGCTATAAGATGAACCCCAAGGAATCCCAGGGCCTCATGGCCGGCGAATACGGCCGCCTGCCCGCTCCCGTCAACGAGGAAGTGCGCAAGAAGGTCATTGGCGATCGTAAGGTCATCACCTGTCGTCCCGTGGACGATCCTTCCTACGGCGTAAAGCACCTGGACGAGTTCCGCAAGGAAATCGGTCAGTATCTCACCCAGGAGGAGGACGTGCTGTCCTACGCCCTGTTCCCCCAGGTGGCGGAAAAGTTCTTCCAGTTCCGCCAGGCCGAACAGCTGGGTCTGGACAATTCCACCTTCGACAAAAAGAACAACGCCATGCCCGTGTAATTCCCCGGGCGCAGCAAAAAGCCGGCCGTCTCCAAAAGAGGCGGCTGATATGTACCCCCAATACTGGACAGTCAGTATTGGGGGTATTTATATGAAATACAGCTACGAGTACAAGAAAGATTGTGTGGAAC
>CACXHB010000071.1 GCA_902767315.1 uncultured Eubacteriales bacterium
CTGGCGGACATTGGCGACGGTCAGAGCCTTTCGGAAAATCTTTCCACCTTTTCCGCCCACATGACCGCCGTGATGAGCATTCTCCGGCAGATGACCCCCAACAGTCTGGTGCTGGCGGACGAGCTGGGTTCCGGCACCGATCCCGCGGAAGGCATGGGCCTGGCGGTGGCGGTGATGGAGGAATTCGTGAAAAAGGGCTGCGTCTTCGCCGTGACCACCCACTATCCGGAAATCAAGGAATTCGCCCGAAGCTGCCCGGCGATCCTCTGCGCCCGGATGAAATTCGACCCGGTCACCCTGCGGCCCCTGTACGAACTGGAAATGGGCGCCACCGGGGAAAGCTGCGCCCTGCTCATCGCCCAACATCTGGGACTGCCCCCGGAGGTGCTCGCCCGGGCCGGAGCGGCTGTGAAGGGAGACGTGCGCTGCCACGCGGAGGCCTTCCACGCCACCCGCGCCCGCTTCGATCGGATGGAGGCCCCCGCCGCCCTGCCGGAACGGGCCCTGCAGTTTTCCCGGGGAGACAACGTGCTGGTCTCTCCCGACGGGGTGCAGGGGTTTGTGGTGCGGCCCTGCAACGAGGCGGGGCTGGTGCTGGTGCAACTGCAGGATGGGAAAAAGCTTTTGCCCTACCGGCGGCTGAAGGTGCGCATCAAGGCCGAGCACCTCTACCCGGAGGATTACGACTTTTCCATCATCTTCGATTCCGTGGAAAACCGCAAGGCCCGGCACCTGATGAACCGCCGCTACGATGCGGACGCGGTGGTGCAGGAAGAGCCTTTGCAATAAGATCAACGCAGCGCCTGTGCAGCTTTGCCAGGCGCTGTTTTTTCGTATATTTCTTTTGATATTTACATTATTTAACGTTCTATCTTATTGACTTTCTTTGACCTTTGATGTATACTATACTCGTCCCAAGGAAAGAGGGACAAAAGAAAACGAATCATCCAAACGGATTATAGGAGGTTTTGAATATGTTCGGACTTCTTCCTTATACTGCTTCTCTTACTCGCAACAACGGCCGTGAAATGACCAACCCCTTCTCGGACGATTTCTTCCGTTCCTTCTTCGGCAGCGGTTCGGAGAACTTCCGGGTGGACGTGAAGGACGAAGGCAAGGCCTATCTAATGGAGGCTGAGCTTCCGGGCATGAAGAAAGAGGACGTGCACGTCTCGCTGGAAGACGGCGTTCTGACCATTTCCGGTGAATTCAACGCCGAAAAGAAAGACGAGAAAAACGACGGCTACCTCTTCCGGGAGCGCCGCTGCGGTTCCTTCAGCCGGTCCTTCAACGTGGACGGCATCGACGAAAAGGCCGTGACCGCGGAATACGTGGACGGCGTGCTGAAGCTCCATCTGCCCAAGGCAGAGGCCGAAAAGCCCGCCCGGCACGAAATCGCCATTCAGTAATTTCCCAACCCTCCCCGCCCGGCAGTGCGCAGAAATGCCCGCTGCCGGGCATTTTTATTTCTTTATTTTGACAGGTGCACGAACTGGGAACGACCTCATCCGACCTCGCTACGCTCGGCCACCTTCCCCAGAGGGGAAGGCTGGGGCCGATACCGCAAACCCGGCCTGATCCGGCGAAAACAGCTTGCGTCCTGGCGGGAAGGCTGCTATAATTTCATTGCGAAGATTCCGCGTTTACAGGCGAAATCCCGCGAAAAATTATCACAGATTTCCAAGGAAGGTGCGTTCCATGGCCTACACCCTCTCCCTGCGCAGCGACGGCTCCGAAAAGGTGCCCTATACCCATCCGGAATATCCCCTGTATCTTTCTCACGCGCTGCTTTCCCGGGCCTGCGAGGGGCGCGTGCCCTTTCACTGGCACGACGATCTGGAAATTCTGACGGTGCTTTCCGGGCGCATGAATTACGCGGTGGACGGCGAGGTCTTTTCCCTCACCCCCGGCAGCGGCATTTTCTGCGGCCCGCGGCACATTCACGCCAATTACGCCCAGGAGGGGGAGGATTGCGAATACCTCTGCCTGGTGTTTCCCATGGAGGTAATCTGCCCCGGGGAGGAATTCCGGCGG
The DNA here is from genome assembly GCA_902767315.1 of uncultured Eubacteriales bacterium. Classification (GTDB taxonomy): domain Bacteria; phylum Bacillota; class Clostridia; order Christensenellales; family Aristaeellaceae; genus RUG11247. The sequence continues at coordinate 2,035 of CACXHB010000071.1, forward strand.
CGGTATTTCCCCGCCTTTACCGGAGCGGACGCGCCGGCCTGTTTCCCCCTGAACCCCGGCGATCCCCGGGAAAAGGCCGTGATGGATTCCCTCATCGACCTGATCGCCGCCCGGGACGCGGAGGATCCCGCCCTGGGCTTTCGAATGATGCGCCAGCTTTACGCCATTGGGGAACAGCTTTTCCTGCGGCTGCAGGACCTGCCCCGGGTGCAGCCCCCATCGGACAGCCGCTTTCTGGCCCTGCGGGATATGGTGGGCTACGTACAAAGCCATTACGCCGAAAACCTGTGCCTGGAAGACATCGCCCAGGCCGGGGGCATGGGCAAAAGCAATTGCAGCCTGCTGTTCCGGCGGTATTTGCAGCAGACCCCCATGGGCTATCTGTGCCATTACCGGCTGGAAAAGGCCATGGATCTTTTGCGCAGCACAGACAAGAGCATCACAGAAGTGGCCCTCAGTGCCGGATTTGCCAGCCAGAGCTATTTCGCGGAGGTTTTCCACCGGGCCATGGGCGTCACTCCCTCCCGCTATCGCCGCAACAGCGCCAAAAATTAATCTTTCCATATCTCAGGAAGGATTGTTCGCTTGCGGATTATACGGTATCATACCTTTTGTTTGATCGCGTTTGGAGGTGGTTTTCTTGAAGGACCTTACCCGCGGAAAGCCCTGGAAGGTTCTGTTGATGTTTGCGATTCCCCTGGTGCTCAGCGGCCTGATTCAGCAATTGTACAACATGGCTGATTCGCTGATCGTGGGCAACTTTGCCTCCGTGGAAAACGGCGGCATTTCCGGGGTGAACGCCCTGGCGGCGGTGGGCGCTTCCAGCACCATTACCATGCTGTTTATTTCCCTGGGCAACGGCGGCTCCATGGGCTGCGGCGTGGTGATTTCCCAGATGTTCGGCGGCAAGCGCTTCGGCGAGGTGAAGACCACGCTGTACACGTCGCTGATTTTCTTCTGCGGCCTGGCGGTGGTGATGATGATCGCCGGTTCCCTGTTGGCGGGGCCCATGACCGGGTGGATGAACACCCCAGCGGAAATTTACGACGCGGCGGTGGATTATCTGCGCATTTACATGTTCGGGCTGCCGTTTCTGTTCATTTATAATGTATGCAACGCCATTTTCAACGCCCTGGGAGATTCCAGAAAGCCCCTGTATTTTCTGATTTTCTCCTCCCTGTTCAACATCCTTCTGGACTATATTTTCGTGGCCAAATTGGGTTGGGCAGTAAAGGGCGTGGCCTGGGCCACGTTCATCGCCCAGGGGCTGGCCTGCCTGCTTTCTCTGGGAGTATTGCTGCACAAGGCCGCGGGCATTGACGCGGGAGATGAAAAGGTGAAATTCTTCGACGGCAAAACCCTGCTTTCCACCCTGCGCATCGGCGTGCCCAGCATGATTCAGATGTCCATCGTATCCCTGGGAGCGCTGCTGGTGCAGGCGGTGGTGAATTCCTTCGGCCCGGTGTTCCTGGCGGGCTATTCTTCCGCCAACCGGATCCATATGTTTATCTCCACCGTGATTCACACCGTGGGCTCCGCCGTTTCCACCTACACGGCCCAGAACATCGGCGCGGGCCAATATGACCGGGTGCAGGCCGGCATTCGCGCGGCGCTGAGCTTCATGGTCGCCTTCTCCCTGGCCATGGTGGCGGTGATGTTCCTGTTCGGGCGGAACCTGGTGGGGCTGTTTGTGGACGAGCCGGTGGATAAGGTGCTGAGCACCGGCGCGTTTTATCTGAAGCTGATTTCCATCGGCATGGTGCCCTTCAGCTTCTTCAACTGCTTCAACGGCGTGGCCCGGGGGGCAGGCTACATGCCCGCCTTCACCATTTCCACCCTGTCCGATCTGGCGGTGCGCGTGGCCTTCGCGTATCTGTTCGCCTATTGCTTCCCCTCGGTGCTGGGCGAAAATGTCATCGCCGTATCCGTCATCGTGGGCTGGTGCGTGGGCACGATTCTCTCCGTGGCCTTCCATTGCAGCGGCCGCTGGAAACACGCCCGGAAAATCTGATTCTTCCCAAAATCGAACGTCCCCCCGGCCTTTTCACGGGCCGAGGGGATGTTTTTGCGTTTAATCCTGATATTTCAGCACCAGCGCCCGGGGCAGGCTGTTGATATTTTCCCGGGTCACCTCCACCCAGCGCTTGTCCCAATAGACCGCGCCGGTCTTTTCCACAAAGCGCTTTTCGTCCGTAATGGGGAAATCCATCAGAGGCGTTTTGAAATGCATGGGAATGACCACCCGGGGCCGCACATGATCGATGACCTTCAGGGCGGTATCGGTGTCAATGGTGTAATAGCCGCCGATGGGAATCAGCAAAACGTCGATGTTGGTCAGGGCGGCGTACTGCTTCAGGTTGGGCTCGTGGCCCAGATCTCCCAGGTGGGCGATGCGCACGTCGTCGGATTCAAAGATGTAGATGACGTTGTCTCCCCGGCGGCCGCCGTTTTCCGCGTCGTGATAGGACTTTACCCCCTGGACGATGAGATCGTCAAAGGTGAACAGCCCCGGCCGGGTGATTTTGGTGAAGTTTCCCCGCAGGGATTCGGTGTAATTGTGGTCGGAATGGGCGTGGCTTACGGTGACCACGTCCACTTCCTCCCGGCAGAGGGGATACCCCACGTGGTCGTCAAAGGGATCCGTCACCACATAAGGTCCCTGGGAAAAATCAAACTTGAAACAGGCGTGTCCATACCAGGTAATTCTCATAAAATCGGCTCCTTTCCAAAATTCAATCCTTCAACCCCCGCTTCGCCTCGGCCAGGGCCAGGGCGCAGGCGTACAGCCCTTCGCCCCCCCGGCCGGTACGCATTGCCTCCGCCGCCGATTGCCGCAGGCGCTTCTCCCAACGGGCAATCTCCGCCGGAACGGGGCGTTCCACGGCTTTCAGACACCCGGCCAGCAGAAGCTGCGCCGGAAGGGATTCCCCCGAAAAGCGCTTCAGCCGCTCCGCCAGGTCGTCGGGGGGAAAGCCGCAAATTTCCGGCAGGGCGCAAAGGGGATAAAGATAGGCCCAATCTCCCCGGGTTTCCACCCGAAAACCGGGCAGATTCCCTCGCCAGTCCCCGCCGGGGGCGCGGGTGACATACAGCGCGTTTCCCCGGTCCCGGTACAGCGGCGCGTCCCGGGGCAAAAGGCCCGCCGCCAGCATGCGGGGCGGAATCACAGCACCGCCTCCGTAATCATTTCCACCAGATCCGTGGCCAGCATGCCCCGCTCGCCAAACTCCTCCTGGGCGGCTTCTCCCGCCAGACCGTGGAGCTGGCTGGCCACGTAAGCCGCCGTCTCCGGAGGCACTCCCTGAGCCAGAATCGCCCCGGTCATGCCCGTGAGCGCATCGCCGGAGCCGCCTTTGGCCATACCGGCGCAGCCCGAAGCGCTGATATACACGCCGTTTCCCGCGGCGATGACGCTGGAAGCGCCCTTGAGCACCGCCTGAGGGCCCATCCGGCGCAGGGCGCGCGCGTCGGAAATGGGGTCGGTAAGCTCCCGGCCCAGCAGCCGCCGGGCTTCGCCGGGATGGGGGGTAATGATGTGCCGGGGACCCAGCAGCGCCTGCAGGGCCGCGTCCTGGGAAATCAGGTTCAGCGCGTCCGCGTCCAGCACCGCGGGAAGCCCGCTTTCCAGCACCGCCCGCACCACCTCCGGGGCGCACCGCCGGCTCAGACCGCTGCCGCAGGCCACGCAGGTCTTCCCCGCCATGGCCGCCTTCAATTCCGGCACGGCCCGCTCGCTCAGGGCGCCGTTTTCCTCCGGCAGGGGCAGCGCCATGGCGCAGGGGGCCAGGGTCTGGATAATGTTCAATATGGATTCCGGACAGGCCACGGTGGTCAGCCCCGCCCCGGCGCGCATGGCTGCCTGGGCGCAGATGGCCGCCGCTCCCGCCATGCCCCGGGAGCCGGCCACGATCAGCAGATGTCCGTAATTTCCTTTATAACTGTTGCGCCGCCGGGGCCGGGGCTTCACGTCCGCGTAACTGACCAGCATCGCCGCGTCCTCCGGCAGAAAATCGTCGGGAATGCCGATGTCCCGGGTGAGCACGTCGCCGCAAAAATCCAGCCCGTCGGCCAGATAATGGCCGGTGCGGGGGCGCTGGAAGGTCACGGTCACGTCCGCCGCCACACAGTCGGCATAGGCCGCGCCGGTTGCCCCGTTCAGGCCCGAGGGCACGTCGACGCTGAGCACCTCCGCCTCATCGGCGTTCATGCGCCCGATCAGCGCCGCGTCCTCCCCCTCGGGGGCGCGGTTCAGCCCGCCGCCGAAAAGCGCGTCCACCCACAGATCCGGCCGGGGCAGTATCCGCCAGTCGTCGGTGATGGTTACGCCGGCCTCCAGGGCGTTTTCCCGCATCAGCCGGCTGTCCTGGCGCATGGGCGCGCCGGTTTCCACCGCCACGGCGATCCCCCCCGCCTGGGCGTACCGAGCCGCGCAGCCGTAGCCGTCGCCGCCATTGCCGCCCCTTCCGCAGGCGAAATACACCGTTTTCTCCGTGCCGTACAGGGCTTCAATCACCGAAAAGACCTCTCCCGCAGCCCGCTGCATCAGCTCGGCGGAGGACACGCCGGTTTCGCGCATATACCTTTCCTCCGCCTCCCGCATCTGGGCGGGAGTCAACACTTTCCGCATCCCGCAGGCCTCCTTTCTCTGGATGTATTGTAAACTGCAGATTTTTTCCTGTCAAGCAAACTTTGCGGGCTTGACCGTATCCGACGGAACGGAATTGTCTCAAATTCCACAAAACGCCCTTCACTTTTTCGGCAAATTCTTCAAAATTCCAGCAAATTCCACCGGGATTTTGTCCGTTTTCCGGGGACAGTTCCCGGGATTGGCTATCCACTTCCAGATGCAATTTTACTTTTTCCGTTCTATAAATTGACGGATTCCGCAAAATGCGTATTGTAAACACCGGGTTTATCATGTATAATGATTTCAGCCGCGCACATTGCGCACCCAACACTTAAGGAGGACTAAAAAATGAAGCTTGGCGTTAATTCGGTTCTTTTCAAGCCCTTCAGCGTCATGGAAGCTTTCAAGGGAATCAAGCAGGCTGGTTACGACGGCGTGGAGCTGTCCGCCATCCCCGGCATGAACCCCCATCTGAAGCTCACCGATGCGGAAGCTACCGCTCAGAGCATTAAGGACATCAAGGAAGCTCAGGCCGAGACCGGTCTGGAGCTGCTCTCCATGGAGCTGGCCAGCCAGGATCCCGCCCTGCTGCGCAAGGCCTGTGCCGCCGCCGTGGAACTGGGCGTGCCGATCATCAACGTGGGCCCCAACGGCAAAACCGGCGAAGAGGGCGGCGTTGAATTCTGCGCCGAGACCATTCGTAATTCCGCCGCGATCTGCAAAGCTTACGGTATCACCCTGTGCATGAAGGCCCATGTGGGTGCCTCCGTGTACAACACCCCCACCACCCAGCAGCTGATGAGCCTGGTGCCCAACGACAACTTCGGCGTCGACATGGACCCCTCTCACATCACCCGCGCCGGTGAGAACCCCGCCGAAGCGCTGCCCGGCATCGCCTATCGCGTGAAGCACATTCACATCCGCGACTGCAAGCTGCCCGATCCCAACGCCGAGCCTCCGGTAATGCCCGACGGCAGGCCCGCTCCCAAGGGCGTTATCCCTCCGGGAACTCCCGCTGAGCAGGCCTGCGGCCGCGGCCAGATCGACCTGAAGGGCTATTTCCAGGCCCTGATCGCCGTCGGTTACGAAGGCCCCGTGTGCCTGGAGGTCATCGGACCCGACCAGACCTACGACGCCGCCTGCGCCATCGCCAGCGAATCCTTCGGCTACATGAACGCCATCCTGAAGGTGCTGGGCAATCGCTGATTTTTAACCGGACACAATTCCGATTTCGATCCATAGGGAGGACGCAAAAATGACTAAGCTTCCGAACATTCTGTTCTTCGGTATCGACTCTCTGCGCCGCACCCGCATGAGCGAGTATGGCTACGAGCGCCTCACCACCCCCCACATGAGCAATTACATCAAAAACGGTGCTTCCTTCACCCAGATGTTCTCTGCTTCCATCCCCACCACCCCCGGCTACTGCTGCATGCTCACCGGTCAGGACTGCTTCGGCACCGACGTTGTGGCCCTGCGTCACACCGCCCACAATAACGAAGTGGCTCCCGGCGTCAAGATGCTCTCCGAAATCCTGAAGGAGAACGGCTACAACACCTCCTGCATCCAGTTCAAGGGCAATGCCGGCGGCCGTGGCTACGACACCTATCTGGAGTTCGCCGGCTGGGGCCCCGACCATGACGACGGCCGCGCCCACAAGGCCCAGAACTGCAACGACGTGGTGATCCCCGAAATGGAGCGCCTGCAGGCCGAAGGCAAGCCCTGGTTCCTGTTCATGCGTTACATGGATCCCCATTCTCCCTACCTCGCGCCCGCTCCCTTCAAGGACATGTTCTTCCAGGGCGTGTACGACGATCCCGACGACAAGTCTCTGGAAGGTCTGTTCAACTTCAAGCCCTTCCGTGATTATATCCGTTCCTGGATTCCCGAAGGCTGCACCAGCGCCGACTACGTAGACGCCCAGTATGACGCCGCCGTGGCCTACCTGGATACCGCCATCAATCAGGTCATCGTGAAGATGCAGGCCATGGGCATCGAAGAAGACACCCTGGTGGTGTTCGTCTCCGACCACGGCGAGACCCTGAACGAGCATGATTGCTATTACGATCACCACGGCCTGTATGAGCCCACCCTGACCGTGCCCTTCGCTCTGGTCTGGAAAGGCCACATCGCTCCCGGCCAGCGCTTCGACAACATCTGCCAGCTCAAGGACGTCACCCCCACCATCCTGGACGTGCTGGGCATCGACAAGGAGCCCTTCCACTTCAACGGCCGCAGCCTGTCTCCCCTGATGAACGGCGAGACCATCGTGGCCGAGGACGAGTTCTACATCACCGAGTGCACCTGGATGCGCAAGCACGGCTGGCGCACCCCCGAGTGGAAGCTGATCCGCGCCCTGGAGCCCGACCTGCACTTCAAGCCGCCGATCGAGCTGTACAACCTCATCGACGACCCCAAGGAGCTGCACAACCTGGCGGACGAGCGGCCTGAGATCGTTGAATTCTACACCCAGAAGATGGAAGCCTACATCGCCAAGCGCGAAGCCGAGACCGGCCGCACCAACCCGATGTACACCAACCTGAACTGGCACGCCAATCCCAACCACAACGGCCCCTACGAGACCTCTCAGCAGGCCTATGACGGACTGTACATCGGTTCCGTGGCCCAGGCCGTTTCCCTGCAGCAGAAGAAGTAATTTTCGCCCCTCCGCGCCCGGGCCGCAAGGCTTCGGGCGCGGCCCCAAGGAGACAAAGCCATGCTTAGAGTATGTGTCATCGGCATGGGCCACATCGGCCACAGACATTGCCGCATCTATAAACAGGAGCCTCTGGTAGAGCTGGTGGGCGTGTGCGATAAGCGCATCGACCGGGCCCAGAGCGCGTCGGAAACCTACTCCGTTCCCTATTTCCTGGATGCGCAGGAAATGCTGAACACCCTCAAGCCCGACCTGGTCAGCGTGTGCACCGGCGGCTATGAATACTGCTCCGATCATTACGAGCCCACCATGCAGGCCCTGAACGCGGGCTGCCATGTGCTCACGGAGAAGCCCATTGCCGACACCATCGAACGCGCCCGGGAAATGGTGGAGACCGCGGAAAAGAACCATCGCTGTTTCGCCCTGGATTTCAACCATCGATTCACCGACGCGGGCCGTCAGGCGAAGAAGTGGCAGGAGGAAGGCCGGCTGGGCGATCTGCTGTTCTGCAACATGGCGCTGTGGATCGGCAAGCCCGAGGATTATCCCTCTCCCTATTATCATCTCAAGGCCCTGAACCCCCATTCCATCGACATCATCCGTTATTTCATGGGCGATATCGAGGCCGTTCAGTGCTTCGCCATGAAGTCTCCCGGACGGACCATCTGGTCCACGTCTTCCATGAACTTCAAGTTCCGCAACGGCTGCGTGGGCCATCTGACCTCCAGCTATGACATCAAGCGCGGACATCCCATGGAGCGCTGCGAAGTGGCCGGCCTGAAGGGACGCATCGTATTCGAGGATATGTGGCGGCGTTCCACGCTGTATCCCGCGGGAGACAACGTGATTCTGCAGTATAACAACCCCGTATTCGACGGCCCGGATCGTTACAACGTGTTCGAGGATACCTTCAAAGACCGTATCCATCATTTCGTGGAGCAGGTCGCCCGGGGCGACAGCCCGGAGATGATCGACGGCACCGGCCGGGACGGTCTGGAGGCCCAGAAGGTCATCCACGCCGCCATCCGTTCTCTGGATACCGGCAAGATCGTCTACATGGACGAGATGTATCCCGAAGACGCCCGTAAATAACAATAAGAAGGTGGGCGCCCCTTGCGCACGATCAAACTGGCACAATACCTGAAAAACCCCGCGGATCCGGCCATTGTGGCCCTGAAAACCGCCCACGAGTCCATCACCAGCCACGACCATGATTTCTATGAACTGGTCTATATTTCCGATGGCTACTGCCTGCACGACATGGCCGGACGAATGACGCTTCTGATGGCGGGGGATCTGTTTATCATTCCGCCGGGGAAGGCGCACCGGTATATGTGCAACCGGGATATCAAGCTGTACAACTGCATGTTTCGGGAAGAGGCCTTCAGCGCCTTTTCCGAATCGCTGAACAACGTTCCCGGCCTGTGCGCTCTGACGAATCCCTCCTTCGACGGGTTCATGCACGCGCACCTGGAATTGCAGGAACGTTCCGCCGTGACGCAGCTTCTGGAGGATTTGTCGCAGGAATATGCCCGCCGGCAGCCCGGCTGGGATACGCTGATGCGCTCCTACGGCGTTTCTCTGATCATCCATTGCGGGCGCATCTTCCAGCATCATGTGGCCGACATGCACGAAAAGCGCGCCTATATGGGCTATGTGACCCAGGCGCTGCAGTACATTGACGCCCATTATCAGGAAGAGCTCACCATTCACGATATTGCCGAGCACATCGGCGTATCCAACGATTATTTTTCCCGTCAGTTCAAGCAGGTTACGGGCATCGCCCCGGTGGAATACCTGCGCAGGTACCGGTTCGCCCGGGCCATGGAGCTGCTGGCGGGGGGCATGAGCGTGACGGACGTTTCCCGACAGGTGGGCTTCCGGAACCTGTGCCATTTTTCCCGGGAATTCAAGAACCAGTTGGGCGTAACGCCCTCTCAATACCGCAAGCAATATGCGGAACAACAATTATTCACCGACGAGGAGGAGTAACCACATGGCAATCAAAGTTGCAGTCATCGGTATGGGCGGCATCGGCAACACCCACGCTACCTGCTACAAAGAAAACCCCCTGGCTGAGCTGATCGCAGTTTGCGACATCAACAAGCAGAAGGCGGACGACGCCGCTGAGAAGTTTGGCGTAAAGGCTTTCTATTCCATTAAGGACATGTTCGAACAGTGCCCCGAAATCGAAGCCGTTTCCGTCTGCACCTCCGGTTATGACAACGGCTCCATGCATTTCGAGCCCTCCATGATGGCCCTGGACGCCGGCAAGCACGTGCTGGTGGAAAAGCCCATCTGCGCCGACATCGACGACGCCCGTGAACTGGTTGCCTTCGCCGCCCGCAAGGGTCTGTACCTGGGCAACGACCTGAACCACTACTTCACCGATACCGCCGCCCGCGCCAAGCAGATGCAGAACGACGGCAAGATCGGCCAGCTGGTATATTGCATTTGCAAGTCCGGCTTCAACGGCTGGGAAGGCGACTACCACGGCAAGATGAGCCCCCGTTGGCAGACTCCCTATTCCCACCTGAAGGCCTATTGCGCCCATCCCTTCTCCGTGATGCGCTACTTCTGCGGCGACATCTCCGGCGTTCAGGCGTTCCTGGATAAGCCCGGCGTCCGCGCCACCGCTGAGGATCCCATGCTGTCCATCAACTCCATCCACGTGAAGTTCGCCAACGGCGGCTTCGGCCACCTGATTTCCCAGCGCGGCGACGCGGCCTTCGGCTACGGCGGATGGTGGAGCTATGAGCACGCCGGCACCCGCGGTACCTTCGCCATCGAGAACTGCACCGAGAAGCTGCTGTACTGGAATCCCCAGCAGAAGGACGCTTCCGGCCGTCCCACGATGATGCAGGCCACCCTGGAGCCCGAAGTGTACGACACCGGCATCAAGTCCTTCAACGCCACCTTCCCGGTGCGTATCAACGCCTGGCTGGAAGACCTGACCAACAAGGTGCCGCGTGAGCACATCCGCGCTTCCGGACGTGACGCTCTGGCCACCCTGGAGTACACCTTCGCGGCCATCCAGTCCTACGAGAACGGCGGCGAGCTGGTGGTTCCCCACAAGCTGCCCGCCCTCCACGGCGACACCCAGTTCGTCTATTAATTCCATTTCAAACTTTCCGCGCGGAGAAGGCCGAAGGGTCTTCTCCGCGCCCTTTTCAGGAGGAACAAACCCATGCCCAGACCCAATCTGCTGATTCTCCTGGCCGACCAGTTCCGCCACGATTGCGCCGGCTATCGGGGCATTCGCCCGGTTTCCACCCCCAACCTGGACGCGCTGGCGGCGGAAAGCGCCGTGTTCACCCGGGCGTTTACGCCGCTGCCGGTGTGCGCGCCGGTGCGCCAGTCCCTGATGAACGGGCTGCATCCGGTGAGCTTCGGCGCTCAGTGGAATTACGATTTCTTCATGACCCCCACCGCCCAGCCCACGGGCCACACCTGGGCCGAGCAGCTCCGCGCCGCGGGCTACCGGGGCGGATACATCGGTAAATGGCACATCTCCCCCACCTACGGACCCAGGGATTTCGGCTATACCGACGTCATCGATATGGCCGATTACAAGCGCTTCCAGAAGGAGCATTATCCCGACGCGCAGTTTGGCGGCGGCTGGCTGGGCTGCACCAGCCCCATTCCGCTGGAGGGCAGCCTGACCCATCATATGGCGGACAAGGCCTGCGACCTGCTGCGGGAATACGCCGCCTCCGGCGACAGCTGGCATATGTGGCTGGATCTGGGCATTCCCCATCTGCCCTGCCAGCCCTCGGAGCCCTTCGCCTCCATGTACAATCCGGAGGACATCGAACCCTGGGCCGGCTTCGGCGATGAATTCCATTTCAAGCCCTATTGCCAGAAGCAGCAGATGCTGAACTGGCGGCAGGAAAACATGACCTGGGCGGACTACGCGCCCATGGTGGCCCGGTATTTCGGCATGATTTCCCAATTGGACGACGCTTTCGGCAAGCTTTTGCGCACGCTGAAGGAAGCCGGCCAGTGGGAAAACACCATCATCGTCTTCACCTCCGATCACGGGGACATGTGCGGCAGCCACCAGATGCTGGATAAGCATTATGTGCTTTTCGAGGACAACACCCGCATTCCCCTGTGCGTGAAGGCCCCGGGCTACGGCCCCTATCAGACGGATTCCTTCGCCGCCGGCTGCCTGGACATCACCCGGACGATCTTCGACCTGATGGGCCTGGAGACCCCTGAGGTGCTCCACGGGGAACGGCTGCCCCTGTGCGCCCAGGAGGATACCCATCCCCGCAATTACATCACCTCCACCTCCAACGGCCAGCAGTTCGGCCTGTATACCAACCGGATGATTCGGGACGGGCGGTACAAATACATCTGGAACCTGACGGACATCGACGAGTTCTACGACCTGGAAACCGATCCCGGCGAAAAGGTCAACCTCATCTGCAATGAGCAGCAGGCCCCCCGCATCGCGGAAATGCGCAAGGCGCTGTATGAGCAGTTGAAGGCCTATTCGGATCCCTTCGCCACCCGGGACTGGGTCACCGCTCAGCTGCTGGAGGGCAGAAAGCACACCGACCGGGCATAAAAAATTCGAGGACGTACCGGCCAACTTTGCCTTCCCCTCTGGGGAAGGTGGCCGAGCGCAGCGAGGTCGGATGAGGTCACCCATGCCAAAGGGACGGAAGTTTTGCGCTTCCGTCCCTTTTTCGTGGGCAGATTCAGTTTTCCTTTTTCTTCAGGTCGTCGTACATCTCCTTGGCCTGCTTCACGTCCGCGGAGGTAATCTCCTGCGAGGAATAGCGGGCGCGGATGTACACCTCCCGCAGGCCGTCCAGGGCGTGCGGCTGAAACTTGGGGCGCATCTGTTGGGCAATTTCCCGGGAATCCGCGTTTTCATCCGGGTCCAGGCTGGCCTTCAGGGCCTGCTTCAGGAATTTCCGATAGTAATTGCGCACCCGATCCCGGGGGGAGAAGCCCAGGCGCTTGCCCGCGTCCTCTTCCTCATCCAGAGAAGAGCGTTCGTCGGCGAATTTGTTGTCCTCCGGCCGGCGGGCGGCACGCATGAGAATTTTAAACAGCACGATGATCAGCACGATGGTGACGATCACCGCCAAGGCAATGGCCACATAGGTGAGCACCCGAGTGGTTTCGGAATTTTTCGAGGCCTCCTCGTAGAATTCCATCACCGCCTGATCGCCCTCATCCATGCCCTGACCCAGGTTGTCCAGGGCGCTGAGGTCCACGTCCTCCAGATGGAAATCGATGCCGCCGAAGATTTTATTCAGCACCCAGCCCACGCCGCCAATGGCGTAAAGGATGAGGTTGCACAGGGGCCGCAGCACAAATCGCACCAGCTGCCGCACCAGCAACTGAAACGCCGTTACCACATAGCCCGTGGTAAGCAGCCAGCCCGCCCCGCACAGAAGCCCGATTTGCATCAGGTTCATGGCCCGGAATTTCCCATCGGACAACACCTGCTCGTTATGCCGCAGCATCCGCAGCAGCATCACGTTCAGCACCAGGAAAAACAGAAAATAGGGCAGCATGACCTCCAGAAAGCCCGCCTTATTGCCGGCGACAATGGTCAGCACAATGGGCGCGGGCAAAATCTTCAGGCACAGGAAGAAGCGGCTCTGGGCGGAATCGTAATCCGCGTACACCAGGCGCTTAAACACGATGATCTGCAGATACACTACAATGGGCACATAGACCACCCAATCCGCCGGGGTATGGGCAAAAAACAGGCTGCCTGCCGCCAACAGCGCCGCCAGATGCTGCAGCCAGCGTTTTTTCGGGGCCTTCCGGCCCGCCATCGCCACGAAATACGCCGCCAGCGCTCCAAACAATGGCCCGGCCAGCATCAGCCCGGAATGCCGGGCGCAGGTGACCACGGAGGAAATGGCGAACACGTAATAGCACAGATCCGCCAGCACCCGCAGGGAAAAGGCAAGATTCACGGCGCGGTCACCTCCTCCGCAGATACCACCAGCACCTTTGCGCCGGTATAATTGGACAAGGCGCGAACCTGAGCCGGGGAAATGTCCTCCCGGCCGGGAGTGATTATGATATGCGCCCGGCCGCTTTCCGCCCGGCGGCGCACATCCTCCAGCAGGGTATCCCGGGATTGGGTCGACTGGCAGACCGCCCGGCCCAGCCCTTCCAGAATGGTGGAAAGGTGCGCTCCTCCCAATCCGTCGCTGACGAATTCCCAGGGGCCGGTCTGCCCCGCCGCCCGGGCGTTGGTGCAGAAGGCGTACTGAATGCGCTTTTCCTCCAGCATTTCACACACCCCCCGGATCATGGAAAAGCAGGTTTCCATCAGAGGCCGGGCCAGGCCGGAGGGCAAACGGGTGTCCAGATTCAGCACCACGCTGACGGTAACGTCCAGGGTGTGGTCAAACTGTTTTACCATCATCCGCCCGGTGCGGGCCGTGGCGGTAAAGGAAATCTGCTTCATGGGTTCCCGGCCGGTGTAATCCCGGAAGCCCAGGGTCAGAACCGGGTCCTCCAGAATGAACCGGTTCACGGACACATCCCCCAGAAAGCCTCCCAGAGTGCGGTCGAATTCCACGCTGTCCAGCCGTTTGGGCAGCACCACCGCTTCCCGCAGCCGGTCGAAATATTTCGCCTTTTCGGAAAGGCCCAGGAAATCGCCGCCGTAGAGAATGGCGCCGTTAAACACATACCGGCCCCGGCGGCCCAGGGACGCCCGCAGCCGCCGCACCATCTTCTGGCGGGGCATCATGTAAACGGTGGAATTGACCCTGGCCCTGTTTTCGTCAAAGCCCATGGTGCAGCGCTTTGCGTCCATGGTAATATCCCGGGGCACGTATTCGCTGATACGAATAAAGGGAATGAACCGGCGGGAGGCATTGCGCAGGGTAGTGATCAATTGAAACTCCTCGTCGATTTCCACCAGATTTTTGGAAATCTTCAATTCGTACTTTACCCCGTCCAGGGCGTGGCGAATGCTCCAGCGCTCCACCACCAGCGCAACCAGAATCAGAAGAATCAGATACAGGACCATGGCTTACTTCTTCTCCAGCGGCACGGGGATTTCGCCGATCATCCGGTCCAGCAGAAGCTCCGCCTCCTGGGCCCGGGCGCCGCCGCCGGAGAAAATGCGATGCCCCAGCACCGGCCGGGCCACGTCCCGAATGTCCTCGGGCAGCACGTAATCCCGTCCGGCAAAGGCCGCGTTTACCTGACAGGCCTTGTACAGCGCCAGTGCGCCCCGGGTAGAAACGCCGGAAATAAACTGAGATTCCTTGCGGGTCTTTTCCACCAGATCCATCAGATAATTCCGCACGTCTGTGCCTACTTCCACTTCCCGGAAGTGAGTTTTCACATAATGGGTCTCCTCCCGGGTGACCACGGGCTGAATTTCCGCGATGATGTCCGTGGTGGCCTGCCGGGTAAGCACCTGCATCTCCTGCAGCCGGGTCATATACCCCAGGGAAAGCTTCATGAAGAAGCGGTCTACCTGGGCCTCCGGCAGGGGGAAAGTGCCGTAACTTTCCAGGGGATTCTGGGTGGCCATGACGATGAAATCCTCGCCCAGGGGATAAGTGTCTCCGTCCACGGAAATCTGCCGCTCCTCCATGGCCTCCAGCAGCGCCGACTGGGTGCGGGGGGTGGCGCGGTTGATTTCGTCCGCCAGCACCACGTCCGCAAACAGTGGGCCTTTGCGGAATTCAAATTCGCCGGTCTTCTGGCTGAAGAAGTTGATACCTGTCAAATCCGAGGGCAGAAGGTCCGGGGTAAACTGCACCCGGCGGAAGGCCCCTCCCATGGACTTGGCAAATGCCCGCAGCAGCATGGTCTTGCCCGTGCCCGGCACGTCCTCCAAAAGCACATGGCCGGAGCACACAAAGGCGTTCAGCACCAGTTCGATCTGCCGCTCCTTGCCCACGATGGCCCGGGAAACCGAAGAAACCACCTTTTCGCGATATTCCGTAAAACGCTTGATGTCCAAATCTCGTTACCGCCTCTCTACAGGTTATGCAGCGTTGAAAAAGCATTAATTTATTGTATAATATAGCTTGCACCCGTGTCAAGTGTGGTGCATAATTGTTAATTTCGCGTTCATATTTTTATATTGCGAAAAAACGGCCGGACTGCTATAATAGAAGCAGGAGGTGAACGCGCATGAAACGGACGTTTGCACTGGCGCTTACGCTGATGGCGGCTCTTTCCTGCTGCCTTTGCCAGGCGGAGGATTTCGACCTGCATTCCCTTTACGAAGACGGCCTTCCTCAGGACACCTATAACGCCGCCGACAGCCGGACGGTGGATTTTGACGGCAATTTCACCCTGACCCTTCCGGAGGCCTGGCAGCGGTATGCCCTCACACAGGCTCAGTCGGAAAAGGGTTTTCTGGCCTGTTATGGCGATGGAACCCATTTTCTCTATTTGCAGCGAGCCGAATATCTGCCGGATTACGTAAATCTGGAGGAATATTGCCAGACCCTGGCGCTTTCGGCGGACAACAAGAGCATCTTTATCAACACCTTCGGTTCTCAGAAGACGGAATTCGTCTGCTGGTCGGATTACGCCTCGGTTTCCTCCAATTGCGCGGTGATCTTCCCGAAAAAATACGTCTACACCTTTTACTTTTACCCGGCGGACGGCGACGTGGCCTTTGCCCAGACGGTGCTGGCGCTGATGGATTCTTACGTGCCGGCGGCAAATTAACAAAAAAGCCCTTCTCCGGCGATTCCAAAGCCGATGACTTCTGCGGCCTTTCACGCAGAGGCCATCGGCTTTTCCATATTTTCAGAAACGTTTTCTCCCAATTGCGGCAGGGGCGCAGCCGCGCTGAAGGCTGCTGCGTCAGGAGACGGACGCGCACAGATAATCCACCAGCGTATCATACTCCCCGCCGCCTCCGGCCCAGGGAATCTGCGCCAGATCCTCCGCCGTTTCCCGGGACAGCAGCGCGTACACCCAGTTTGCGTCCGTCAGCCGGCCCATGGCGTATTTCAGCGCCCACAGCCGGGCGGAATAGCCCGCCGCCTCGCCGTATTCCACGCAGGCGGCATAGGCCGCGATGTTCGCCGCGCCCTCGTTGCCCACCCCCAGCATGTGGGCCAGTTCATGGGCCGCGGTAAAGGGCAGGCCGGCGGCGCTGCGGGTGGGGTCCACCAGCGCTTCGCCGGTAAAGGGCACGTATATCCCCGCGGCCTTCAGTCCCCGCAGCCAGGCGGGGAACCGCGCCGCCTTGGGCCTGGCTGGGGCGTTCATGGCCGCCCGGGCCTGGATAAGCCCTTCCGAAAGGGAGACCGCCTGTCGCCCCGTCTGAACCAGCTCCTCCGCCAGCGCCCGGCACAGGGCCTCCGTCCGGGCCTGCTCCGCCCGGGGATACGTAGCCGTCGGGGCGTTCGTGGGCGGCAGCCACAAAAGCGCATACGCCGCCGCGATGCAAAAGGCGATTCCGCCCCGGCGGCCCTTTCCAAAAATCAGCCCCGCAAGGGCCAGCAGGGCCAAAATTCCAAACACCGGCACGGGAAATTTCCCCGAAATCCCCGCCAGCAGCCCTGCCGCCGGAATGGAAATCCATTTCGCCGCCTTTCCGGCAAATGCCGGCCAGAGCAGGCACAGCAGTGCAAAGGCCCCCGCCGGCAAAAGCCCCTTTTTCCAAAGCCCCCTTCTGCCCATAAATTTTCCCCGCTTTCTTTGGTAGTGCATTCATTATGACAGAAACAATTGGCCGATTCAAATGTAATATCTACCACCGGTTTCATCATGCCTTTACATAAAAACGGTATAATAGAACGCAGGAAAGATTGGAGGAATTTGATATGGATATGCGCATCAAACTGGACGTCAATCCCATGTTCCGCGAATTTACGGGCGAACACGCGATTCCCCGCGCCGAGCTCGATTCCATGCTTCCCGAATTGAAAAAGGCCCATGCCGCCGTGGAAGCCGGCCGTGGCAAGGGCATGCAGGGCTGGATGGATCTGCCCTACAATCAGGACGAGATTCTCACCGCCATCGAAAACACCGCCGCGCGGGTCCGCAAGGAATTCGAAGCCTTTGTGGTGCTGGGCATCGGCGGAAGCGCCCTGGGCCCCGCCGCCGTGCAGCAGGCCCTGAACCATCTGCATTACAACGAGCTGCCCGCCGAGAAGCGCGGCGGCCCCCGGCTGTACATCGAAGACAACGTGGATCCCGAGCGCATGGCCGCCCTGCTGGACGTGATCGATCTGAAGAAGACCTGCTTCAACGTCATCACCAAATCCGGCGGCACCGCCGAAACCATGAGCCAGTATCTCATCATCACCGACGCGCTGAAGAAGGCCGTGGGCGACGATTACAAGCGGCACATCATTATCACCACTTCCCAGACCAAGGGCTTCCTGATCAAGATCGCCCAGCGGGAAGGCTATGAAACCTTCTACATTCCCGACGGCGTGGGCGGACGTTTCTCCGAACTGTGCCCCGTGGGCCTCATCGCCGCCGCCGTCACCGGCATTGACATCCGCGGCCTCATCGCCGGCGCAAAGGATATGGATCAGCGCTGCGCCTCCGATGACGCGTATCAGAACCCCGCGCTGATGGACGCGGGCCTGATGGTGTTGGCCATGCGTCACGGCGTGAACATGTCCGTGATGATGCCCTACGCCGATTCCCTGAAGCTCATGGCCGACTGGTATGCCCAGCTGTGGGCCGAATCCCTGGGCAAGAATGAGACCCTGGACGGCAAAAAGTGCCACGTGGGCCAGACGCCCATCAAAACCCTGGGCGTGACTGACCAGCATTCTCAGCTGCAGCTGTACACCGAAGGCCCCTTCGACAAGGCGCTGACCTTCCTGAAGGTGGAATCCTTCCGGGCCACCACGGCCATCCCCCACGGCTGCGACGACATCCCCACCATTGCCTTCCTGGGCGGCAAGAGCCACAACCAGCTCATCGAAGCCGAGCGCAAGGGCACGGAATACGCCCTGTACAAGTCCGGCCGCATGAGCCAGACCATCACCCTGCCCGAAGTCAACGCCAACACCGTGGGCCAGCTGATCTACTTCTTCGAACTGGTCACCGCCTATTCCGGCGCGCTGCTGAACATCAACACCTTCAACCAGCCTGGCGTGGAAGAATCCAAAATCGCCGCTTACGCCGTCATGGGCTATGAGTCCGATATCCACACCGCCAAGCGTGAAGAGATGAAGAATCGCCCCGAGCCCAAGGCCGAATTCCAGTTCTAAATTTCCATTTCATGCATTGGGCCGCCGAAGCAAATCGCCTCGGCGGCCTTTTGTGCGGATATTTTATTGTGGACTATCTTGCAATCCATATTGCAGCGAACCGCCGATAGGGACCAACAAAGCATCCCAAGAACAAGGACGCGAAGTATGGTATGTATATATACGATTCTAAAATCGCGTTCCCTGTTTACAATGAAGCAGGCGAAAATACAGGGGGACGTGCGTACGATGTTACGCTGATAATCCGCAATGCGTCTGACGGCAAAAAGTGTCTATATGATGGAGTATAGCACCCACCGACGGTTCTGACAAGTATTCTTCGCGGCGGAACGTCCCCCGCTTCATCCTGCTTCATTCTTCATTCCGTTTTCCCAGCAGGTTCAGGCTTTTTCCGCCCAGGCCCATATACGCCAGCCGATTTTTCACTTCCTGCTCGCTGCGGCCCAGAATCAC